>QHUQ01000196.1 GCA_003221985.1 Gemmatimonadota bacterium | reverse complement strand
CCTCGTAGGCCGCGTAGTTCAGGCCGAGGGCCAGAATTGCCGCGAGGAACGCCGGCAGCCGTACGACGCCGGCTAACCCGTAATAGATGACGAACAACTGCAACAAGAGTGGCGTGCCGCGAATCACCTCGATGTAGACGGTGGTCAGGACCCGCAGCCACACCGGCCCGTACAAGCGGCCCGACGCCAAGGCAAGTCCGACGACGACCGCCAGTGCCATGGACAAGAGCGACACCAGCAGCGTCACTGCGGCCGCGCGGGCGAGCGAAGGGAGATAGGCGATGGCCTGCGTCGCCGCCGCTGTCACGCAAGGCGGAGTCGGCGTGTGCGAGGACGCCGATGTAATGGCCGATGGCGACCGGTTGTGAAAGGATTGTGAATCCCGAGTCGCCGCGCCGGCGCAGGGCACGCTGCGCGATGATGTGGTCGAGCAGCACCGCATCGACGCGACCCGCGACGAGGTCGGCGTAGGGGTGTACGTCGTCGTCGTAGGAGACGGGGATCACGCCGGCGGAGTCGCGCGCGGTGACGAGCAAATCGTACGCGATCGTGGCGCCGAGCGTCGCGACACGCCGGCCCCGCAGGTCAGCCAGGCCATGGACTCTGTCCCGATCTTCCGGTCGCACGGCGAGCACCTCGCGGAACTCGAAGTAGGGCAGGGTAACGGCGTGTCGAGCGCGACGCGCCGGTGTGTCTTCCACGCCGGACAGCCCGATCACGAAGTCTCCGCGTTCGACGGATTGATCGATGCTGGACCATTGGACCTGGAGAAACCGCGCCGTGCGGCGACCCAGCCCGCGGGCGATGCGATCCGCCACCTCCACGTCGAAGCCGCGCACCTGGGATGGATTGGCCGGGTCGGCTTCCACGAACGGGGCTCCGCCTTCGGCGTCTCCGCCCCACACCAGCTCGTGCGCATTCCTGCCCTGCGCGGCGAGCGTCGTCGCGACGCACAGCGCGAGGACAGCGATCACGCCAGGATGGAGAGCAACCAGCGTTTGGCTGCGACGTCGCCGGCCCAGAGCGCCGGGCCGAGCGGGGAGCCGAGGTAGATCAGAGTGCCTGGCCCGGTCCGGCGCTTGAGGGCCACCGGCAGACCATCCGCCCGCGCGATGATTTCGCCGGGCTGGTCCTCGAGCGGTACTACGCGGCTGAAATCGCGGATCTTGGCGGGATGGGGCCAGGTGTAGTCGACGTACGGGGTGCGCCGGAATGGGCGCTGTTCGGACCACAGCCTCACGGGTGTGTGGACGGCGAGTTGCAGGCCGTCGCGCAGCGAGCGCCGGTGCCGGCGGAACCTCAGCTGTCCCGCGAAACCTGCGCCCGATTCGACGATCACGGTCGCTCCGTGTCGGAGCCACGACACGATTCCTCGGGCGAAATCCAGCGGCAGCTCCAATAACGCCGGGACGACGACGAGGTGACCAGGCACGGCGCGAGGCTCGTTATCGAGCGCGGCGTGGAATCCCGAGATTGATTCGGGTAGCGAGCATTGGCCCGCAACGGGAAGAATGCAGCCAACGGGCCTCACCCCGTGGGCCACGGGCGACGGGATCGGCAGCCGGAGGCTCATCGCTGCAGCGGCGCAACTGAGGAATTCGCGCCGGCTCAAGTCCATGCTAGAGCCTTCCCGAAATCACGCGGTCCATCGCCTGCGCGGTGTCGTAGAACTGCTGATCCGGCGCGTAGCGGTAGCGCGCCTCCATTTCCGCGATGAGCCAGCCGTCGTACCCCACCTTGGTCATCGCGGCGCGAATGGCGGGCCAATTGTTGTCGCCCAGAAAGAGATTCGTGTAGACACTCTGATCGCCGCAGCGGCCGCGATGCTTCAGCACGTCCTTGAGATGGATGCGGGTGATTTTCGGCCCGTGGATCTCGATCCACTGTTCGGCAAATCCGGTGTCGTGGATGTTGCCGACGTCGAGATGAATCCCCACGGCAGCGCTGTTCACGTCGTTGAGAAATTGCCGGAACTCGCGCGGGCTGATGAGAAAACGGTGCTCGGCGTTGCAGTTCTCACAGCCGATCCGTACGCCCGCGCGTACGGCTTTCTCGCCGAGCGGCTTGAGCGACTCCACGCAGCGCTGGTAGACCTCGTTGTAGGGAACCTCCTCGGTCACGAGCCCCGCCACCAGGAGGATGGCGTCGCTGCCGAGCAGCACCGCCGTCTCGATTTCCCGCTCGACGATGCGTACCGCTTGCGCGCGAACGGTGGGGTCGCGCGCGGACAGGGGCGTTGCCCAATGCAATCCGGTCGACACGTTGGATACGACGAGCCCGGCGTTCTCGACTTTGCGCCGCAGCTCTCGGACCTGAGTGTCGGTGGTGGTCATCTGAAACCAGGGGACGTCGCCCAGCCACAGCTCGATGCCGTCGAATCCGGCTCGCTTGACGAGGTCCAGGCCTCTTTCGAACCCCCAGTCCTTCGGAATCATGTTATCGCCGATCGATTTTTTCATATGCCCTAGTTTGCTGGCATTCTGTTGAATCTCGCAACATCGGCTCCCGTAGGGCCTGTACCCCTTCGGCCGGAGCAGACATGACTCGTCGGAACAACGCGCGGCTCGCCGGCTTCGCCTACCTCTTCTATATCGCCGTCGCATTCCCGAGCATGGTCCTGATGAGCCGCGCGACCAGCGGCGAGGGGATGGCGGCGAAACTCGCTTCGGTCGCCCAACACGCGGCAGACGTGCACCTCGTCGCCGTCCTCTCCCTGCTGAGCAGCTGCTGCGCGCTGGCGCTCGCGGTGAGCCTGTGGTCGATTACACGCGACCAGGATCCCGATCTCGCGATGCTGGGCCTGACCTGCCGCGTCGCTGAGGGGGTCACCGGCGCCATCTCCATTCCGGCATCACTGGGGCTGCTTTGGCTCGCGACGAATGCACCAGACCCCGCGTCAGCACAAACGCTCGGCGGGTTCGTGCTGCAGGACAGTCCGCTTGTCGCTGCGAGCTTCTTCGCCCTCGGCAGCACGCTCTTTTCCTGGCTGCTGCTGCGAGGCCGGATGATTCCGGTCGCGCTGGCGTGGCTTGGCGTCGTCGCCTCGATCCTGATCGTGGTGGGTCTGCAGCTGCAGCTCGGAGGTTTGCTGCGCGGGGCGGTCCCGCAACTCATGTGGCTGCCCATGGCCGCGTACGAGATTCCGCTCGGGTTCTGGCTAGTTTTCAAGGGTGTCGCACCACTGGAGGCGTGATGACCTTCAAGCCGGCGACCTGGCTGCCGATCGCCATCCTGCTGAGCGCCGCCAACCTGGTTGCGGTAGGCTTCGCGGCGGGAGGGACCGAACCATGGCATGCCGGCATCCATGCGACGCTCGCGCTCGGCTTCGGACTCTGGGCGCAGCGTCTGCAGCGGCGCCGTCGCGAGGGGGAGGCCGGGGCGCAGCTCGAAGCACCCGACGCGGAGCGGTTCGAAGCATTCGAGGTCGAGCTGAGCCGGTTGCGGCAGGAGCTGAGCGAAACGCAAGAGCGTCTGGACTTCGTGGAACGGCGGCTGGTGCAGGGATCGGAACCGCGCCGCGTGCCGCCGGAGCGCGGACAATGACTGAAGCAGTCGGACGCGGGATAATCGCGCTCCCGTGATGCGCAAGATCGGCTGGGTCGTGATGACAGCCCTGGCCATGATGATCGCGGCCTACGCGATGGCGGTCTTGGTCGTGCCCGCCATGCGGCCGCCATTCTTGCAGCAACGGTTCCTCACACTGCCGCTCGCTGCTTTCCTGCATCTCTTCGGGTCGGCCATCGCACTCGCGATTGGTCCGTTCCAGCTCAATTCACGGCTTCGCAACCGGTTTATCGACGTGCATCGCTGGATGGGACGAACGTACGTCATCGCTGTCCTCTGTGGCGGGACCGCGGCGCTCGTGCTCGCGCCCGTGTCACAAGAAGGCTTGCCGACGCATGTCGGATTCGGCATGCTGGCGACGCTCTGGCTTTTAGCGACAGGAACGGCGTACCGGCACATTCGGGCAGGCGATCGGGTCTCGCATCGCCGCTGGATGATTCGCAGCTACGCGCTGACGTTTGCAGCCGTGACGCTGCGCATCTATCTGCCGCTGAGCCTGGCGTTCGGTCTACCGTTCGGGCCGGCGTACCAGACGATCGCCTGGCTCTGCTGGGTTCCCAACCTGGTGGTCGCGGAATGGATCATCTTGCGGCAGCGCGCCGTTGAGTCGGTCCTTGATCCGGCGTTGATCGCCTCATGAGCGTTAGGGATCGAGAGGATGCTCGCTGACACACTCGAGCAGCTTCGTGGCCTGGAACTGCGCGACGAAGACGGCGCAGTGGAGATCCTCGAGCTGCTGCCGCCGGCGACGGACGCCGAGGTCAGCGCGCTCGAAGGGAGGCTTCCCGTGGCGTTGCCAGGGGAAATCCGCGCCGCGCTCAGCGTGTCGATTGGCTTGGTCAACGGGCCGCTCGAGTCGTTCAACCTGCTCGGCTTGACTGGGGTCGGTTTGGAGGACGTTTTTCCTGCGGCCCATTCGATCGCCCACGACGGGTACGGGAATTATTGGGTCGTCGATCTGCATCCTGACGCGAGGTCGTGGAGTCCCGTCTTCTATGCCTGTCATGACCCCCCGGTGATCGTGTATCAGGCGACAACCGTCGAAGAGTTCCTGCGCGACGCGATCCAGATGTGGCAACCGGGACGGCGCAGCCCGGTGGATATCGTGCATGAAGACGCGTCGATGCACGTCTGGCGTGACAATCCCGATCTGATCAGCCAGGCGGACGCCGCCCGCTCGACTGATCCGGAGGTGGCTGCATTCGCGGCGACACTGACACCCGATTTCGAGATCATCGACCTGCGTCAAGCGACGACGGGGCAGGGATTCTCGTGGGGCCGCTACGGGCCCGTCAGCCGGTGCAAGCGTCACCGCACGGCGCGCATCTGGGCGATTACACGACCTGCGATGAAGTCCCGCATTAGCCATTTCTTGTTTGGTCGAAATTACTTCAACAAATGATGTGGGCTGCGCTGGTTCTCGTGCAGCAATCATGGATGTTCGGCCCCTTCACGAAGCCGACCGACGTAAACCCCGTCATCACACCCAACCCAACCGCTCACTTCCACTCGCCGATCAGCGACAGTGCGGTGTCGTGGGAGGAATACGCGACTTTCAATCCGGCCGCTGTCGTAAAGGACGGGAAGGTCTTTCTCCTCTATCGAGCCGAGGATGCCAGCGGCGAGCGGCAGATCGGTGGCCACACGTCGCGACTCGGCCTGGCCGAAAGCAGCGACGGTCTGCACTTCACGCGGCGTGCCACCCCCGTGCTCTATCCTGACACCGATGCACAGCGGCAGAATGAGTGGCCCGGTGGTGTCGAGGATCCGCGCATCGTCGAGTCCAATGACGGCATGTACGTGCTGACATACACGCAGTGGAACCGGGACGTGCCGCGGCTGGCCGTAGCGACCTCGCGCGACCTCATCGTGTGGACGAAGCACGGACCAGCGTTTGCTCACGCCGCCGGCGGCAAGTATTTGCGCTTCGAGTCCAAATCCGGCGCCATTCTCTGCCGAGTCGAGGGCGATCGCATCATCGCAACCCGTGTGAACGGCAAGTACTGGATGTATTTCGGCGTGCCCGATTTGCATATCGCCACGTCCGACAACCTGATCGACTGGACCCCGTTGGAAGACGCCAATGGCCGGCTCGTTACAGTGCTGTCACCGCGTCCGGGCTATTTCGATTCCTGGCTGGTCGAAGCTGGTCCGCCCGCGCTGCTCACCGCTCACGGCATCGTCGTGCTCTATAACGCGGGGAACGACAGGACGTACGGCGATTCGACACTGCCGGCGCGCGTGTACACGGGTGGCCAGGCGTTGTTTGACGCCCGCAATCCGCTGAAGCTGATCGCGCGGTTGGACACGCCGTTCATCCGTCCGACCGAGAGTTATGAGCGAACCGGTCAGTATTCAGCGGGTACGACGTTCGTCGAAGGCCTCGTGCCGTTCAAGGGACGGTGGTATCTCTACTATGGGACCGCTGATTCGCGCGTAGGAGTCGCCGTATGGGACACACGCCGGTAAAACTCACACTGATCGTCGTTGGTTTCTTTGCCGCGTCATGTTCGGGAGAGACGTCGGGCATTTCGGTGTTGGATCCGGGTGACGCATCGTATTCCCACTCGTTTGATCCTCCCCGGGTCGTCGATTCCACCGCCGCGTGCACTCGGCTCATGACCTATGCCATCATGGCCCTGGGGCGACGGTTTCACCAATTCGAGCTGTCCATCAACTTCATTGACAACTGCTCTGCCTCAGGGGGCGGCTACACATACTGGGAATCGTTCATCGAGGGAGACTACACGTCGACCGGCCATGACTTTGTGCTGATACCGGACACTACGCGCATGCCGCGATTCCCTGGAACGTTCGATGGGACCTACGTTCGCTTCACGCTGCCGGCGAACCCCGACTCCCTCGCGCCGACGCCGCAAGACATGCAGTTAGGGCCCAGAATGCCGTTTTGATGGGCCGCTTGAGGGGAGCGGCGCGCGCCGCCGTGGTGATCGCGGCACTGGCCTCCGTGGTGCTGATCCTGTACGGCGGTCGCCGCAACAGCTCCGGCGTGCTGCTGATCCTCTTCGTGATTTGGGTGCTCTCGCCGTTCGTCGGCCTGGCGTTGGCGAACAGAATGTCGACGCGCTGGCCCGCCGGCGCACAAACGGGGCTGCACACGGTGATGCTCATTGTCGCCGGGGCCTCGTTGGCGGTCTACGTGAACGCCGTGCTGATATCCCCTCCGGCGAAGCTGGCCGCTCCGTTCCTCATCGTTCCCTTGGTATCGTGGCTGATCATCCTGATCTTCGTATTGATCGCGCTACGGCGATGAAGCAGGGTTATGACCCTCCGGCCAGCACCTGCTCCCAGACAGCATCCTCGCCCATCGGCATGGCGATCTTGACGACCAACCCGCCATCCTTGCTGACGTAGACCCGCGCTTCATCGTTGCGGAAGCGCACGCTGACGACCCAGGTGTCGTACGTGCCCGCGGGCGACGTGACACGCTCACCGCCGGTGACCCGGAGGTCGATCGCGAGTGCGCGCACGCGGTTGGGGTATGTGATCCACGGTACGTAGACGCTGCCGCGCCACGAGCCGTTGAGCGGCGTCAGCTGAAACAGCGCGCGATACACCGAGCCGACCCAGTTGATGTCGGCATCCCGCCACGACAGGTACCGCGGTGGCTCGGCAGGGAAGTCTATCCCGCCGGGATAGCGCCCATAGCGTTTCGTGCGACGTAGCAGACGCAGTGAATCTCGACTCACGACCAGGGAGTCGGTGAACCCCTCCGGGGCGTAGCGTCCGGTCCCGTACGTGACGATCGCCAGTGCCGGGATCCCGTGGACCGTCGTCGGCGCGATGGAAAACGTCCGGACGCCTTGCTCCGTGGTCACCAGGCCGTCCGTCGTCATCGTTGCCCGGTAGCTCCAGGAGCCTGATTGCAATGCTCGCGACGGCACACGGTCGAGCAGCGGATAGCGGGCGCGGCCCACAGTATCCGACGTCCCGACTTCCTGACCCAGTGCCGGCGTCGGCCACAGCAGGCTGCCGGCGAAGACCGCCGCACCTGACGGATTTCCCTCCTCACGGCCGACAAACACGCTGTAGACACCCCATGTGAGCATCGTCAGCACAATCGTCGCGGCGATCGCCCTCGGCGCCGTCAGGCGCGATGCACGGCGATCCGTCGGCAGGACCACACGCGCTCCCGTCGCCCGGCTGGCGAGAATCCGCTCACGCAGCTCGACCCGCGGTTCGGGGGCCGGCAGTTCCTGCAGCTTCACTCGGAAGTCCGTCGTCATGGGCGATCCTCCAATCGCTGGCGCACGCGTTTGATCGCGCGATACAGTCGAACTCGCGACGTCACCGCGCTGATGCCGAGCAGCGCCGCGATTTCGGCATGGCTATACCCTTCCATTTCCTTGAGTACGAGCACGCTGCGCAGCGCTCCGGGAAGCGCGTTCACGGCCGCGCGCAGCGCCATCTGTTCCGGCGTAAGCCCTGGGGGAGTCGGGATATCCGCGGCGCTGTGGAGTGATATCTCGCGGCGCCGTTCGCGAGTGCGCTGGCGCATCAACGCCACCCGCACCGTCACCCGTCGCAGCCAGGCGTCGAGACGGCCGCGTTCCTCGTAATGCGCCAACGCTTCCGGGAGCCCCACGAACACGTCGTGCACCACATCCTCCGCATCTTCGCGCGTTCCGAGCAGCCGATAGGCGAGGCGAAAGAGTTGGCGCGCGTACGTGTCGTACAACGTGCCTAGCGCCTGGGCATCCACGCGCGGGAGGCTCGACGGTCTCACTGCTGGGATGGTCATGCTCATAGGACAAATGCCGCCAGTCAGTCAAACGTTACCAAGAACGTTTTGCTGCGATAGAATGCCGTCATGACCAAGGTCAAAGTGGGCATTATCGGATCGCGATTTCAGGCGGACTGTATTGCCGCAGCCGTGAAAGCGGTGCCGGAGGAGGCTCAGCTCGTCGCCGTCGCCTCGCCGACGAAAGGCAACGCCGCCGCCTTTGCCAAACGACACGGCATCGCCCACGCTTACACCGAGTACCACGAGCTGCTGCGCAACCCGGAAGTCGAGCTGATCTCGATCACGGCGCCGAACCGGCTGCACGCGGAGATCTCGATCGCTGCCGCCAAGGCCGGCAAGCACGTCGTCTGCGAAAAGCCGCTCTGCATGACCCTCGAGGAAGCGGACGCGATGATCGACGCATGTCGCCAGGCGGGCGTGTTGCTGCTCTACGCCGAGGAGCTTTTCTTTGCGCCGAAATACGTGAAGGCGAAGCAGATGGCTGACGAAGGGGCGTTCGGCAGGGTGCACCTGGTGAAACAGGGAGAGAAACATTCCGGCCCGCATTCCGACTGGTTCTGGGACGTCACGCAGTCCGGCGGTGGCGCGGTCATGGATCTGGGCTGCCACGGCATCGCCTTCTGCTGGTGGTTTCTCGGAAAACCGAAAGTCACGAGCGTTTATGCGCACATGGCGACCCAGGTCCACGGCGACCGCACGCAGGGGGAGGACGAAGCGGTCACGATCATCGAGTTCGCGAATGGCGCCGTCGGCATGGTGGAGAGCAGCTGGAACCGGCCTGGCGGGATGGACGACTGCATCGAAGTCTTCGGCGACAAGGGCCAGACCTACGCCGACATGCTCATGGGCAACGCGCTACCGACATATTCGGAAGTCGGATTCGGCTACGCCGTCGAGAAAGCCGCATCGACCAAGGGCTGGAGCTATCCGGTGTTCGAGGAGCACTGGAATTACGGCTTCCCGCAGGAGATGCGGCACTTCGCGCGATGCGTGCGCGGCACAGAGACGCCGATCTCCGATGGGGAGACGGGGCGGGTGGTGCAGGAAGTTTTGTACGCCGCGTATGCTTCGGCGGGCGAGGGCCGTAAGGTCGCGCTGCCGTTCCGGCCGAAAGGGGTAGCAAAGCCTATCGACCTGTGGAAGGGGAAGTGAGATCATGACGCCGGTCGCGGCCTATTTCGCCGCCGTGCCGCTGAAGTCGCGCCAAGCATTGACGCGGCTGCGTGCGGCGATCAAATCCGCCGCTCCTTCCGCCAAAGAGGCGTTCAGCTACGGGATCCCCGCGTTCCGCATCGACGGACGTCCGTTGGTGTGGTACGCCGCGTTCAAGAATCATTGCAGCATGTACCCGATGACCACGCCGATCCGACGCGCGCTCGCCAAGGACCTCGCGGGATACGAGACGTCGAAGGGCACGGTGCGATTCCCGTTCGCGAAACCAATACCGGTCGGGCTCGTCAGGAAGCTCGTGAAAGCCCGCCTCGCCGAAATGCGACCACAGTAAGAAGGAGAGATCATGGAATTGCCTCCGCTCTGGAAGAAGAAGGACCCGGGGCCGGTGAAGCTGCCGGAGCCACCCAAGCCACGGCCGCCCGAGCCGTGGGAGCCTGCCCGAATTCCGCGTGATCCCGAGCCACCCACGACGCCGAGCCGCGGCTAGCCCGACACATGATGTACGAGAGCCGTCGCACCCCACCGCTGTCGCCAAGGCGCTTCGCGCGGCGCATGGCGAATCACTTGGGCGTGGCCCTGGTGTCGGTTGGTTTCTCGCTGCTGGTCGGCATGTGGGGCTACGAACACTACGAACGGCTTCCCTGGCGCGATGCCTTCCTGAATACGGCGATGCTGCTCGGCGGAATGGGTCCCGTGAACGCTCCCCAAACGAACGGAGGGAAGCTGTTCGCGGGGTTCTATGCCCTCTATGCCGGTGGTTTGTTTCTCGGCGTCGCAGGCCTCTTACTGGCGCCGGTCATCCACCGCATCGCGCATCGATTACACTGGGAGGGGACGGTGTCGCCCTGATGGAGTTCGATCTCCAGCAATCGATGGACGTGTTGGAGCGGACCCCCGCGACGCTGCGGGCGCTGCTGCTCGCGGTCGGCACGGAATGGGCTCGCGGCACGGAAGGGCCGGACACGTTCAGCCCGTTCGACAACATCGGGCATTTGATCGACGGTGAGGAAACCGATTGGATGCCTCGCGCCCGCATTATCCTGGCGCAGGGCGGGAACCGCCGCTTCGAGCCGTACGATCGCTTCCGCCACCGCGCCCGCAACGCGAACCGCACGCTCGATTCCCTGCTCGACGAGTTTGCCCGGTTGCGCGCCGAGAATCTTCGAGTCCTCGCGTCGTGGCAGCTGACCGACGCCCAGCTCAGCCTCCGCGGTGAGCATCCCGGCCTGGGCCCAGTCACGCTGCGGCAATTGCTGGCCGCGTGGGTCGTCCACGACCTGGGGCACATCGCGCAGGTTGCGCGCGTCATGGCCAAACAGTACCGCGCCGAGGTTGGCCCGTGGGTACCGTTCCTCCCCGTACTGACTGACCACGAGGTTCCACGATCATGAGACTGACCGTTGCTGTGACGATGCTGCTGGGCTCGTTTGCCTCGATCGCCGCTGCCCAGATGCCCCTGCCGCGTCCTGAAGATGTGAGCACCATCGACGGCATCATCGCGGC
>QHUQ01000195.1 GCA_003221985.1 Gemmatimonadota bacterium | reverse complement strand
TCCACCCCCACCGGGCCGCTGGCTCGAGCGCAGCGCGCGCTCGATGCACTGGGATCGCGCTACGAGCGGGCGCTAGCGGCCGTGCTGCACCACACCCGGCGCATCGGTGTTGCGGCGCTGGCGTTTGTGGTGGTGGGCATCATCCTCATGCGTCTCGTGGGCACGGGGTTCCTGCCCGAAATGGACGAAGGCGCGTTCGTCCTGGACTACTTCACACCCGGTGGGACGGCGTTGGCGGAAACTGACCGTGAAGTCGGGATCGTGGAGAATATTCTCGCGCACACTCCAGAGATCGAAGCAACCTCCCGTCGCACCGGCGCGGAGCTCGGGCTGTTTGCGACGTCGCAGAATACCGGCGACATCGCAGCGCGCTTGGTGCCACGCAACCGTCGCTCGCGGGACATTTTCGCCGTCATGGACGATGTACGGGGCGCGGTCAACACTGCGGTACCCCGGCTCCACATCGAGTTCGTCCAGATTCTGTCGGACGTGATCAACGATCTCGCGGGCAACGCGAAGCCCGTCGAGATCAAGCTGTTCGGCGAGCGGTTGGATTCGCTCGAAGCGTATGCCGAAAGGCTGGCCCCCGATCTCGAGGGAGTCCCGGGCCTCGAGGACCTGTTCAACGGCGTGGTGGAGCCGTCCCCTGAGCTGATGATGCGCGTCAATCAGGCCGAGGCGGACCGGATCGGCCTGACGCCCGAGGACGTGGGAAGCGCCGTGAGCGCGGCGCTGCTCGGGACGGAGGCGGGAGAGATTCGCGCGGAGGACAGGCCGGTCGGCGTGCGAGTACGCGCGCCGGATTCGGTGCGCTACGATCCGCTCCGCCTGCGCGCCCTGCCGATCGTCGCGGCCGCGGCTCGCGTCACGCCGCTCGGCAGCCTGGCTTCGTTCACGCCGACCCAGTCGCGGATCAGCCTGGAGCGCGAGAATCAGCAGCAAATGATCGCCATCACGGCGGACGTCAGCGGGCGCTCGCTCGGCGGAGTCATGGGTGACGTGCGGCGGGTTCTCGCCGCACATCCTGCCCCGTCCGGCGTCCGCGTGGCGCTCGGCGGCCAATACGAGAGCCAGCAGCAGGCGTTCCGCGCATTGCTGCTCGTGCTGGCGCTCGCGGCGGTGAGCGTGTGCGCCGTCATGGTCGTGCAATTCGAGTCGTTCGTCGAGCCGGTGATCGTCCTGCTCGTCGCACCGGTGTCGTTCGTGGGAGCTTTGGTGCTGCTGCTGGTCACCGGCACGGCGCTGAACGTGGCGTCCTTCATGGGACTGATCCTGCTCGTCGGCCTGATCGTCAAAAACGGCATCATCCTGCTCGACTTCACCCGATTGCGCATGCGCGACGAGGGGGTGGCCCTGGAAATCGCGATCCGCGAGGCGGCGAGGGTGCGGCTGCGGCCAATCCTGATGACGACGCTGTGCACGCTGTTCGGTTTGTTACCGTTGGCCTGCTCGTGGCGATCCGAGGCGGGGACTACCGGCTGCGGTGACCGACCGTGGGATGGTGTGGTCTCTAGAAACGACCACACTTTCAGGAGTGAAACATGCGCCTTCTTTCCACACTTACCCTGGCGGCGGCACTATCGTTCGCCGCCGGACGCCTCACTGCTCAAGACGCGACGCCTACACGGACCGTTCCCGACAGCCTCGTCTCCAAGGCGAAAATCAGCGAGGATTCGGCCCGCGCGATCGCCCTGAAGCGCGTCCCCGGCACCGTGCAGAATACCGAGCTCGAGCGCGCGCGGGGCCGGCTACTGTACGAGTTCAAGATCCAGCGCGCCGGGCGGAAAGGCACAACCGAAGTCGAAGTGAACGCGATGACCGGCCGGGTTGTGGCGGTGAACTCAGGAATGCGTGCTAAAGCGCAGACAACAACTCGGCATTCGTCTTAGCGCGCTTCATCTGCTGTAGTAGCGACTGCATCGCCTGCTCCGGCGGGAGATCCACCAGGACCCGCCGGAGCTTCTGTTTCGCCTCGATCGTCTTTGCATCGGCCAGCAGCTCTTCCCGGCGCGTCCCGCTCGCCGCGATATCGACGGCCGGATAGATGCGCCGGTCGGCCAGCGCCCGCGTCAGCCGCAGCTCGGCGTTTCCCGTACCCTTGAACTCCTCGAAGATGATGTCGTCCATCTTGCTCTCGGTTTCGACGAGAGCGGTGGCGATCACGGTCAAGGAACCGCCGCCGTCCTTGGGCGGCACCGCGCGTGCCGCGCCGAAGAGTCCCTTCGGCTTGGCGAGCGCGTTGGCATCGAGGCCTCCCGACATCGTGCGTCCCGTGCCCCGTCCTGTCGTGTTGTGCGAGCGCGCGAGGCGGGTCAGCGAGTCGAGCACGATGACGACGTCGCGCCCCAGCTCGACCTGGCGGCGCGCATGCTCGAAGACCATGTCGGCCGCGGCGACGTGCCGTTCGTGCGGCAAGTCGAAGCTCGACGCGATGACTTCCCCACGCCCCCAGTCGATCATCTCGCTCACTTCCTCCGGCCGCTCGTCCACGAGCAGAATCAGCAGGATCGCCTTGGGATGATTCTCGGCCACCGCCTCTGCGATCGCCTGGAGCATCATCGTCTTGCCGGCCTTCGGCGGCGAGACGATGAGCGCCCGCTGGCCGAAGCCGAACGGGCAGATCAGGTCGACGACGCGCTGTGTTTCGGCAGTGCGCGGACTCGAGGCGCGCGGCGTCTCGAGCGTGAGCGGGCGGTTCGGATGGACGGCGCCCAGATTCGCGAAATCGGGCCGGCCGTCCAGCTGGCCGGCCGGCTCGCCATTCACTGTCGTCACGCGGCCATTGTCGAGCACGATCAAGTCGCCGCGGCGCAGCCCGGGGAGGCGGACCTGCGGATCGCTCTTCGCAGGCAGATAACTGTTGGCCGCGAGGCGCAGCGAGCCGCCTTTGGGCGAGGGATCGAACCAGCCGGTGATGGGAGCCATGGGTGTTATGGGGGCTATATTTCCGCGCGATGCGCCAAGATCATATCCGTAATTTCTGCATTGTCGCCCACATCGACCACGGGAAATCTACGCTTGCCGACCGACTTATCGAGCTCACCGGGACGCTCGACAAGCGACTCATGCGCGAGCAGGTGCTCGACACGATGGATCTGGAACGCGAGCGTGGCATTACGATCAAGTTGAATGCGGTGCGAATGAGTTACCACGCGAAAAACGGGCAGCTGTACGAGCTGAATCTCATCGATACACCCGGTCATGTCGACTTCACGTACGAGGTCTCGCGGTCGTTGGTTGCCTGCGAAGGGGCCATTCTCGTCGTCGATGCGTCGCAGGGAATTCAGGCCCAGACACTGTCCAATCTACTGCTGGCGATGGATGCGGGGCTGGAGATCATACCCGTTCTCAACAAGATCGATCTCCCCGGCGCCGAGCCCGACAAGCGCGCCCAGGAGATCCACGACCTCATCGGCACCAATCCTGACGAGATCTTGCGCATCTCCGCCAAAGAAGGAAGGGGGGTGCCGGAGCTGCTGGAGGCCGTGGTCCGGAGGGTCCCCCCGCCGCGGGGGAATCCCACGGCACCGCTGCGGGCCCTGATCTTCGACTCCTACTACGACCGCTATCGGGGCGCCATCCCGTCGATCCGGGTGGTAGACGGTGCGGTCAGGCCGGGGATGAAGGTCGTCTTTGGCGCGCACCGCGACGACATCTACGAGGTGGACGAAGTCGGCTACCTCCAGCTTGGGCACAAGCCGGCCGAGCAGCTCGAGGCCGGTGAGGTCGGGTACGTCGTGGCCAACGTGCGCGGCGTGCGCGAGATCCGGCCGGGCGACACGGTGTTCGACGCCGAGCATCGCGACGTGGAGCTGCTCCCCGGCTACCGCGACATCCAGTCGATGGTCTTCGCGGGCCTGTACCCGACCAACGCCGAGCAGTATGAGGAGCTGCGCGACGCGCTGGCGAAGCTGCAGCTGAACGACGCGTCGTTGCACTACGAGCCGGAAACCTCGGTGGCGCTGGGATTCGGCTTCCGCTGCGGCTTCCTCGGCCTGCTCCACATGGAGATCGTGCGCGAGCGACTGGAGCGCGAGTTCGATCTCGACCTGATCAGTACGGTCCCCAACGTCGAATACCACGTGTACCGGACCGACGCCAGCATGGAGCTGGTTGAGAATCCGAGCTTGTTGCCGCACGGCTCAGAGGTCGACCGCATCGAGGAGCCGTACGTGAAAGCGCGGATCTTCGCCCCGGCGGAGTATATCGGCGGTATCATGAAGCTCGGGCAAGAGCGGCGCGGGGTCTATCGCGGCATGCAGTACCTGGATCCCACGCGCGTTGAGTTCGACTGGGAATTCCCGCTCGCGGAGATCATTCTCGACTTCTACGACAAGCTGAAGACAATTTCACGCGGCTACGCTTCACTGGATTACGAGTTCCTTGCATATCGACCCGGCGAACTGGTCAAGCTGGACATGCTGCTCAACGGCGAGGCAGTGGACGCGTTCAGCGTTATCATCCACAAGGACAAGGCCTACGAATGGGGCCGCAAGATCGCCGAAAAGCTGAAAGACTTGATCCCGCGGCAGCTGTTCGAGGTCGTGATTCAGGCCGCGATCGGAACGAAGGTGATCTCACGCGAATCGATCCGGCCACTGCGCAAGAACGTGACCGCCAAGTGTTACGGCGGCGACGTCACGCGCAAACGCAAGCTCCTGGAGAAACAGAAGGAAGGGAAGAAACGGATGAAGCAGGTTGGGACCGTCGAGATTCCGCAGGAGGCGTTTCTCGCAGTGCTCCAGGTCGAGTGACACCGGGGAATGGGGAAAGGGGAACGGTTATGCGGAGCGTGATTTCTACTGCCGTGCTCGCTATCGGATTGCCTGTTGTAGCATCTGCCCAATTCACGTTCGATCAGGTCCGGTCCTATCCCTACCCCACCGAGCTGGCCGCCGCCGCGACGGGCGCTCGCATCGCGTGGGCGTTCAACGAACAGGGCCGGCGAAACATTTATGTCGCCGAGGGGCCCGCATTCGCCGCGCGGCAGCTGACCCACTACGACCGCGATGACGGGCAGGAGCTGACCAGCGTCACGATCTCGGCGAATGGACGGTTTGTCGTGTACGTGCGCGGCGGCGACCACGGCTCGAACTGGGACGACGCGCTCCCGGTCAACGTCAACTCGAACCCCGCGCCTCCCAAGGTGCAGATCTTCAGCGTGCCGTTCGACGGCGGCGAGCCAAAGGCGATCGGCGATGGAGATGAGCCGGTGGTTTCTCCACGCGGCGACGTCGTGGCGTTCAGCAAGGGCGGCCAGATCTGGACGGCTCCCCTCGACGGATCCGCACCGGCCAAGGCGCTGATCACAGTGCGCGGCGAGAACGGCGATTCGCGCTGGTCGCCGGACGGCTCCCGGCTCGCGTTCGTTGCCAATCGCGGCGATCACTCCTTCATCGGCGTCTATACGAATGACAGTACCGCGATCACCTGGCTCGTGCCGGCATTCGCGCGCGACCGGTCGCCACGCTGGTCTCCGGATGGCCGGCGCATCGCGTTCGTGCGAATGTCGGCCGCGGGTGGAGCCCCAGACTCGATCTTGCCATCGAGACCCAACCCTTGGGAAATCTGGACCGCCGACGCATCGACAGGAGCTGCGCAGCGCCTGTGGAGATCGCCGGAGACGCTCGCCGGCTCGGTGCCCTCGACGGATGGAGGAACCAACCTCGGCTGGGGGACGCGAGACCGGGTTGTCTTCCTTTCCTACCAGGATGGATGGCCACATCTCTACTCGATTCCCGCCACCGGTGGCTCACCCGTGTTGCTTACCCCCGGCCGCTTCATGGCCGAGCACATTTCGCTGAGCAGCGATGGAGCGTGGCTGGTATTTGCGGGCAACATGGGAGCGGACTCGCTCGACACTGACCGACGTCACGTCGTTCGCGTTCCCGTGGACCGCGCCGCGCCCGAAGTCATGACGCCAGGGGCTGGATTGGAATGGGCGCCAACACTCACCGGCGACGGCTCGACGCTCGTATTTATCAGCGCGACGCCGCAGCGGCCACCACTGCCCGCGACGAAGGGGTTCACGACGCCTCGTGCCGCAGTTCGCACCATCGGCGCCGACCACATACCGACCGACTATCCAGCCGGCCTCGTCACACCACTCGGACTATTACTCGAACGCCTACGCGCTGAATCAATATCTGGCGAGTCGCGGGTTCATCGTGCTCTCGGTGAACTACCGGCTCGGCATCGGTTATGGCTTTGACTTCCATCAACCACCCAATGCCGGTGCGCGTGGCGCGGCCGAGTATCGAGACATTCAAGCAGCGGCCGCGTATCTCCGCACGCTGCCCCGCGTGGATGCGGGCCGGATCGGGATTTACGGCGGCTCCTATGGCGGTTTTCTGACCGCCTTGGCGCTGGCGCGCAACTCCGACGTGTTCGCGGCCGGCGTCGACATTCACGGCGTGCACGACTGGTCGACGTACTCGCGAGCATTCGATCGGCAACGCTACGAGCAGGCTCCCGACGCCGATACGGCGCTCGCCACAGCGTGGCACTCATCTCCCGTTTCGTCCGTAGCCGGTTGGAAGTCACCGGTGCTGCTGATTCATGGTGACGATGACCGCAATGTCCGGTTCGCACAAACGACCGATCTCGTGCGACGACTCGCCGGCGCTAGAGTGCCGTTTGAGACTTTGGTCATTCCAGACGACACGCACCACTTTCTTCGCTATGCGAACATTCTCAGCGGTGGGGGGAGGGGGAGGGGCCTGTCGCGCGGTCGTCAATTACCAGAGCCCGCTCGGCCCTCGCTACGCGGGCGTGCCGGCGTCGCCAGCCACGCCTATCGCCGCCAATCACGTTCTGCGCGTCGTGACGTACAACGTGCAGTGGGGCAAGCATGTCGACCGCGCGATCAACGTGCTCACGACGCGCGCGCCGCTGCCGGACGCGGATATCGTCGTGCTCCAGGAGATGGACGCGGAGGGGACGCGACGCATCGCCGACGCACTGGGGATGGCGTGGGTCTACTATCCCGCGGCGGTGCACCCCAAGCTGGGACACGACTTCGGCAACGCGATCCTCTCTCGCTGGCCGATCGTGGCGGACGAAAAACTGCTGCTGCCGCACATCGGCGGCCTGCGTCATGCGCAGCGCATCGCCACGGCGGCGACGGTGCTCGTCGGAGCGTTGCAGGTCCGGGTGTACAGCGCCCATCTCGGCACGCCCAGTGACATCCGCCCCTCGAAGCGGCGCGATCAGGCCGATGCGATTCTCGCCGATGCCCGTACGTATCCGCTCGTGATCGTGGCCGGCGACATGAACAGTCACGGGATCGGGAAGGAGTTCGTCGCGCACGGTTTCGTCTGGCCGACGGAGCACAATGGCTTCACGACGGCCGTGTTCAACTGGGATCACGTTTTCCTGAAGGGTTTCGCCGCGCCTTCCCCCGATCGGAAGCTCACCGGGATCGTGCGCGACACGCTCGGTACGAGCGACCACGACCCGGTCTGGGCCGTGGCTCAGCTCCCTTGAGCGAACCGATCCTCGTCATTCAGACCGCCTTCCTGGGCGATGTCATCCTCACCACGTCGCTGCTGTCGGCGCTCGCCGCCCGACACGGACCGGTGGATGTCGTGACCACGCCGATCGCCGCGCCGTTGCTGGAGACGCATCCCGCGGTGCGACAGGTGATCCCCTACGACAAACGCCGGGCCGACCGGGGCTGGGCGGGACTGCGGCGCCTGGCCCGCCGGCTCCGTGCAGAGCACTATGGGCGCGCTTACCTCCCGCACCGCTCGCTGCGCACGGCGGCGCTGGCGCTGTTCGCCCGGATCACGTCACGGATCGGGTTCTCGGGCGGGTGGTCCTTCCTCTATACAGAAGCCCTCCCCAAGCCCCGAACAGGTCACGAAACCGACCGGCTCCTGGCCCTCGCGGACGAGCCTCCGGGCGCCTATCCTCCCCAACTCCACCCCACCGCTGTGGACGAGCAGGCCGCGGCAGCGATCATCGACGGAGCCTTTGTCGCGCTGGCGCCCGGATCGATTTGGGGCAGCAAGCGTTGGCCGTACTATGGGGAGCTCGCCCGGCAACTCGCGGATCATGCCCCCGTCGTTGTGCTTGGTGGGCAGGACGATGTCGGTTTGGGAGAAGAGATCCGAAGGGCGGCGGAGGGCGGTGAAGGGCGGCGAAGGGTCATCAATGCCTGTGGGAAGCTGACGCTGCGACAATCGGCCGCGTTGCTCAAGCGAGCCGCGCTGCTGGTGACGAACGACAGCGCGCCGCTGCACCTGGCGAGCGCCGTGGGAACGCCGATCGTCGCGCTGTTTGGGCCCACGGTCATGGAGTTTGGATTTGGTCCGGTTCGCCCCGGAGACGTGGCATTGGGAATGGAGCTGCAATGCCGGCCCTGCTCGTCGCACGGCCCGCCGCAGTGTCCGTTGGGACATCACCGGTGCATGCGTGATCTCACCGTCGAGGCTGTGACCCGAGCAATCGAGGACCTGGGTGCGCTACGTCGTCGGAATTGATGTCGGGGGCACGAATCTCGTCGCCGGCGTCCTCGCTGAGGACGGTTCGGAGATTCATGGCGTGGTCTCCGAGCCGACCATGGCGGCCCAGGGCGCGGACGCGGTCACCACGCGCATCGTCAAACTCGCCAAGGCGTCGATTGGCGAATCGGGGAAAAAGGTGGAAGGCGTCGGCATCGGCTCGCCCGGTCCACTCAACACGAAGACCGGCGTCGTGCTGCTGACGCCCAATCTCGGCTGGACCAACATGCCGCTGCGCGATCGGGTCAGCGAGGGGCTCGGCCTTCCGGCCACGCTCGACAACGATGCCAACTGCGCGATTTTCGGCGAGTGGTGGCGCGGTGCCGCGCGCGGCGCGAACTACGTCATCGGTCTCACGCTCGGCACGGGGATTGGAGGCGGGATCGTCATCGACGGGGAGATCTACCACGGCGTCACCGACGTCGCGGGGGAATTCGGGCACGTCACGATCGATGCCAACGGACGCCGCTGCAAATGCGGCAACTACGGCTGCATCGAGGCGTACGCGGCCGGACCCGCGATCGCCGAGCGTGCGGTCGAAGGGATCCAATCGGGCGTCGAGACGTCATTGTCGCAGTACGTGAAAGGCGACCTCGCCCAGATCACCGCCCAGATCGTCTATGAGGCCGCGAACGACGGCGACGAATGGGCGCTCGAGGTCGTGCACGAGACTGCCTCGCTGCTGGGGGCGGCGGTGGCGAGCTTCCTCAATATCTTCAACCCGGAAGTCGTGGTGATCTGCGGCGGCGTCACCCAGGCCGGGGACAAGCTGTTCCAACCGCTGCGCAGCGAGGTCAAGCGGCGCGCCTTCAAGCCCGCGTGGGAAGCGTGCCGCATCGTGCCGGGCACGCTACCGGGCACCGCCGGCGTGTTCGGGGCGGCCGCGGTGTTCATTCAAAAACATTGGGGGCTGCGCTGAAACGGCTCGGCGTGATCGGGTCGATGGTGTGGGACACGATTCACGGCCGCGATCCGGCCCAGGCCGCCGTGCAGGAGTGGGGCGGCATCTCCTACGCGCTCGCCGCCCTCGACGCGACGCTGCCCGACGATTGGGAGATCGTCCCGCTCATCAAAGTGGGCCGCGATCTCGCCCCACAGGCCAACGCATTTCTGCGAAGCCTCCGACGCACGACGCGCGACGCACGATTCCTGGAAGTTCCCCAGCCCAACAATCGGGTCACGTTACGCTACCAATCGGTGGAGCGGCGCTGCGAGCAGATGACCGGCGGCGTGCCGCCCTGGACGTGGGCCGAGCTGGGCCCGCTGGTCCGGGATCTCGATGCGCTGTACGTCAACTTCATCTCCGGGTTCGAGATGAATCTCGAGACCGCGCAGCTGCTACGCCGCGGCTTTCCGCGCTTCATGTACGCGGACCTGCACAGCCTCTTCCTCGGCAAGGAGCCGGACGGGATGCGCGTCCCACGTGCGCTGCCGCAGGCACCGGCCTGGTTCGGCTGCTTCAACGTCATCCAGCTGAACGAAGACGAAATGCGGCAGCTGGGCAGCGATCCGCTCGCCATCGCGGCCGACGCGCTGCGTCAGGGATGCAGCACGCTCTGCGTGACGCTGGGCAAGCGCGGCGCGGCGTATTTCACCGGGACCCCCGTGCGGACGGAGCTGATTCCCGCTCCCGCGATCCACCAGTCGCCGTTGCTTCAGGAATCCGACCCGACGGGCTGCGGCGACGTATTCGGCGGCACCGTTGCCGCCACGCTGCTCAGCGGGGCGAGCCTGGAGGAAGCGCTGCGGGCGGGGACGATGCTCGGCGCCCGCAACCTGACCCACCGCGGCGCGACGGGACTGCGCGACCACCTGCTGGGGAAGCTCTCGATCGCATGACCCGCCTCGTCGAAGTCCCCACGTCGTTCGACGACCGCTCCTTCGATCAGTTCGCGGCCGCGTATGCGCAGGCGACCGATGGGGAGCGGCTGTTGTTCGACGCGCACGCCGCGGAATGGGCGTCGCCGTACGGGCTGGTGGGGCTGCTCGCCGCCGGTGAGGCGGCGGCGCGCAAGGGCGAGCGGCCGCTGCTCACGGCGCCGGCGAATCCGGATGTCGTAAGCTACTGGGCGCGTGCCGGTTTCTTCCGGGAAGCGGGCGATCTGTTCGAGGTGCACGGCAAGGTGCCCAAGGCCAAAGTCGCGACGGAGAGCGACGTGTTGCTCCCCGTGACGCCGGTCCGTGCGGCCGAAGACGTGCACGCGGTCGTGAGCACGATCCAGCAACGCGCGTCCGCGATCCTCAGCTCGGAATTGGGACTCGATCCGAAGGCGACGATGGGTTTCGCTATGGCGCTTTCGGAGTCTTGTCAGAATATTGTGGAGCACGCCGGTACGGGCGGCTGGGTCGCGGTGCAGGCGTACAACTGGCGGCGCAAGCTGGCGCGCCGCGTGGTGGTGATCGCGGTCGCGGACGCCGGTGTCGGATTCCGGCATTCGTTGGAGTCCACGCAGGCCAAGCGGTTCGGCGAACGGTGGGGCGACGCCGCAGCGCTGGAAGCGGCGCTGGTTCAAGGTGTGAGCCGCTTTCGCGATCCGGGGCGCGGGCAGGGACTCGCGGGCATCCGGCGCTACCTGGCCCGCTGGGAAGGCAAAGTCGCCATCCGCAGCGGCACGGCACGCATCGCGATCGTGCCGCGCTGGGATGACGACATGCCGCTGAAGGACGGGTTGCCAGAGTTTCCGGGATCGCAGGTCTTGCTCATCATACCGGAACAAGAGTCGGAGAAAGGGTCGTCGAAGAAGTGATGATTCCTCAGATCATGGTGCACGCCATTCTCCAGAAGTCCGTGGCCGGTTTCTACACCGACCTCGTGACACGCCCCACCGGCCGAGCGGTTCGGGAAAACATCGAGCGGGATCTTCCCCCGGGGACCATTGCGGTGATGGATTTCACCGGCGTCGGGTGCCTCGATTATTCGTGCGCCGACGAGATCGTCGCGAAGCTGGTGCGCGACAAGGTGAAAGTCCTGCTGCTGCGCGGGCTCACCGATGCCCATCGTGAGGCGATCGAGCCCGTGCTCGCTGGCGCCGGACTCGCCGTGCTGTGCGAGCGCGCCGACGGCATCCTCGAGGGGCTGGGGGCCAGTGAGCCGGCTCCGGCGCTGCTCGATGAGCTGGTCGAGTTGCGGCTGGCGGCACGCAATCCGGGAGGCACCATCCGTCTCACCGCGGCGTGAAACGCCGCCGCCTGGGACTGTCCACGCGCGCCATTCACGGCGACCCCAAGGCGCGCGCCGACTGGACAGCCGTCGCTCCCCCGCTCTACCAAAGCTCCACGTTCACCAATCCGGTCGGCTCGACCGCCGAGGTCCTGTACACCCGCTACGGCAACAATCCGAACCAGGTCGACATCGGGCGCAAGCTCGCGCTGCTCGAGGGCGCCGACGCGGCGCTGTTCCTGGCGAGCGGTATGGGCGCGGCTGCGCTCGCGCATCTCGCCGTGTTGCGTCCCGGCGATCACCTGCTGGCGAGTGAATGGATCTACGGCGGGGTGCACCGGCTGTTCCGCGAGGAATTCGGGAAACTGGGCATCGACGTCTCGTTCGTGAATCCCACGCAGTCGCGCACCTGGAAGAAGGCGATGCGCAAAACGACGCGCGCGGTGTTCCTCGAGACGCCAACCAATCCGTTGCTGCGCGTCATCGATCTCGAGCCCGTCGCCGGCATCTGTAAGGAAGAGGGCCTCGCGCTGCTCGTCGATTCGACGTTCGCCTCGCCGGTGAATTTTCGGCCGCTCGAGCACGGCGCGGATCTCGTGATCCATTCCGCCACGAAGTACCTGAACGGCCACACCGATGTGATTGCGGGCGCGGTGGCGGGCACCGATCAGGTCGTGGACGAGGTGCGCCGGCTGATGCAGGTGTGGGGGCAGGCGATCGACCCCTTCGCGGCCTGGTTGATCGATCGCGGCATGCGCACGCTCACCGTCCGCGTTCAGCGACAGAACGAGATCGGCCTCGCGGTCGCGGAGTGGTGCGCCAAGCAGGACACGATTACCAAGGTGCATTACCCCGGCCTGGCCTCCCATCCGGATCACGAGCTGGCGAAGCGCGTGCTGGGCGGCTTCGGCGGCATGCTGGGCATCGAGCTGAAGGGCGGCGTGCGCGCCGCCGAGCGGTTTCTCAAGGCGCTGACGATCGCAGCGCACGCCCCCAGCCTCGGCGGGGTCGAGACGCTGGTGTCCGAGCCGCGCCTCACGTCACACGCGAGTCTCACGGCGGAACAGCGTGCGCAGGCTGGCATTCCGGACGGATTCCTGAGATTTTCCCTGGGACTGGAGGATCCCGATGACCTCATCGCGGACTTCGCCCAGGCCCTGGCGCGGCACTAAGTGATCAAGTTCACGAACGTCTTCAAGGCCTTCCCCAAGGGCGGCCTCGCGCTCAAGGACGTCTCCTTTCACGTCGCCAAGGGCGAGTTTGCCTTTCTCACCGGCCATTCCGGCGCCGGCAAGTCGACGGTCATGAAGCTGATCTACGCCGAGGAGCGCCCCACGTCGGGGGACGTCCGCGTCTCCGGGTACAACGTGAACGAGATGCGGCCCCGTGAAGTGCCCCTGCTCCGCCGCAGGCTCGGCATCGTCTTCCAGGATTTCCGGCTGCTCGAGGACCGCACCGCGGAGGAAAACGTCGCGTTCGCGCTCGAGGTGACCGGGGCGCGCTCCTCCACGATTCCGGCGCGGGTGATGCGCGTGCTCACGCAGGTGGGCCTGGCGGCCAAGGCGCAGGCGTATCCGCGCGAGCTCTCCGGTGGCGAGCAGCAGCGCGTCGCGATCGCGCGTGCCCTGGTGAACGAGCCGACGGTGCTGCTGGCGGATGAGCCGACCGGCAATCTCGACGAGCGGGCCACTCGTGGCGTCTTCCAGCTATTGCGCGACATCAACGCCAGCGGCACCGCCGTCGTGATGGCGACACACGATCTCGACCTGGTGCGGCAGGCGCCGTATCGCGTGATCGAGCTGCAGGAAGGGGCGCTGGTGTACGACTCGGCGGTCGACGAGGCGCGGGACCAGGCGGCAGCGCCGTGAATCTGACGTTCCGCGAAGCGATGCTGACGTTCAAGCGCGCGCCGCTGCTCTCGGTGCTGTCGGTGACGACGATCGCCTTTTCGCTGTTCGTGCTGGGATTGTTCGGCCTGGTGGTCGTGAACCTCCAGGACGCGCTGCGCGGCGTGGAAGAGCGGGTCGAGGTGGTGGCGTATCTGCTGCCCGGCGCGCCGATCGAGGGGACCGCCCAGGCGCTCAAGGACGTCGAGGCCTTCCCGGAAGTGCAGTCCGCGACGTACGTCTCCGAAGACGACGCGCTGGCCCGCGCACGCGCGGAGCTGATCGAGCTGCGCGACGTGATGCAGGAGCTGGAACGGAACCCGTTGCCCGCGTCTATCGAGGTGAAGCTCAAACCGGGATTCCGCGATACCGAGCACGTGAGCGCCGTCGCGGAGCGGCTGCGGGGCTTCGGCTTCGTGGACGACGTCCGCTTCGGCCGCGACTGGGTCGAGAAGCTCGACCGGCTGCGCGGGCTCGCGGCCGCGGTGGGGATCGTGGTCGGCGCCGCCTTCGCCGTCGTCGCCATCATCATCATCGGGACGACGATCCGCATGGCGGTGCTGCAGCGCAGCCGCGAGATCGCCATCATGCGGCTCGTGGGCGCGACGGACGGCTTCATCCGCCGGCCGTTCCTGCTGCAGGGCGCGATGAAAGGCTTGCTGGGCGGCGCGGTCGCGATCGGATTGTCGTTTGGCGCGTACGTGTTGATCAACCGCTATCTGCTGCAATCCTCCTTCTTCACTCGCGAGCAGGCTGCGGCCATCGTCATCTTCGGCGCGCTGATCGGACTGCTCGGCAGCGCGACCAGCGTAGGCCGTCACCTGAAGCGGGTATGAGACATCGGGAAACGGGATACGGGAAACGGGAAACGTGGTGCGCGATGTTGGGTCTGATCGTTTTTGCGTTTCCCGTTTCTCGTTTCCCGTTTCCCGTCTTGCATGCTCAACAACGTCCCACTTATCAGCAGCAAATGCAGGACAATCAGCGCCGCCTGGAGGGCATCAAACGGGAACGCTCAGAGGTCGAGCAGGAGCTTTCCCGCCTGCGCACCCAGGCGCACTCGCTGGCCGACGAAATCGTCAACATCGAGCAGCAAAAGCAAAGCACCAATCGGATCGTCAACGAGCTGGACCGCCAGATCACCGGTCTCGGCGGGCAGATCGACCAAATCACGGTCGACTTGCTGATCGCGCAGGACGCGCTGCTCGAGAAACGCGCGGTGCTCGAGCGGCGGCTCGTGGACATCTACAAGCGGGGCGCGCTGTACAGCTGGCAGGTGCTGTTCGCCGCGGAGAGCTTCGGGGATCTGCTGTCCCGCTACAAGTACCTCTACCTCGTGAGCCGCCAGGACCGGCTGCTCACCAACGACATGCACAAGCTGCGCGACCGTGTGGCGCGGCAACGCCAGCTGCTCGTGGATGCGCGCGAGACGCTGGGCCGGCGGCGCCGCGAGCGCACCGACGAGCTGGGCCGCTACCTGGCGCTCGAGCACGAACGGGAAACCAACCTGCGCGAAACGCGCCGCAGCACCAAGGAGGCGGAGCAACGGCTCTCACGGCTGGAGCGCGATGAGCGCTCGCTGAACGACCGCATCGAAGCGTTGGAGCGCGCCCGGCG
>QHUQ01000286.1 GCA_003221985.1 Gemmatimonadota bacterium | reverse complement strand
CGTCGAAGCTCAGGACGACGTCGAAGGACGCATCGGCAAACGGAAGCCGTACACCGTCCACGAGTTGAAGGGGTAGCTCGCCGTACCAGCGGCGGCTCTCGGCGATCAGCCCGCCGTTGATCTCGACGCCACGGATCCGATGACCCTGCTCAACCAGCCGATGCAACAGGCTGCCTGTGCCCGAGCCGATTTCCAGGATCTCGATCCCCGGCCGGAGCGCACCGGACAGCTCGGGAAAGCGTGCGTTGGCGGCGAGATTTCCGAACTGAGCCGGTCCGGCCGGCGCGCTGGTGTGCTCGACGTCCTCGATCATCTCCCGACCGTCACGCGGTGAGAGGAGGGCGTGATGAACCACCAGCGTCGGCCGCGGCCCGGGAGGCGGTGAATGTATCGGTTCGGCAGGCGCTTCAGCCAGTGGGGATGGTCGCCGCGGCGCACGGCATGCACGCCGGCGAACCGGTTCGCGAACGCGGTGGCAAACCCCAGTCGTTTCAGCGCGGCGGCCGCCTTTTGCCCGGGAACGCCCCATGGCAGGCACACGTGGTTGACCGTCCGCGTGCCGAGCCGGCCGTTCAGCTCCGACCGGGAGCGATCGAGCTCCTCGTCTATCGCGTGTTGCTGCTCGTCGGCTGATTCCGGCGTCGCGTGCGCCGAGAATCCGTCGGCAAGCGACTGCAGCCGCCGCCGCCAGTCCGCACGTGAAAAAAACGCGGGTCCGCCTTCCGATGCCACGAGCCTCACGCACGCGTCGTGCGCCTTCTCGGTGTGCCGCATGCGCGGACCATCGGACATGCGTGACCGGTGTTCGTACAACGGCGCGCCGAGATCATCCGGGCCGACGAACCGAAGCGGTTCGGCGCCAACCTGCGGACGCGCGAGCAGCAGTGTGGCGTCGTATCCGGGCTCGACGAAGCCGGCGACCGTCCCCGACGTGAAGATCCTGGCGTGGGTGCGCGTGTGCGACTGCACGTCGATGATGCCGGCCGCTTGCAGCGCGCGCAGCTCCGGCCATGTCATGAATGGCGATCCAGCGGCCGCGCTGCTCGCGTCCTTGTCGCCAGGAGCCCGTGCGTCACTGGCTCCTGGTGGCCGCGCGTCGAGCGGAACGGCTTGCAGATTGGGACCGTGTTCCGGCGGCGGAGCCGGCCTGCCAGCGGCGTGTGAAGATGTCTCGGACACGCTCCTCGGCCGACAGCCCGCCGCGTCGCTGACCCGCGCGGGAATCGCGTAGACGATCGCCGTAAGGCCATGCTCTTTCAGGAGCGGACCGGCCGCGGTCCAGACGCTGGCCCAGGCATCGTCGAAACAGAGGGCGACGGCGCGCGGGGCCAGCGCCCGATCGCCTCGCACGAAGGCGGCGATCTCGTCGGCGGTCACCGAGCGATAGCCGTTGTCGGCGAGGTGCCGCAGCTTCGGCTCGAGCGCGTCACGCGGCTCGTCGTGGAAGTGGAAGACGGGAAGCAGGTCGCCGATGGAGGCGCCGAACACGAAACGCGGAAACCGTCCCGAGACCAGGTCGAGGCACCCGCGGACGAGGCCGCCGGTCTCGCCGAAAGGGATGCTCATGCTGAACGCGTCCAGCATAACGTGCGCTCCCGGCGCGATCAACCGGCGAAACCTGGTCCGAACGCGCCGCTGAACTCGCTAGAGTCATTTATGATGTGCTCGTGTCCTCGTTGAGCTCCGCCGCGACCGATTTCGCGGTGTCGTCGGCCCCGGTGCCTTCGGTGCGCGCCGGGTCTGCCGCAGTCGTGACCGGGGCGATTCTTCTGATCGTCGCCCTCGTCGCCGCGATGTCCGTCGACGTGGTCAAGACCGGATTCGGCATCAAGGGCGACGAGGCGTCGTATGTGGCGATGGCCCTCAGCCTCGCCTACGACCACGACCTGAGCTACGAGCGCAGAGACCTCGAGCGCTTTTTCGGCCTGTACCGAGCCGGCCCCGACGGCATCTTTCTCAAACGCGGCGCACAGTGGCACGTGCGGTTGCGCAGCTCGCCGCCGTACATCCAGGTGAGCCGGGGACCCGATCCGCGAAGCGATCGCCTCTAAGTCGCCGCCCGGTCCGGCGCTCGTCTTCACGCTGGCGTTTGTCGGCGCGACCGTGGTGCCGGTGATGGCAGTGTTCCTCACATCCGACATCTTCAACTTCGCGCTCGTCTTCTTCGCATATTTCCTCTGGCTGTACAAAGAAGTGGCGCCGCCTGGGGGCTCCCGTTTCTTGCGATCGGCCGGCGGCGATATCTGCGCAGCGATTCTGCTGGGCCTGGCGACGTACTCGAAGCCGCACAACGCCCTGCTGGCCGGCCCCCTGGTCGCGTGGTGGTGGTGGCGGCGCCGGTTCGCGCCCGGCGCGATCGTCGGCGCGACATGCGCCCTGTTTGCCGTCAATGCGCTCGGCACGGGCGAGCTCAACTACCAGGGCGGCGATCGCAAGACCTTCTACGGGACCTTCCCGTTCGACTCCGCCGACAACACCTGGGACCGGCGCGGCCGGGAGATGAGCACGAACGACTCGGATGCGGCGAGCGTCCTGGCGCCGTCCGAGTTTCTCAATCGCTTCGGCCTCAACGTGGAGTACTTCCTCGTGGGCCGGCATCATGGGTTCGTGCCGTACTTTTTTCCGGGCGCGCTGGCGATCGTGATCTGGCTCGCGTCGGGCGAGCGCGCACGTCCGTGGCGGGTGCTGACGTTCCTGGCGCTCCTGGCGTCGGTCGGAGCGCTGCTGGTGTTCGCGCCGTACACGTGGAACGGCGGCGGGGGACCGCCGGGCAACCGGTATTTCATCAGCCTCTACCCGCTGACGTTCTTTCTCCTGCCGCCGTTGTCGATGACGCCGGCGCTCGTCGCGTGGCTGGGCGGCTCGCTCGTCACGGCGAAGATGGTGGTGAACCCGTTCGTCGCGGCGAAGTTCACCTACGATGCGCCGGCGCGAGGCTTCGCCCGGCGACTGCCGGTCGAGCTCACGATCGCCAACGATCTGCCGGTGCGGCTCGACGACTCACGGTCGCACGTGCCTTTTCACGGCGTGCTGCTGTATTTCCTCGACGAACACGCCTACTTGCCGGAGCAGCCGGGGGCCGACCCCGATGAGCGCGCCATCTGGGTGTCGGGAGCCGGGCGGTCCGATATTCTGCTGCGGTCCGACAAGCGCCTGGATCACTTGAGGATGACGGTGCGCTCGCCGATTCACACGGTCTTCACCGTGTCGGCCGGCGCGCGCACGTCGGTCGTTTCGCTCGAGCCGGGGAAACCGGTGAGCTTCGACGTGCCAGCGTCCGGCGTCCGTGGTCTCGAGAGCTTCGCCCTGCTGCTGTCCGTGCAGTCGAGCCAGGGGTTCACGCCGCACCTGCTGGACCCGGGCTCCCGTGACTTTCGCAATCTCGGCGTGCTCATGACGTTCACCGCCATCGAGGCTCAATCCAATCGATGATTTCGCTTGCTCC
This sequence comes from Gemmatimonadota bacterium, assembly GCA_003221985.1. Next base: position 2,079 of record QHUQ01000286.1, on the reverse strand, counting down.
GGCGGAGCAGAATCACCGGACCAACCGCGCGCCCCGCGGCGGCTGGCACGAGGCCTGCGCCGTGGTGATCGTGAGCGCCATCCTTGCGTCCGTGTTCACTTATCCGATCGCGTTCAAGCTGGGACGCGTGGGCCGCGTCGACAATGGCGATGGACAGTTGTCCATCTGGAACGTGGCATGGGTGGCACACGCGCTTGCCGTCGATCCGCTTCGCGTGTTCGACGCGAACATCTTCTATCCGCATCGCGGGACGCTGGCGTACTCGGAAAACAATCTCGGCGCCGGCGTACTCGCGGTGCCGGTGTACCTGGCGACGCGCAACGCCTACGCCGCGCTCAACTCGGCGGTGCTGCTCTCATTCATCCTCACGGCGACGGGCATGTACTACCTCGTCCGATATCTGACGCGCGTGCTGGCGTTTCACCGGATAGCGGACCGTCGGACTCCGGGTCGCGGCGCCGCCCTCGGCGTGGCGATGGCGGCGCAGGCGTTGTGCTGCGGGTACTACGGCATCTTCGTGATTCTGATGGTGGGCGTCGCGATCGTGGTCGTCGCCTTCACACGCCGGCTGTGGGCCGATACGCGTTATTGGATGGCCATCGGGGTCGCCGCCGTGGTGTCGATTGGGCTCGTGGTGCCGGCGTACGTGCCGTATATCGCCATGCGGCGCGACACCGGATTTCACCGGGTGATCGGCGAGACCGTGCGGTATTCAGCCAACTGGAGCTCCTATCTGGCGAGCTCGTCGTTCGCCCACGTGTGGCTCCTGCCCTATCTTCCGAAATGGACGGACGTGCTGTTCCCCGGCGGGCTGGTCACCATCTTCGGAGTCACCGGTCTTTCCATCGCTCGCGGGCGGCGGAGCGAGCTGGCGCTGCTATACGGCGGGCTGGCGGCGACGGCGTTCTGGACGTCCTTCGGCCCTTCAGCGCAGCTGTACACGGCGCTGTACGCGATCGTTCCGGTTTTCGCGTGGCTGCGGGTGCCGAGCCGATTCGGCTTGATCGTCGTCTTCGGGCTGGCTGTGCTGGCCGGGTTTGCGGTCTCGGAGTGGCTGGCCCGCGTGCGGCGTCCGGCCCTCGCACTGACGATGCTCGGCCTGTTCGCCGGCAGCGAGCTGTTTGTCCGGCTGAACATCCCCGACGTACCGCCCGTGCAGCCCGTCTATCGCACGCTCGCGGCGCTGCCGCCCGGTGCGGTAATCGAGATGCCGTTCTTTTATCCCGAGGTCGGACTGCATCAGCATACGAAGTACATGCTCGCCTCGACGTCTCACTGGATGCCGCTGGTCAATGGCTACAGCGACTACATCCCTCCGGATTTTCTCGCCAACGTGCACACGCTCGCGCCGTTTCCGAGCCGCGACGCCTTCAAGATTCTCGAACCGAATCGCGTGCGCTACGCGGTGTTTCACATGTACGGCTACAACACGGAGAACCGCCGCGACGTGCTCGGCCGGCTGAAGGAGTTCGAGGCGTACCTGCGGCCGCTCTACGACGACGGCGAGGCGAGGCTGTACGAGATCGTCGGCTCTCCGCCGTAGCGCTCACCGTTGCGCGTCGAGAGCTGAGCCTTGAGAGTCACTCAACCGCGAGATGATGGCGGGTCCGCGAGACGTAGACGGCGGCTCCCGTCAACGAGAACAGCATCACCAGCGCCTGCGCGACGAGCGAGAACAGCAGGGCGGACTCGATCGGCTGGCCGATGCGCGTGAAGTAGAACGAAAAGGTCGCCTCGCGCACGCCGAAGCCGTTCAGGGACACGGGCAGCATCTGGACGACGAACGAGACGGGCACGACGACGGCGAGGTCCGCGAAGGCGACGTTCAAGTGCAACGAGTCCGCGACGGCCATGTAGAACACCACCATCGTCACCTGCACGAAGAGGGCGCCTGCGAAGCAGCCGGCCATCGCGCTCGGCTGGTCCCGGAAGCGCGCCAGCGTCTCGGTGAGCGTTTCGATCCGGGCACCGACCCACTCCGGGTGGAATACGGTGAGCGGCCGAAGCAGCCGCCCGACGCCATCCGGCGCAAAAAGCGCCGGCGCAGACGCGGCGGCACCCGCGAGGAATCCGGCCCAG
>QHUQ01000185.1 GCA_003221985.1 Gemmatimonadota bacterium | reverse complement strand
CTGCACCGGCAAGGGCAATGACCAGGTCCGCTTCGAGCTGACCTACGCCGCGCTCGCGCCGGAGCTGCAGGTCATCGCGCCGTGGCGCGAATGGAAATTCCAAAGCCGCGAAGACCTGATCGCCTACGTGCACGCCAAAGGTGTGCCGGTCCAGGCCACCACCGAGCAGCCGTATTCGAGCGACCGCAACCTGTGGCATTGCTCGCACGAGGGCGGCATCCTCGAGGATCCGTCGCAGGAAGCGCCCGAGCACATCTTCGTCATGACGAAGAACCCGCTCGAGGCGCCGGATGAGCCGGTCGTCGTGACGATCGGCTTCGAAGAGGGCAATCCCGTCAGCGTAGACGCCGTTCCACTCGGACCCGTAGAGCTCCTCGAACAACTCAACGAAGTCGCCGGCGAGCACGGCATCGGCCGCGCCGACATCGTCGAAGATCGCCTCGTCGGCATGAAGTCGCGCGGGGTGTACGAGACGCCGGGCGGAACCGTGCTGTACGCGGCGCACCGCGAGCTGGAGCAGATGGTCCTCGACCGCCGCACGCTGAGGATGAAGGACGAGATGGCGCTGCGGTACGCCGATCTCGTCTACGACGGCCGCTGGTGGACGACGGAGCGTGAAGCGCTCGACGCGCTGTTCACGGCGACGCAGAAGAACGTGACCGGGACCGTCCGCCTGAAGCTGTTCAAGGGAAACGTGATCGTTGCCGGCCGGGAGAGCCCGTACGCGCTGTACCAGCCCTCGTACGCGACGTTCGGCAAGGACAACGTCTACAACCAGAAGGACGCAGAGGGCTTCATCCGGCTCTACGGCCTCGCCAGCAGAATTGCCGCTGGGTTAGCGGCCGAGCGCACGGATGTCCCAGCGAGCTGACACGCCCCCCCCTCCGCATCACATGTGGGGTGGGCGCTTCGTTCTGGGACCGAGCGAAGCGCTCGACGCGTTAAACCGCAGCCTCCCCGTCGATCATCGGCTCTGGCCGCAGGACGTCGCCGCCAGCAAGGCGTGGGTACACGCGCTGTGCCGCGCCGGCGTTCTGACCACCACCGAAGAGACGCAGCTGCTCGAAGGGCTCGACCGCGTCGCGGACAAGCTCGCTGACGGCGCAGCCGCCGGCGCTCCCGATGAAGACGTGCACACGCTCGTCGAGCGGCTGCTCTACGCGGAAATCGGTGCGGTGGCGGGGAAGCTGCATACCGGCCGCTCGCGCAACGACCAGGTCGCCACGGACCTGCGACTCTGGACCATCGATGCTATCGACGAGCTCGACACCGCCGTCGCCGCCCTCGGCCGCACGCTCGTCGCCAAAGCGAAAGATGGGCTCGACGCGATTCTCCCCGGCTACACCCACGGCCAGCGCGCCCAACCGGTGCGCTGGGCGTACGTGCTGCTGGCGCACGCGTGGCCGCTCGTCCGCGACCGCCAGCGCCTCGCCGACGCGCGCCGCCGCACGGCCGAGATGCCGCTCGGCTCGGGCGCGCTGGCGGGCTCCGGCTTTCCCGTCGACCGCGTCCTGCTGAAAGAGGCGCTCGGCTTCCGCGCCGTCTCCGCGAACGCGCTCGACGCGACCGGCGATCGCGACTTCGTCGCCGAGGTCCTCTTCGCCATCGCGCTGGTCGGCACGCACTTGTCGCGTCTCGGTTCGGAGCTCATCACCTACGCCAGCGGCGAATTCGGATTCGTCTCGCTCGCCGACAGCTTCAGCACCGGCTCCAGCCTGATGCCGCAGAAACGCAATCCGGATGTGTTCGAGCTGGCGCGCGGCAAGGCCGGACGCATGCTGGGCGACTGCGTGGCGCTGCTCACGGTGTTGAAGGGAATTCCGGCCGGCTATCAGAAAGACTTGCAGGAAGACAAGGCGTTGCTGTTCGACGCGTGCGACACGCTGGCGACGGTGTTGCCCGCCGTCACCGGCGCGATCGACACGCTTATTGTGAACGCGGAGCGGATGGCGGCGGCGCTCGATCCGGCGATGCGCGCCACCGATCTCGCCGACTTGCTCGTCGAAGCAGGTGTGCCGTTCCGCGAAAGTCACGGATTGATCGGCAGATTGGTCCGCGCCGCCGAACAGGCGGGCGTGTCGCTCGACAAGGTGCCCGCCAAAGTGGCGGCAGCGATTCATCCCGCGCTGGGACCGGCGCTGGCGCAGCTCGGCACCTGGGAGCAAAGCGTGGAAAGCCGTGCCACGCCTGGAGGTGCCTCGCGTGCCTCAGTTGAGTCGCAAATAGACGAGTTACGACGCGCGTTTCAGCCAGCAGCGAGCTCGTAAATCCCTCACTTGCTGCAAGTTGCTGGTCGGTATTAGCATATCGCATGCGTTGCCTAGCCCTCAATGCCTCGTTCGAGCCGCTGACCATGGTGCCGGTGCGCCGGGCGCTGCGGCTCGTCATTGATGGGAAGGCCGAGGTCGTCGAGGCGGAAGGCACGCCGGTCCATTCCGAGCGAATGGCGGTGCCACGCCCGGCTGTCATCCGACTCGTCCGCTTCGTCCACGTCCCCCGCCGCTTCCGCCGCCAAGTCACCAACACGTTCCTGTTTGCCCGCGACAACTACCGCTGCCAGTTCTGCGGCCGCTCGCAGCAGGAGCTGCGGCAGCGCGAGTGCCTGACGCGCGACCATCTCCTCCCGTTGTCCCGCGGCGGCACGAACGCCTGGACCAACGTCCTGACCGCCTGCTCGAGCTGCAACACCCGCAAGGGCAACCTGCTGCCCGAGGAAGTGGGCATGCATCCGCTGCGCTCGCCGCACGAGCCGCACTTCGTGCATCTGTCGTGGGCGGTGCGCCGCCTCACGCGGACGCAGGCGAAGTACATCCGGCTCTTCTACGGCGCGGATGTGCTGGCGACGCTCGAGGCGTTGTAATGGCCAAGATGCCCTGGGTGGTGGCGGGCGCCGGCGCAGCCGCGTTGGTGGGGGTCGTTTTTCTCACCAGGCCGGCCGGCGGCTCGACCCAGCATCCCACACCGCGGCCCGGCATCACGGCCGCGAAGGTCCTCGCCGATCCGGCAATCCCCCGCAACCCCGGTGCGCTCGAGGCGTACGCGGCCGCGCGCACCATCGCTGCCACGCTGGATGGGGTCTACTGCCATTGCGATTGCTCGAAGCACTCCGGCCACCGCTCGCTGCTCACCTGCTACGAGTCAACGCACGCGGCCTATTGCGACATCTGCATGGGTGAGGCGATGCTGGCGAGCAGCATGACGGGGCAGGGGAAATCGCTGACGGAAATCCGCGCCGCTATCGACCATCAATTCGGATCGTAGGACTCCGCGCCTCGAGCCGCTGACGCGGCAACCCCGCGAGCCGGACCAGCACGCGCTGCGCCCCCCGCGCCAACGCTTCGCCGAGATTTCCCTCGCCTGACACGACCGGTCCCACGTCGCCCGAGAGCCAGCGCGACAATTCCTGTAGATCGGTGTCGTTGAGCGTCGTCACCTCGAGCCGCCCGACGAAGTAATACCGTCCCGACCCGCCGCTCGGCCGCAACGTGACGGTGTAGGGAATGTCCAGCGCCGCCGCCAGGTCATCCGCTGTCGCATAGCGGCTCACGCTCCCTCCCTGACGGATCAGCACGAAGTCGTCGGCCAGCGGGTCGTTGCGCGCGACGCCGTCCCACGAGACCTCGCGGATGAACTGATCGAACCAGGAGGTGCGCACCTTCCACAGCTCGAGCCGGTAGTGCAGCCGCAGCGGAAAGCCCGAGCGCATCAGTCCCACGAATTTGCCGTCGGCCAGGAGCCCCGTGCTGCGCACGCGCGGGACGTCGTTTTGCAGCGTGACCGTCAGCGTGGGAGACTGCGCGACGCCCACCTGTGGCGTGAGGGCCAGAGCGATGGCCACCCACCAACGAAGGCGCACTCTAGAACCGGTGATCGAGCCGGACCGTGAAGCGCAGCCGTTCGCCGGTTGTGACCGCCTTGGCGATGTAGACTCCGAATCCTCCCCAGTCGACGCCCAGTCCCGCGTCCACGAGCCAGCTCGAGAACCCGGGTAGTCTGCCGGACGGCACGTGGCCCGGTTGATTACCTACGAGCCAGCCCTGGCCCGCATCTGCGAACACCACGACGTCGAGCCCCTCCAGCCAGAAGAACGATCCGCCGCCCTCGTCGCGCTCCGGTTTGTCGTCCTTCCACGGGTTGTAGCTCCAGTTGAGCTTCACGTGGCCGCGATACTCCGTCTGGAACGCGATGACGCGGTCGCACGCCGCGACCAGTGCGGCGGCAACGCGGGGTCGGTGAAGGCGGTGTTGCACGAGCTGGCGCGGAACGGATGGCCGGGCATCGGGTCGGGACCGCCGAGCGACAGACGGCGCTGCAGCGGCAGCGGATCGCCGCCCGCCCAGCCGCCGGCGATCAGCCGCACGTTCACGCGTCCCGACGGGCTGATACGGGCGTAGTGCCGGAGGTCGAAGAACATCCGGCCGAAGCCGTACGACCCATCGGTCGGAATCGAATCGCGGACGGTCGCCGGCACGCCGCTGTGGGGGACGACGTCTTTGCTGCCCGAATGCTCGAACGTCGTGCGTACCAGCCACCCCGAGGAGGGCTCTTCGGGATCGTTGCGCGTGTCGAGCGCGGCGCCCAGCGCGAGCGTCGTGAAGTGCCCTTCGTCGATCGGCGGGTTCGGGCGCCACGGCTCGGAATTGCGAAACACCGTCCAGGGATCCTGCGTGCCGACGCCCGTCTGCCATTCACGCCGCAGCTCGAGCGACAGCGCGATCTGGCGTTCCGGTTGCGCGAACACCCGCGCCGCCCATCCCTTGTTCAGGTAGTAGTCGCGGTAATCGCGGCCGAAGATAAACGCGCTCCACCCGACCTCGGCATTATGCAGTCCCCAGTCTTCGACGGGTGAGACGACGTCGAATGCGCGCAGGCCGACCCCCACCGGGCGCACCTCGCCCGCGCGCAGCTCGCTGCGGAACATGTACCCGAGGTCGCTGCGCTTGTCGGAGAGATCGCCGGCCGACCGGAACACACCCAGCGCATCGACGCGCAGCCGGAAGTTCCGCTCGAGCCTCCAGTCAACCAGCGGGCCGAAGACGAGCGGCAGCCCCTCGACGCGATTGAACGTTCCCCCCGTGGCGATCGTCAGGGACGAGCGCGAGTCGGCGGTACCCCAGGAGACGTGCGCGCCCGGATTCCATAGCCGGCGCCGGAGGTTGGGGGCGTAGACGATCTCGTCCCCTTCCTTATGCAGGCGGTACAGCAGGGGCTCGCGGTACTGCCGCACCTCCCCGCCGATCCGCGCTTTGGCCGTGTCATTGACCGTGCCGCCGACGACGATGACGTCGCCGGTCACTTCGGCCCCTCCCCCCCGATCGAACAGCAGATCGCCGTTGATCACGACGAGCGTGCCCTGGACCCGCCCCGCGACGAGCACCGGCCCGTTGCGGACCGCCACGTTGCCGCGCCACTCGTTGCCGCGCGGCAGCCGGGTCCGGCCGACGAGGCGGGTCGTCCCGGCGGCGTTGTAGAACCGGATGACTTCTTCGGAGACGACGCGCGGCAGCGCCCGCGCCTCGAGCGTGGCGCTCGAGCTGTCGGGATGGATGACGATCGTCGTGTCCTGCAGGGTGACCAGCGCTAACAGCAGTGTGATCATAAGTCGGCTTTCAGTGGAGGCTCGATACCGAGACGGCGCATGCGGCGGTACAGATTGGCCCGGTCGGTCTGCAGCCGGCGGGCGGCTTCGGCGACGTTGCCGCGCGAGGCGGACAGCGCTTTGGCGATCAGCTCGCGCTCATACTGGTCGAGCGTCTCGCTCAGCGCGATGTCGCGCCACGGCTCGCCGTCGGCGGCGGTGCCGGCAACCGGGGGCGGCCGCAGCCCATCCTGTGGCAGCACGCGGGCGACATCCGGCGCAGTTATAAGTTCCGCCGTTGCAAGAATCGCCATGCGCTCGACGATGTTGGCGAGCTCGCGCACGTTGCCGGGCCAGGTGTAGGCGGCGAGCAGCGGCACCGCGCCCGCATCGAACTTCACCGGCCGGCCGAGCCGCGCGGCGGAGCGCTCGGCGAAGTGGCGGACCAGTGGCGCGACGTCTTCCGGCCGCTCGCGCAGCGGCGCAATGTGGATCGGCAGCACGTTCAGCCGGAACCACAGGTCTTCGCGAAACTGTCCCTGCCGCACCGCCTGTTGCAGATCCTTGTTCGTCGCGGCGATGACGCGCACGTTCACTTCGAACGGACGCTCCCCGCCGACCCGCTCGACGACCCCGCTCTCCAGCACGCGCAGCAGCTTCGCCTGCGCCTCCGCGCCCAGGTCACCGACTTCGTCGAGAAACAGCGTACCGCCGTCCGCCAGCTCGAAGCGGCCCTGGCGCCGGTCCGTGGCGCCCGTGAAGGCGCCGCGCTCGTGACCGAACATTTCCGACTCGACCAGATCGCGCGGCAGGGCGGCGCTGTTCACGGTGACGAACGGCTTGCTGCCGCGCGCGCTGAGCCGGTGGATCGCCGACGCGACGAGCTCCTTGCCGGTGCCCGATTCGCCCGTGATCAGCACGCGCGATTCCGTGGGCGCGACCCGCGCAATCAGCGCGCGCAGCTCTTCCATCGCGGTGCTCGATCCGACCAGCGGATCGGCGTGTCCCAGCTGCTCGTGCAGCCGCTTGTTCTCGGCCAGGGTGCGTCCCAATTCCAGCGCGCTGCGCAGCGCCACCAGCACCCCTTCGGGCGTGAGCGGCTTTTCGAGGAATTGGAAGGCGCCGAGCTTCGTGGCGCGCACGGCGTCGGCCAGCGTGGCCTTGCCGCTCATCATCACGACGGGGATGTGCGGCGCGCGTTTGCGGATCTGCTCCAGCGTCGCGAGGCCGTCCGGTCCCGGTGGCATCATCAGGTCGAGCAGTACGACGTCGGGCGCGTCATCGACGAGCCGCACCAGGGCCGCATTGCCGCCCTCCGCTTCGACGGTTTCGAAGCCATCCGATTGGAGCAGCGCCCCGACCATCCGCCGGATGTTGGCTTCGTCGTCGACCAGCAGGACGCGAGGGCTCACGAGAAGGTTGGTGAAGGTTGGTGAAGGATGGTGGAGGATGGTGGAGGAAAGACAATTGCAAACGTCGCTCCGCCACCGGGCGTCTCGCTCACGGATATGGTGCCGCGATGGGCTTCGAGCGTGACGCGCACCAGCGCGAGGCCGAGGCCGGTGCCGTCGTCTTTCGTCGTGAAGTACGGCTCGAAGATGCGCTGGCGCAGATCGGCGGGGATGCCGGGGCCGTGGTCGGCGATCGTCACCGCCAGCCCGGCGCCGTCCCCGGTGACCATCACGTCGATCGCGCCGCGGCCGTTCATCGCCTCGGCGGCGTTGCGATAGAGGTTCGCGAACGCGCGCCGCAGCGGCTCGTAGTGGCCAAGTAGCCCGTGCGGTCCACCGTTCGCATCCACGTTGACCCGCACGCCCTCCGGGACTCCGGTGCGTCCCAACTCGGCGAGCAGCTCGACGAGATCGACTTCACTCTGCGGCCCCTCGGGCAAGCGACCAAACTCCGCGAATTCCTTGGCGAGGCGCTCCAGGCGGTCGGTCTCCGCCGCCATCACTTGAACCGCAATGTCCTTCCGTCCTTCCGTCATTCCATCGCTCCGTCGCAGTTGGGCAACCGCGATCCGCATCGATGTCAAGGGATTCTTGATTTCATGCGCCACGCGTCGGGCGACTTCGCGGAACGCGCGCAGCCGCTCGGCTTCCAGCTCGCGCTCGCGCGCGGCGGCGAGCGCCGCGGCCAGCTCGCGCAATGCCTGGCGCAGCGCCTCGAATTCCGGTGCACCGCGGCTGAGCGGCGCCCCCGGGAGAGGGAGCGGCTCGTGCAGCCGGATCAGCTGCGTCCAGCCGACCAGCTCGTCGATCGGACGCGAGAGCTGCCGCGACAAATGGCCGGCGAGATTCACCGCCGCGTAGAGGACCGCGGCGCCGAACAGCACGATGACCAACGCGAAGCCGGCCGTGTAGTAGCGCAG
>QHUQ01000184.1 GCA_003221985.1 Gemmatimonadota bacterium | reverse complement strand
TTTATCTACTCCGGCTTCAATCACCTCACCAAGCTCAGCACGTACGCGCAGTACGCCGGCGCGTCCGGCGTTCCGGCGCCCACGCTGCTGACGGCGCTGTCCGGTCTCATGCTATTGGCCGGTGGGCTCAGCATCCTGCTCGGCGTGAAGGGGGGCTGGGGAGCGCTGCTCATCGCGCTCTTTCTCATTCCGGCGGCGTTCACGGTACACAAGTTTTGGGGAATCGCCGACCCGATGATGGCCGCGAATCAGGCGGCCCACTTCTGGAAGAACATCGCGCTGACGGGCGCCTGCCTGATGTTTTACGGTTTTGCGACGATCAATCCGGCGCGGTGGCCGTACAGTGTCGGCCGTTCAGCGTCACCGACGCCTTAGGGCCGTTCCGGCGGGAGCGTACGAACGTGCACCCGAGTTTCGGGTGCCAGCATCACACGAGCGTGCGGATGGGGATGGGGATTGGCGTCCGCCTCATGCAGCGTGATCGAGCCGTTGACGGTGACGAGCTTCAGCGTCGGGCCGCCGGTGCCGATGGTGCCGCGCAGATGCCGGGTGCTGAGCTTGCCGGTGATCTTCACCGGGAAATCGGTCTGGACGCGGCCGTTCACCGTCTCGGCATCGATGATGGCGTTGATGTGCGGGGGCAGACCGGCGCTGACGGAGCCATTGACCGTGGTGAGCTCGACATCACCGCTCGTCAGCGCCTGCATGTTCGCTTCGATGCTGCCATTGACCGTGGTCGCCTGGACGGGACCGGTTGAGGTGTTCACGGCGATCCGGCCGTTGACGGTCGCCGCCTCCACTGGCGCGCTGACACCGTCGATTTCCAGGCCGCCGTTCACCGTCGACGCGTCGATCGGCACGTTGTGCGGCAGCTGCACGGTAAAACGGACCGCGACGTCGTTCTTCTTGACGCCGTTCAGGCGATAGTCGCCGCCCTCGTTGCAGCGCTGCTCCCGGGCTTCCCACATCGCGCAGATCGTCACCCCGCGCTCGGTGAGCACCGGGACGAGCTGCACACTTTGCGGATCGGACATGCGCCAGCTCTTCTCGACCTGGACGACGAGGCTGTCGCTCGTTCCCGCGACGACGTCGATGGGGCCGTTGGTGTTGCGAATCCAGACGTGCTGGGCGGGCTTGAGGAGGGCCCGGTATTCCCAGGGGTCGCCGACTTCACGGCCGTGTCCGAAGAGGTTGCCGCCGTCGCCATCGCCCCAGTTGAAATCGCCGAACGAGCCGAGCGCCCCCAGCGATTCGGGCACGTGGATGCGGCGCGAGGCATTGCGAATGAAGAGGCCCGCTCCGACCACCAACGAAAAGAGCACGCCGCCGCGGATGATCTCACGACGCCACGTGCGCACGAAGCGCTTAGCCGGGCTGGGAGCTGCGTGATCCAAAGACATGTCCATGGTTAGGTGATGGTACGTCCCTTCAATCTTACAAGTTTCGCCCGGATATGCGACCGCCCGCCGGGAAACTCAAGCGGGCGGCCGAGGGGTGTCTAGCCACAAACCCTAGATCAGGTGGCATTTCGGAGCAGCGGTAGCTTCGACGGTGATCGGGGCCAGCGTGCCCCCGTACCAGACGCGGTTCGCGTCCACCGTCGGGTCTCCGGGTGCGACCGTCGGGGCCACGCGGAACGTCTCCGCTCGGTCCACGGTCATGGCGGCTTGGGCGGCGAAGCCGTATCCGAGATTCAGGATCGTCGCGATCAACAGGGTCAGGCCGCGCATTGCATCCTCCAGCTAGAGACGTAGTGCCAAGCTTCAGAGGGTAAGACGCAGCCATGGCGGGAAAGGTTGCATGGAATTTGAGGTTGACAGATTCCGGACGCCGGTCAGTGCAAGCGCAGCTGCGCGCCTCCCCGGAGCGCGAGCGTTCCAAGCTGCTCGCTGCGACGCGTACTTCCTTGCCGGGGAAAGTCACAGCGCTCGAGCGTATAGGTGAGGTCGAGGAGTAGCCGGCCGCGCCGGTAGGCAAGTCCCGTCCCGGCATCGAACGCCGTTGCGGCGTGGGGCAGTCCGTTGACCGCGACGAGTGGCAGCAGGTGAGCATGGCCAACGGCCCAGACGGTCTCACCGCTCAGTGGGATCCGAGCCTCGGCCCCGGCACGGACCAGCGTCCAACGCTGCCGCGCGACCACTGTGCCAAAGCTGCGCAGCGTGACGCCGCTCTCGAGCACCAGCCACGGCAGCGGCGCGAACTGCGCGGCTGCGCCGAGCTGCGCCAGATCCCGATCGATGCCGCCGCTTCCCCGCACGGCGGTGAGGTGTCCGGTTTCGCCGGAGAGCGTCAGCGCGATGCCGCGGTGTCGCAAGCGCGTCGCGCCACCCACCAGCACTCCTGACGCGCGCTCCACGCCGAGACCGGCGTCGACGCGATGATCCCCCCGCATAACCGTGACGACGCCGCTGAGTTCGAAGCGTTGCGCCCAGGCGTTCGCCGGCAGGAGCAGTACCGCGAGGATCAGGCGCTGCGCAGCGCTCACGGCCGCACCGCCGGCGCGCTCGCCGGTGTGATGAGCAGCATCGTGCGAGCGACACGGTCCGCATTGCGCAGGCGGATCACCGCGTTGGCGGCGTCACGCGCGGCGCGGCGGGCATCGTTGAGCGCGACATTCCGCGGGATGGCGCGGTGTGCCCGGCGGTAGGAGAACGCGGCGATCCCGCCGGCCATGGCCGCTCCGGCCATGATCGGGCCCTCGCGTCCGGTTCCCAGCCTGTCGTTCCCCAGGAGGCTTCCGACTGCAAGCGCACCGACCGCGACGCCCAACCCCTTCAGGAGATCGTTCCCGGCCGTCGACTCCGCGTACCGTTCCGGCAGCACGTCCCCGATCCCCAACGCCGGCAGCGTGTCTTCGAACGGCTCGACGTCGTGTTGCAGATCCAGATACATGCGCAGCGAATCCGCCTGCGTGGTGATCCGGCTGCGGCCGACCACCGACAAGTCATAGCGCCCCGGACGCGCCAACCGGCCGTCCGGTCCCAACCCGTTCCATCCTATTTCGCGCGCGCCATCGTTCGGCCCGTCATACAGCACCACGTAGTTCGTGTCGCCGAGCGCGCGCACGGTCGCGCGCAGCAGCGCCGCATGAGTCGTCACCACGGTGACCGTCAAACGTCCCGTGCGCGGATCGATGCGGGTTTCCGGAATCGACCGCACGCCCACGGAGAACGTCCGGCGGCGCGCGGCGGCAAACGCACCCGCTTGCGCCGGCGTGAACTGCGCCGGATCGAGATCGGCGAAAGCGTCGCGCTCGAGCGCCGCACGAAAATACAGGACGGCGGAATCCGGCTTCCCCCTGAGGACGAGCGCGGCACCGAGGTACTTATAGGCCTCGACCCGTTGCGCGTTCGTCACTTCGAGCGGCCAATCAGGGGACACGACCTGACGCAAGATCGGGAGCGCGCGTTCGATCTCGAGTCGCTCATAAAGCTGACGCGCCTGCTGGAGCAGCTCGGCGGTACCGGCCTGCGCGGCGGTGATAGTGGGAAAGACCAGCAAAAGTGCGAGCCCGAGCGCCGCCGGGCGACGCGTCACGGCCTCTGCTCGGGCACTCGCAGGGTGATGCGGCCCAGGGAAATAGTGCTATCGGCGGTGACCGTAATGGTTGTATCGAAGGTGATGTACCCGCGGGCACGGATCTGGAGGCGACGGTTGCCGGGCACGACCGGCAAGTCGAGCACGGCACCACTCCCGCGGGCCTGGCCGTCGATACGAATCTCCGCGTCGCTCGGTGTGGTCAGCAGCCGCAACAGACCGGTGGCCGCAGGACGCGGGCGCGCGGGAGCGGGTACAACCGGAGACAGCACCGCCCGCCCGGAGTCCTGCCGCGCGCCGCCCGCGAGCGAGGCGTTCCCAGCAGTGACCGCGGGACGAAACACGACCCAACCGGCGAGACCGAGAACGACCACCGCGCTCGCGACGCCCGCCCACGCGCGCTGCTTCCACGACACCCAGCGGCGAGGGCGCGGTTTCCGCGCGGCGTCGAACTGCAACGTCGGCGAATCGGGAAGTGCCGGGAGCGAGCGAGTCGTGACCGCGGCAACCGCGTCGCCTTTTGCGAGCCGCCGTAGCAGCTGTTCGGCCTCGCGACGCGCCGCGGGCTCCAGCGGCAGTGACTCGAGCTCGGTCAGGAGATCGCGGGTCGTGGGATAGCGATCAGCGGGCTTTTTCGCGCTGAGTCGCTCGATGATCTGGGCAAGCTGAGGGGGAAGATCGTCGCGGGCCACGCGGATGTCGGGCAGTGGCGTGAAGAAATGGTGATGCATGATGCCCGCGAGCGTGTCGGCCTGGAATGGCAACGTGCCGGTCACCATCTCGAATGCCACCATGCCGAGCGAGTAGTGATCGCCTTGGGGAGTCGCCCGCTGCCCGGCGCATTGTTCCGGACTCATGTAGCCGGGCGTACCGATCACCGCACCGTCCGTCGTGAGGGTGATGTCGGACGCACGCAGCGCGACGCCGAAATCCGAGACCATCACGCGCCCGTCGTGATCGATCAGGATGTTCGCCGCCTTCACATCACGGTGGATGATGCTCCGCTCGTGAGCGAACACGAGAGCCCGGGCGGCCGCCCGCAGGACGAGCACGATCGCGGGCACCGGCAGTGGGCCCTGCGTGTCCAGGATCTCGTCCAGGGACCGGCCTTCCACGAACTTCATGGCGATGAATAGGATCCCGCCGATCTGCCCCACCCGATACACCGGTACGATGTTCGGATGCTCGAGCTCGGCGACCATGCGCCCTTCCCGCTTGAAGCGCTCGGCCGCGCGCGGGGTCAGGCCGAGCTCGGGCGAGAGCACCTTCAGGGCGACGGAACGCTTCGCTTGTTCGTCGCTTGCCCGGAAGACGATGCCCATCCCCCCACGGGCGAGCTCCCGGGACGTTGCCGGCACCTGAGCGCCGCAACCGAAGCATTTCACGTCAGCTGGCACTAGGGTCGCACGCGCATGGCGTACATCGTCTCGGGCACCGCGACTGTGATCACGGAGCTGACGAGCTGCACGTCGAGCACCGCGCGCCCGGCTCCGAGGCCGATCAACGTATCTCCTCGCGCGTTCACCTGAAGCAGCGTGGGGTTGAGAGAGGTAACGCGGAGGCGGGGATTGGCGAAATCGCCGGCGGCGCTGTGCATGACCACGACAAGGGGGACGGTGTCGCCGACGGCCAGGAGGCTATCGGAAAAGACGAACACGATGTCCGCCGCCGCGCCTGGCGGATCGAAGACATCTGTCAAACCACAGCCCACCACTGTCAGACTGCCCAGCAAGCCCGCCGTTAATCCGGCGACCAAGGGTCGTGACCGCACCGGATATCCCCGTAAGGGAGACCCTAAGGTGTGTCCGGACGAGTCCTACATGCAAGAGACGGCTATGCTCGGGGCAGGAATCGAACCTGCAAGGGGTTGCCCCCGAGGGATTTTAAGTCCCTTGCGTTTACCAATTTCGCCACCCGAGCGGCCTACGGAATGTCGAATGATGAATGCAGAATGTCCAATGACCAGCTAGATCCGCTCGGTATGTGCGCCCGCTGATGCATGTACCTCACTGATCGCCGCCGACCTGCCGTAGGCCCGCTCATACGCACGCTGGATCGCGGGAATTGTCTTCGTGTCGGTCTTGTTCACCAGGACAATCGCTGCGCCACCCCACCCTGCACCCGTGAGCCGCGCGCCGAGCGCACCGGCACGCTTGGCCGTCGCCACGATCGTATCGAGCTCCGGCGAACTGCATTCGTACAGCCGGCGACACGATTCGTGCGATTCGTACAGCAACGCACCGAATTGTTTGAGCCTTCCCTGTTCGAGCAGCTGGGCGGCGAACCGCGTGCGCGCCGTCTCGCTCACGACGTGCACCGCGCGCGAACGAATCGGCTCCTTGAGCGCGCGCTTGAGCCGCGCCAGCCATTCGGCCGGCCAGCTCGCCAGCCAGACGAGCTCCGGCAGCTCGACCTTGAGCCGCCGCACGGCGGCATCGCATTCCTCGCGCCGTTTCGCCAATTGGCTGTTGCGCAGATCATGACGCGTGCCCGAATCGACCAGCAGCAGCCGGGCGTGGAACGGAATCTGCCGCGTCTCCAATGACGCGGCCTCGAACAGCAGCGCATGGTCGCGCCTTGCCAGCGCGGCAATCGTGTGATCCATCGTGCCGCAACCCACGCCGACGTGGTCGTGTTCGGCGCGATAGGCCACGCCGGCGAGCTGACGGGGCTGCAGTGCGGCACCGCCCGGCGCCAACGCGCCGAGCGCCCGCGCCGCGGCGACGGTGAGCGCGGCGGAGGATGAAAGTCCCGCGCCAATCGGCACATCGGACGCCACCGCGACGCGTACCGACGCATTCGGCATGGTCACGTCGAGCGCCCACAGTTCGCGCAACACGCCCGCGACGTACGCCCCCCATCCGTTGGGAAGCTCTTCCTGCCATTTGACGCGTACGACTTTGCCGTCACGCGTCGAAATCGCTTCGAGCACTCCCGCATCGCCGTTCGCACACGGTGCAGC
This sequence comes from Gemmatimonadota bacterium, assembly GCA_003221985.1. The sequence goes on along the minus strand of QHUQ01000184.1, from coordinate 6,928 downwards.
GGCGACGGTCGTACGCTCGGCGATCGCGATCGGCAACACGGGGCCGCCGTTGTAGTCGGTATGTTCGCCGATGAGGTTGACGCGACCAGGGGCCGACGCCGCGGACCTAGGTGTTGTCCCAAATGTTTTGTGAAACAGGTCTATCGCGGGTCGTGGCATCGGTTTGACAAGGATTCCACGCAATGCTACCGTATCGCGGCCAGATTCACCATCTACCCTTATTCGTCTGACGGAGAACACGTATGCGGCGGTTTGCGTTGTTGTTGGTCGCCGGGGCCCCTGCGCTTGTCGCCGCCCCCCTGTCCCCCCTTGTTGGGCAGGGGTTCGGCGTCTACGAGCACAATACGTGCGCGATGGCCCGCGCCGGCGTCGCCGCGGCGAGTCCGTGCGCCGACGGCTCGGCGATCTTCTTCAGTCCGGCGGGGCTGGCGGGCCTGGCGGGAAACCACGTCAGCGTCGGCGTCACGGCGATTGCCGCGACGGGCAACTTCACCGATGATCTGCTGGCCCACCGCACCGACCTCAACAACCCCGTCATCCCCGTTCCCAACGCATACCTGACGCATCAGTTCAGCCCGAAACTCACGGCGGGCATCGGCGTCTACGCGCCGTATGGCCTCGAGACCAGATGGCCGGTCGCAGGGTTCGAAGGACGATTCCTCGGCTACAACACCGACGTGCGATCGATCTACATCCAGCCCACGGTCGGTTATCAGGTGCACCCGCGCCTCAAGATCGGCGTCGGTGTCGCCTACATCACCAGCCATCTAAAGCTGCGGCAGCGGCAGGATCTCTCCTCGGTCCCGGTCCCTGCTACGCTCCTAGGGCTCTTTCCTCCGCCGCAACCGCCGCCCGGCACGACCTTCGGCATGCTAGGCGTCGCCACGGGCACCGACTTCGTTGATGCGACACTCGATGCGAGCGGCAGCGGCTTTGCCGTCAACTTCGGCGGCATTCTGAAGGTCACCGATCGTTTGAGCATTGGCGGCCATTGGCTCACACGGAAGAAGATCAATTACGATGGTACTGCGAAGTTCAGGCCGATATCGACGGGCCTGAGCCTGCCCGTGACGATCGGAACGTGTCCAGCGTGCGTACCCGCCGGGACGCCGGTGGATGCTCTGCTGGCCTCGCAGTTTGGCGCCGGCGGTGCTCTCGACACTACCGGCATTCCGGTCTCGACGTCGATCTACATGCCGCCGCAGGGCTCCCTCGGCTTCGCCTACAAGGTGAATGACAAGTGGAATGTCATGGCGGACTACCAGTACGTCGTGTGGGGGTGGTTCAACGAAGTCCCGATCGATTTCGCGAACGCGGGGACGCCCGATCTCACGCTGCGTCCCGCCAACAAAAACACGCACGGATTCCGTTTCGGCGCCGAGTACCAATACAACACCAAGGTGCAACTGCGCGGCGGCTACTTGTATCACACCGGCGCATCGCCGGCGCAGTTCGTCACGCCGCTGCTTCCCGAGGGCGCGCGCAACGAGTTTACTATTGGTGCCGGGGTCGAGCTGACACCCAAGCTGCACGCCGACCTGGCCTATCAGTACATCAAACAGAACGACCGGCGCGGCACGGTGAATCCGGCCGTCGGGAATACCGGTCTCTACCAATTCAAGGGCAACCTGTTCGGCATCGGCCTTGCCTACACCTTCTGAGGACCAGCGACCCATGATTCGGACCAAGCGCTTCTCGGCCGCCGTTCTCGGGCTCCTGTTGGCCACCGCGGCATGCCAGAACGAGAAACTCAACCGGCCGTTCGCCGTCACCCCCGTCGATCAGCTGTTCGACCGCTATGTGTCGATGGGGAACTCGCTCACCGCGGGGTTCCAATCCGGCGGCATCAACGACAGCACGCAGTCGCAGGCATACCCCGTGCTGCTCGCGCGCGCGATGCATGCGCCGTTCTTCACACCGCTGATGAGACAACCGGGCTGCCCACCGCCCTACACGAACGTGTTCACGCAAACGCGACTCGGCGGTGGCGCGGCACCTCCCTGCGCCCTACGGAAGACGCAGGCGGTTGCACCACCGTTCATCAGCAATACGGCCGTGCCAGGCGCCGCAGTGAACGACGTCTACGAGAACGTCGCGCCGCGCGCCAATCAGTTGACGCAGTTTTTTCTCGGCGGTCTGACGCAAGTCCAAATGGCGAGACGCGCCGAACCGACGTTCGTCTCCCTCTGGATTGGCAATAACGACGTGCTTAGTGCCGCAACGAATTCTGCGAACGCGGGTGACACCACGCTCATCACTCCCGTTCCAGTGTTCCAGACTCGGTACGATTCACTCGTCGACTCTATAGGCGTTGGGATGTCGCCACAGGGTGGGATTCTTGTGGGTGTCGCGAATGTCACGCGAATTCCGTATTTCTCGCGCGGCTCGACATATTTTGCGATCAAGGCGGGCGCCGTTCCGGGTGCGGCCTTCCCACCGAATTTTGTCGTGACACCGAACTGTGCGCCGCCGCGTGGCGATTCTGTGCTGGTTCCATTCCCCTATGGATTGCCGAAGATCGACTCGGCATCCGCGATTCCTGCCGGCACCTTTACGCTCGACTGCTCCGTGCCGCAAGTCGTAGTGCCGGAGGAGCTCGTCCGGCTCGTCGCCGCCGTGACGGCATACAACGCGAAGATTTCGGCCGTCGCCACCGCGCAAGGGTGGGCCTATTTCGATCCGAACCCCGTCTTCGACTCGGTTGCGCTGGCTGGGTCGATTCCGGCGTTCCCGTTTGCGAAGCGGTTCGACACAGGGGCCGTAAACGGCTGCGCTGGAGCGCCCGCGAAAACGACTCCGCCGACGGCTCCGGCAACGCCGCCGCCGTTCGGTCTGATCTTCTCGTGCGACGGTGTGCATCCGAGCGCCACCGCTCATCGACTGATCGCGCAACACTTGCGGAGCGCCATCAATACCCAGTACACGACGGCAATTCCCGCCATCCCCTGAACGCGAACCTGCGTTCCGCCACGGGGTAAGCGAAACGGCACCCGGCGACAGGCCGGGTGCCTTTCTGCTAATGCGACCAAACAGACTCGTTGCGCTGGTCTCGCTTGCGGTGATCCCCGGGCTTGCGCCCGGGGTCAGCCGGGCGCAGGCGGTCCCACGGACCGACACGCCGCGTGCCGGAGAGCTGCGCGTCACGGTCGAACCGATCATCACCACGTGGTCGGACGAATTCACGCCGGACGGCAAACAACCCATCGCAGCGTCGCTGACCAGAGCGATCCCGCCTCGCTGGGAATGCTTTCGCGCCGACACGCTGCCCATCGTGCGCGCATGCCGGCTGCTCACGTCACAGGTACAGGTGCGAGTCGAGCGGCGGGAGACGCCGCTCATCGCGGCGTTTGGATTGACGAATCGCCTGGCGCTGAGCGCGCGCCTGCCACTGGTGCGGGTCATGGTGCGGCAACGCCACGATTCGAGCGCCGTCGGCTCCGCGCTCGATTTGTTGCTCGGCGATTCGACGTACGACTTCGCGCCGATCCTGAACACGCCGCGGCACCTGCGCTATTTCGCCGGCGACATCGAGCTGGGCGCGAAGTACCGCGTGCTCGCCGCCACCGACTACGCCACCAGTGTGGCGTTCGTGGTGCGGCTGCCCACCGGGCATCAGGATTCACCGAACGATTTGCTCGACATCCCCACCGGCGATCATCAGACCGACATCGAGATTCAGGCTGCCCAGGAAGTGACGCTGCTGCACCGGCTGTGGCTCAATGCCGCCGTGCGCGCCGGTTGGCAACGGGAAGGAACCAGGGACCGACGCGTCGGCCCCGTGTCGCAGCTCCTGCTGCCGCACGCCGCGCTCGCCACACTCAACTGGCGCCCCGGCAAATACGCTGCGTTCGATGTCGCGCCGATGTACCGCTTCGGTCGGGGGGGGCCCTTTGCCGTGGGTTTCACCGCGGGATACTGGACCAAGCAGCGCGACCAGTACAGCTATCGCAGCGCTCAGGATTCGATCGACGTCGCCACACGGCTGGGCGCGCCCACGCCCGCGAGCGTGCTCAATGCCGGCACGTCGCAGCGCTGGGTGCGGCTGGGTGTGGCGATGACCTACTACGGCCCCGACGTAGAGGGCAGCTTCTCGTTCGAGCAGACCGTCAGCGGGTCGGGCGGCTTCGAGCCGGCGGCGACGGTGTTTCGGATTGTGATGCGGACTTCTCGCTGGCCGTTTTGAGCAGCTCCACGGCGTGGCGCCGCGCGGTCGCCATGTCGGCGTCACCCAACATCCGCGCGACCTCCTTCACCCTCGACTCATCCTCCACCACCTCCACATCGCTCGTGGCAATGCCACCTTTCTTTCCCTTGCTCACCACGAGGTGCTGGTCGGCGTAGACGGCGATCTGCGGGAGGTGCGTGATCACGAGCGCCTGGCGGCCTTCCCGTGACACGTCCATCAGTGCTGCACCGACGCGGCTGCCCACTTCCCCGCCGATCCCCTGATCGACTTCGTCGAACACCAGCGTCGGGACGACGTCGTGGGCGGCAAGGACGACTTTCAGGGTCAGCATGAGGCGCGACAACTCGCCGCCGGACGCGACCCGCGCCAATGGCCTTGCCTCGAGTCCTTCGTTGAGCCTCACCTGGAAGACGACGTCTTCGGCGCCATGTGCGTGGTGCGTGGTGCGTGGTAGGAGCTCGACTGCGAACTTCCCGCCTTCCATGCCGAGGGCGGGCAGCACTTTGTTGACCGCCCGCGCGAGCTTTTTGACGCCTGCCGTGCGCTTGGCTGTCAGGGCTGCCGTGGCCCGGGCGAACTCATCAGCCGCGGTTGCGCGTTCGGCGGCGATGTTGCGCAAATCAAGGTCAGCGGTATCGAGCAGCTCCAGCTCCCGCGCCGCGCTGTCGCGCGCCGCGAGCACGTCGGCAATCGTCGGCCCATGCTTCTGCTGGAGGCGAAACAGCAGATCGCGCCGCTGCTCGACGGCGCTCAGCCGCTCAGGATCGGCCTCGATCTCAGCGGCATAGGCGCGCGCGGCGTGCGCCAGCTCCGCGGAGCTGGCGAACGCCGCATCGAGCAGCTCCTGCCATCTGCCCAGGGAGGGATCCAGCCGCAGCAGCCCGGCGAGGATCTTCTGCGCCTTCGTGAGCCCAGCGGAGTCGACCGTCTCCTCCAGCTCACGCGCCAGGCGGCCCAGCTCCTCGGCGTGCGCCAGCCGCTTGGACTCGATGTCGAGCGCCTCGTCCTCCCCCACCTTGGGCTTGGCGCGCTCGATCTCCTGCAGCACATGGCGCAGGTAATCGGCCTTCTTGCGCACGTCATCCTGGCGCGAGGTCAGCTCCGCTTCGCGCTGCTCCAGCTCTCTGAGACGCGCATGGGCATCGCGCACCGCCACGCGCTCGACAGCGGCGTCGGCGTAGGCGTCGAGCATGTCGCGCTGCGCGTCGGCCCGCAGCAGCGATTGCGTCTCGTGCTGGCCGTGCAGGTCGACGAGCAGGCCGCCGATTTCGCTGAGCACGCTGATCGTCACGGGAGAGCCGTTCACCCAGGCGCGCGACTTGCCCTCGCGCAGCACTTCGCGCTTGAGGACGAGTCGTCCCTCCTCTAATTCAATCCCTAAAGCGGCAAAGGGTGGGAGCAGATGACGATGTACGGCGGACGCAAACTCGAACGCGCCTTCGACGATGGTCTTGTCGGCGCCGGGCCGCACCACGTCGCCCGAGGCACGCTCGCCGAGCAGCAGCGCCAGCGCGTCCACGACCATCGACTTTCCGGCGCCGGTCTCGCCGGTCAGGACGTTGAGGCCGGGCTGGAACGGCAGGGTGACATCGGCAATGACGGCGAGATCTCTGACCCGGAGCTCAGTTAGCACGTCGTCACACCGCACGGAGCAGGGAGCAGACTGCTCCGTGCTCCTTGCTCCTTGCTCCATGCTCCTTACTTACGGGTCCGATCACTCAGATCCCCCCAATGCAGCTTCTTGCGCAGCCGCTTGAAGAAGCTCTCCGGCCCCAGCCGGATGAGGAGAATGGGGCGGTCCGCGCGACGCACCTCGAGCCGCTCACCGGGCTGAATCGGTGTCCCGACCTGGCCGTCGAAGGAGACGAGCACCTCGTCGGTCCAGGGTGGAATCGGCTGGATCGTCACGACGGCCGTCGCGGGCAGCACGAGCGGCCGCACCGCCAGGGTGTGCGGGCAGATCGCCGTGACGACGATCGCGTCCACGGTCGGGACGACGATCGGTCCTCCCGCCGACATCGAGTACGCGGTCGAGCCGGTGGGCGTGCTGACGATGATGCCGTCCGCCGAATACTGGGCGACCTCGTCACCGTCCACCGACACCTTGAGCCGGACGACGCGCGCGACGCCGCCCTTGTGCACCACGACGTCATTGAGCACGAGGGGTTCAACCTTGCCGCCCTTGGCGCCCCTGCCGGTAATTGTTGTTTGCAGCGCCAGCCGCGCCTCGGTCGTGTACGCCTGGCGCACGACGGCATCGAGCGCCCAGTCGAGGTTGTCGGGCGCGGCGCTCGTGAGAAACCCGACCCGGCCGAGGTTGAGACCCATGATCGGGGTGTTGGAGCCGTTGAGCAGGCGCGCGCCGCGCAGCAGCGTGCCGTCGCCGCCCAGCGTGATCAGGCAGTCGAGCTTGCCGTCGGCTTCGCTGAGGGTCGGTGGCGGCGCCGGCCAGAACGCCAGGACGCGCTCCTCGCTGTAGAGCTTGAGGCCCAGGCTCGACGCTTTCTGTTGCAGCGTCGCCAGGAATGCGCCGAGATCCGGATAGTTGGGGTTGCCGACGACCCCGACGTTCATCGCGTGGTGAGCGACTCTTCGGCGGCGAGGGCGCGGATGCGCGCGGCGATGCCCCCGCCCGTCAGGCCGACATCGGCGAGCTGCTGGGCGCGCGGCGCATGCTCGTAGGTGCGGTCGGGCACGCCGAGGGCCACGACGCGCAGGTCGGGGGCGGTCGTCTGCACGAGC
>QHUQ01000183.1 GCA_003221985.1 Gemmatimonadota bacterium | reverse complement strand
CGGCTGGCCTCGCTGGCCCGGGCGGCACGGGAATCGCGTAACCTGAGGGTGCGGCAACCGCTGGCACGGATGCAACTGGCCGTTCCCGCCGCCGCCCAGGGCCCGGCCTTGTCAGACCTGTTAGATATTCTGGCTGCCGAAGTCAACGTGAAAGCCGTGCAAGTCGTCGCTTCGGATCATGATCTGGTGCGGCTGCGCGGGAAGGCGAACTTTCGGACCCTTGGCAAACGGTACGGCAAGGATACGCCGCGCGCCGCCGCCGCCGTTGCGGAGCTGAGCGCGGCCGATCTGCAAATGCTGGAGCAGGGCAGTGCCGTGCGGTTCGGCGAATGGGAGTTCCATCCGGAAGATTTGACCGTCACGCGCGAAGTCGCGAGTGAGTGGCTGGTGCAGGCCGACGGCCCGTACGTCGTCGCGCTGGATCCGGAGTTGAGCGACGACCTGGTCCAGGAAGGATTGGCACGCGAGGTGGTGAATCGCGTGCAGCGCCTCCGCAAGGAGGCGGGATACGAATACACGACGCGCATTGAGTTGAGCGTCACCGGCGCCGCAGAGGTGGTCGCCGCGACCCGCGCGTTTCAAGGATTTGTCGAAGGCGAAACGCTGGCCCGCCGGATGCTGCTCGGCGAAGGCGCCGAGCTCGACGAACCCGACTTGCAGCGTGATGTGGACATCGAAGGGCGCCGGGTCACGATTGGACTGCGGCGTCACGACGGACGAAAGGGCGGAACGCGATAATGCCGACGAAATCGAAGCTGAAGCTGAAGGCCAAGAACGGCCTCAACAAAAAACAGCTGACCCACCTCGAGAAGCGATTGCTCGAAGAGCGGGCGCGCGTGATCAAGGAGCTGGGCCACTACGGCGAGTCGTTCAACTCGAGCCTGCAGGCGTCGGACGGCGACCTCTCCAGCTATTCGTTCCACATGGCCGATCAGGGCACCGACGCGATGGAGCGCGAGAAGCAGTTCCTGTTCGCGTCGCAGGAAGGGCGCTACCTGTGGCACGTGAACGAGGCGCTGCGCCGGCTGTACAGCGCGCCCGAGCGCTTCGGGCGCTGCGAGCAATGCGGCGATGCGATCGGCTTCGACCGTCTCGATGCGCTCCCCCACGCCCGCCTGTGCATCAAGTGCAAGGCCAAAGAGGAAGATGGTAAGCGCCGCTGAGCGCCGGCTCTTCTGGGGCACGGCGGTCGCGGTCGTCGTCGCCGACTTCGCCACCAAGCTGATCGCGGAATCATTCCTCGCGCGGCGGCTGCCGCTCGCGGTGCTGGGCGACTTCGTGCAGCTGCGCCTGGTCTACAATGAGGGCGCGGCGTTCGGGCTGCACGTCGGCGACAACTCCCGCTGGATCTTCCTCGGCCTCGCCATCATCGCGCTGTTCGTGCTGGCGTCGCTGGTGCGCGGCACGCGGCCGGGCGACCGCTTTCGCCTGCTCGCGCTGGCGCTCGTGTGCGGCGGTGCCGTCGGCAATCTGATCGACCGGATCCGCAGCGCGCAGGGCGTCGTCGATTTCGTCGACGTCGGCATCGGCGCCTGGCGCTGGCCCACTTTCAACGTCGCCGACTCCGCGATCACGATCGGGGCGATCGCACTCGGACTATCGCTGTGGCAGGAAGGCCGCGCGCAGCAACGGGCGAAGGAGGCGCGGGCGGCCGAGCCTTGAACATCGCGTTTTGTGTTGTCGCCGTCAGTACCGAACGTCTCGACAAATTCCTCGCCGACCAGCTCGCGCTTTCCAGAACCCAAGCCGGACGCCTCATCGCCGACAAGCGGGTACGCGCTCGTGGCAAAGCGCTGCGCGCGTCGGCCGTCCTCGCGCGCGGGCTCGAAGTCACCGTCGAGCTGCCGCCCGACGCGCCGCCGCCCCGCACCTACACGCCCGCCCACGCCGACCTGCGCTTCGTCTACGAGGACGAGCATCTCGCCGTGCTCGACAAGCCGGCGGGCCTGGTCGTCCACCCGGGCCCCGGTCACTGGAACGACACCTTGGTCAACGTGCTGGTGGGGCGGGGGACCGAGCTGTCGGGCGGCGCGTCCGCGGAAGCGGGCCGTCCCGGGATCGTGCACCGGCTGGATCGTGATACCTCGGGGCTGCTCGTCGTCGCCAAGAGCGATCTGGCGCACCGCCGTCTCGCCGGCGCGATCGAGCGGCGCCAGGTGAAGCGCGTCTACGCGGCACTCGTGTGGGGCCATCTCCGCAAGAGTCCCGTCGACATCGAGGCGCCCATCGCCCGCCATCCCAGGGAGCGCAAACGCATGACGGTCGCCGACGGTGGCCGCCATGCGGTGACGCACGCCGCCGTCGTCGCGCGCTTCGCCCATGCCGACTTGCTGCGCGTGCGGTTGGGCACCGGCCGGACGCACCAGATTCGCGTGCACCTCGCGCACATCGGTTGTCCGATCGTCGGCGACCGCGAGTACACGTTCGGTGGCAGCCGGCGCGTGACGCCGTCGGCGCGGAACGAAGCCGAACGGCTCGAGGCGCTGGCGCCGCGCCAGCTGCTGCACGCCGCTGCGCTGTCGTTGGCGCATCCCGTGACCGGCGTGCCGCTCGCGCTGCGGTCGGAGTGGCCCGACGATTTGCGTCCCGCGCTGGCGGAAGCGGCCAGCGATGCGAATTTGCTTGCCGAGCGCAACCCCGGAACACTGGCGTGCGCGGTCGAGGTGGATCGGGTGCGGGAGATACTCCCGCGGCTCCCAACGACGCGTATCCCGGGCGCGCCCCCGGTCGTGGCGGGGCTTGTGAATGTCCGCGGCACACTGGTGACGGTCGTGGAAGGGTGGCGTGCGCTGGGGCAGGTCCCGCCCTCCCCTCCGCCCGGTGCAGCCGCAGGGTCCCCGCCATCGACACCCGAAGCCGCTGCTGGGTCGACGATTATCCTCGAGGTGGAAAAGGGTGACGCGGACAACGGTGGCAAGAAGCTGATCGGCTTTATCGTTGACGAGGTGCTGGACATGTTGGCGGGGACCGACACGACGTTGGAAGACCGCGAGAGTCTCCCGGGGATCGATCCCGTCCTGGTCCGCGCGGTGGGGCGGCGCAATGGTGAGCTGTTCATCGTATTGGACGTGCCGGCCCTGTTGGGCCCGGTTCTGACTACGTAAGGAGCGAGCGGTGAGCCACACGGTTCTCGTCTGTGACGACGCCATCTTCATGCGCACGATGATCACCGATATCCTGGCCCAGGCCGGATTCGAGGTCGTCGGCGAGGCGGAAACGGGTAGCCAGGCCGTCGAGAAGTACCGGCAGCTGAAACCGGATCTCGTCACGATGGACATCGTGATGCCCGACATGGGCGGCATCGATGCCGTCCGCGAAATCGTCAAGCAGGATCCCGACGCCAAGATCCTGATGTGCCGCCGAGCTGTTCCTGGCCGAGAGCCGCGAGCACTTGAGCGCCTGCAATCAGTTGTTGCTCGAGTGGGAGCGTCATCCCGGCTCGCCGGAGCCGGTCGGCGGCATTTTCCGCGCCGTCCATACCATCAAGGGCATGGCGGCGACGATGGGCTACGGCCGCGTGGCCGATCTCGCCCATCGCATGGAGAATCTGCTCGACCATTTGCGTCGCGGCGGCAAGTCGCCGGGCGAGGACACGCTCCAGCTCCTGTTCCGCGCCACCGACGCGCTCGAGAAAGCGGTCGGCCTCGCGGTTGCCGGACGGGAACGGGAGCTGGATGTCGCGGCGATCCTGGCGGATCTCGACCGTGCGGGCGCGAAGGAGCCAACGGCACCTGCCGCCGCTTCGCCGCCCCGCGCCGCCGCTTCTCTCGCCGCGCCGTCGGGCTCTGGGCGTTTGGTGAGTGTGACGATCCGTCCCGAAGCGCCCCTCAAGGGCGGCCGCGCCATGTTGATCGTTCGCAAGGTGCAAAGCCTCGGCGTCATTCAGCGGATGCAGCCGGCGGCCGCGGCGTTCGAGTCCGACGACTTCGACGGCCAGTTCGTGTTCGAGCTCGATAGCGCCGCCGACGCGCGGGACATCGAGGCGGCGATCCGTTCGATGGGAGACGTCGAGCGCGTGACGGTGGGCGACGAGGAGGAGCACGTCACGCCCGCCGAGAGCGTCGCCGCCGGGGGCGGTGGATCGGGGGCGGGGGGAGGGCGCAGCAGGCATATCCGCGTGGATCTGCGCCGGCTCGACACGCTCATGGACCTGATCGGCGAGCTGGTGACCGCGCGTGGCCGCTTGAACGAGCTGGCCGCCCGCTGGGTCGGCCAGGATCCGGTGATCGACGAGGTCGCGATTCAGATCTCGCGCCTCTCCGCCGATCTCCAAAACGAGATCATTCAGGCGCGCATGACGCCGGTGTGGCAGGTGTTCGACCGTTTTCCACGGCTGGTGCGCGACGTCGCGCGGCAGTTGGGGAAGCAGGTGGCGTTCCGCGTCGAAGGCAAAGAGATCGAGCTCGACCGGGAGATTCTCGACGAGCTGGGCGATCCGCTCGTGCACCTGCTGCGGAACGCCGTGGACCATGGCATCGAGCCGCCGGCCGAGCGCAAGCGCGCCAAGAAAGACGCGGAAGGCGAGATCGTCCTCACGGCGGTGCGCGAGCGTTCCAGCGTCGCGATCAGCATCGCGGACGACGGCCGCGGCATCGACCGCAGCCGCATTCTGGCCAAAGCGAAGCGCGAAGGCATCGTCGGGCCACACGTCGAGTCACTCTCGGACGATCAGCTGCTGCGCGTCCTGGCCCGGCCCGGTTTCTCGACGGCCGAAGCGGTGACCGCCGTGTCGGGGCGCGGCGTCGGGATCGACGTCGCGATGACGCGTATCCGCGCGCTCGGCGGCTCGATCGAGATCCGCACCGAGCCGGGGAAGGGGACGACGTTCGTGTTGCGGCTCCCGGTGACGCTGGCGATCGTCCGCGCGCTGATCGCGGCCGTCGGGTTGGAGCGCTACGCGCTGCCGCTGACCTATGTGGCCGAGACCGTCGAGCTGGGCACGACGCCGATGACCAAGATGGAAGGGCGCGAGGCGATGGTGCTGCGCGATCGCGTCGTGCCACTCGTTGACTTGCGTGAGCTGCTCGGGACGAACGGCGGCTCGCCGCCGCCGCCCCCCCGCCGCCCTGTGATCGTGCTCGAGATGGGTGAGCGGCGGGCCGGAATCGTCGTGGACGGGATGCTGAGCCAGCAGGAAATCGTCGTGAAGGGGTTCGATGCGCCGCAAGGCACGCTGCCGGTGTTCAGTGGCGCCACGATCATGGGCGATGGAGTGCCGGCGCTGATTCTCGATGCCGCCGGACTCGTGTAGAGAGGAGCGAGGTGATGGAAGACGTCCGTGATCTCAAAGCGCTGCAGCTCGATGCGCTGAAAGAGGTCGCCAACATCGGCGCGGGCCACGCGGCGACGGCGCTGTCGCAGCTGACCCACCGTCGCATCATGATCTCGGTGCCCGAGATCAACATCGCGCGGCTCGAGGAAGTGCCCGGGCTGATCGGCGATCCGCAGGAGGTCGTCGCCGCGGTGCTGATGCACATGCTCGGCGACCTGACGGGGCGGACGCTGCTGCTCTTTCCCGAGCCGGTCGGCCGGCAGCTCTGCGACATGCTGCTCAAGCGCCCCCTCGGCACGACCCAAATCTTCGAGACGATCGAGCAGTCGTGCCTCAAGGAGGCGGGGAACATCCTCTCGGGCGCGTACATGAACGCGCTGTCGGAGTTCATGGGGATGCTGCTGTTGCCGTCGGTGCCCAGCCTCGTGGTGGACCTCTCGGCCGCCGTCCTCACGACGACGTATCTGAACTTCGGGCACGACCGGGACTTCGTATTTTGCGTCGAGACGGAGTTCAACATCGATGCCCAGGACGGGCTGCGCGGCCATTTCCTGCTCCTGCCCGATCTGGCGTCTCTCAAAGCGATCTTCGACGCCATTCGCCTCACCTAACGAGTGACTGTGCCGGCGGTCTCAGAGCGCGATCTCGCCGTTCTTCGCTCTTTCGCCCGCCGGATCGATCCGTCGGACGCCGGGGCGCACAACAACCTCGGCGTCCTGTATTACCAGAAGGGCCTCGTCCCCGAGGCCATCGAGCAGTTCACGCGGGCGTTGGAGCTCGACCCGCGCATGCAGGTCGCCCAGCGCAATCTCGAAATCGCGTATCACAACACCGGCTACTATGACCGGCGCGTCAACGAGCTCCAGGAGCGGCTGCGCCAGGCGCCCGACGAGCGCGAGCCTCGCTGGGAGCTGGGCCGCACGTACGCGATTCTCGGGGCGTACGAAGAAGCCGTCGCCGAATTCGAAGCGCTGCTCGCGCACAAGTCGACGGACGTGGCGGCGATCATTCAGCTCGGGCTCGCCGAGAAATCGCGCGGCCGGCTGGAAGTCGCGACCGAATGGTTTCTGCGGGCGGTCGAGGAAGACCCCGATTCGTCCATCGTCCACTTCTATCTCGGCGAGGTCTACTACAATCGTGGCTTGAACGAGCCGGCGCTCACCGCGCTGGAGCGCGCGGTTTCGCTCAATCCCGACAACGCCAACGCCCATTACCTGATGGCGTTCGTGCTGGGCGACATGGGGCGGCATCAGGACGCGCGCGCCGCGTCGAAGCGCGCGATTCAGCTCAATCCGCCGCTGGCGCGCGCGCAGACGAATCTCTCGCTGGAACGCTACCGCGCCGAGCGGCAGTCGGCCGAGCAGCGGTTGCGCGAGCAGCCCGCGCCGGAGGTGGCCGAGGGCAGCGAGCTGGCGCACCACAACCTGGGGCTCGCGTTCCGCCAGAAGGGCTACTACGCGGAGGCATTGCGCGAGTATCGGCTCGCGATCGAGCGCGGCGAGGATCGCCAGCTGGTGCGCCAGGCGATGGCGGAGGTCTACCTCCTCAAGCGTGACTTCACGGACGCGCTCGAGCTGTACGAGTCGCTCATCCACGACGTCCCGGACTCGCCCAAGCTGTGGAACGAGCGCGGCGTCGTCTTGCATCAGGCAGGCCGCACCGCCGAGGCGTTGACGTCCTACCGGCAGGCGACGGAGGTCGATCCGCGCTACGCGCTGGCCTGGAACAACGTGGGCGTGGTGCTCGCGCACCAGAGCGACACCGAGGCGGCGATCGAGGCTTTTCGCAAGGCGTTACAGCTCAGCTCCGTGTTCGTGGGGGCCAGGCTCAATCTGGCATTGCTCCTGACGCATCTGCGCCGCTTCCAGCTCGCCCTCGAAGCCTATCGTCAGGTGCTCGCCGACCAGCCGGCCTCGGCGCCCGCCTGGAACGGCGTCGGGCTGGTGCTGGTGGAGCTGAAGCGGTTCACCGATGCGCGCAACGCCTTCGTCCGGGCGGTCGAGGCCGATCCGCACAACGCCGGCGCGCACTACAACCTGAGCTTCACGCTCTCGAATCTCGGGGATTACGACGGCGCGTTACGCGCCACCAAGCGCGCCCTCGAGCTCGATCCCTACTACGTCTCGCAAAAGTTCGCGCTCGCGATCGACCTGCAGTACGAGACGGTGTCGATCGGCGTCGTGCCGGAGATCTCGGCCGACGTCACCGCCGAGAACCTCGGCAGCGAGTTTGCGTTCGACCAGCGGCTGCTCGACAACATTTTCCAGGAGCTGGCGCCGGCGGCGACGGCGGCGCAGCCTGCGCCTGCGGGGCTCGCCAGGAAAGCCGACGATCCCCTCGCGCTGGCGCGCGACTACGTGAGCAAGGGGATGATGGACCTCGCGGTCGCCGAAGCGATGCGCGCCGTGCAGCGCGGCGCCGATCGCGGCCAGGCGGCGACGCTGCTGGGCGACATCTACGCGCGGCGCGGGCTGCACGGCGAGGCACTCGAGCGCTATCGCGAAGCGCGCACGCTGGACGCGGCGAATGCCGGCGCGGCGTTGGGCGAAGTGAAGAGCCTGCTCGCGGTGCATCGCTCGGCCGAGGCCCTGCCGTTGGCCGAGGAGCTCGTCGCCAAGGCGCCGGAAGACGTGGAGGTGCTGGTCGCGGCCGCCAAGGCGCGCGCCGCCACGGGCGATGCGGCGGGCGCGCTGACTGCGCTACGGCAGGCGCAGACTCGCGCGCCGGACCGCGCCGATCTCCACAAGCTCCAGGGCGACATCGCCCTCAAGGTCGGGGACCGTCAGGGCGCGCGGGCGGCGTACCGGTCCGCGCTCGATCTCGACGAGGGCTTCGTCCAGGTCTGGCTCGACCTCGGACGGCTGCACGAGCAAGACGAAGAGTGGCTCGAGGCACAGCACGCGTACGAAGCGGCGCTCGACGCCCTCCCTACGTTCCACGAGGCGGCACTGGCGCTCGCCGATCTGCTGCGCCGCTCGGGCAGCGTGCGCGCGGCCGTGGTGCGGCTGGCCGATCTGCTGGAGCAGGATCCCTACGACATGGACGCGCTGTTGCTGCTCGGTCGCGCGCTGCTCGACGACAAGCGCAACGAAGAGGCGCTCGAGGCGTTCCGGCGGGCCCTCAAATTCGATATCGAGCACACCGGCGCGCTGTTCTACCTCGGCGCGACGCTCGCGCGGCTGCAGCGCTACGGCGAGGCGGTCGACGCGTGGGAGCGCGTGACACGCATCGATCCGGGCGGGCCGTTCGCGCAGCGCGCGCGCCTGCATGCGCGCACCGCGGTCGATCTGCAACACATCTTCTCCA
Organism: Gemmatimonadota bacterium; assembly: GCA_003221985.1. The sequence continues at coordinate 3,361 of QHUQ01000183.1, read as the reverse complement.
CCTCGGACGCGGCGTAACGCATGGCGATCGAAGGACCGCTCCGCGAGCTCGGGATCCACGACGTCTTCCAGCTGCTCGACCTGAGCCGGAAGACGGGGGCGCTCCGCGTCACCTCGGAGCTGCGCCACAACGAGGGGAAGATCTACTTCGACAACGGCGTCGTCGTGTCGGCGGAGATCCGCAGCAACCCCCATCCCCTCGGCGCGTTGCTGCTGCGCACCGGCAAGATCGCCGAGGCCGACCTCGAGCGCGCGCGCGACATGCAGCAGCGCCAGGGGGACAAGCGCCGGCTCGGCGAGATCCTCGTATCGCTCGGCGTGATCACGCAGCGCGAGGTCGAGCGCCAGATCCACTTCCAGATCGAGGAAGTCGTCTTCGAGGTGATGAGCTGGAACGAAGGCTACTTCTCGTTCGCCGAAGAGGCCGAGAGCAAAGTCCCCACCGAAGTGACGGTTCGCATTCCCGTCGAGGCGCTGCTGATGGAGGGGGCGCGGCGCATCGACGAGTGGTCGCGCATCGAGAACCGCATTCCCCACGTCGGCATCGTGCCGTCGCTCGCGCCGCCGCCCGAAGGCGGGGGCGGCGAGCTCGACCTCCTGCCGCCGGAGTGGGAAGTGCTCGCGCTGATCGACGGCCAGCGCTCCATCCGGGGGTTGGCGACGGAGCTGGGACGCTCGGACTTCGAGGTTGCCAAGACGTTGTTCGGCCTCGAGAGTGCCGGCGTCATCGTGCTCATGGACCCCGGGACGTCGCAGCGTAGCCATCCAGGCGGCTCGGCCCACCTGCCCGAGCTCGTGGCGAAGGCCGAGCGCGCGCTGCAGGCGAAGGATCTGGACGCGGCACGCGCCGCGGCCGAGCAAGCCGGAAGCATGCAGCCGCACGATGCGACCATCCATCTCCTCCTCGGCAGGATTCATCTGGCGCAGGGGCACGGGTCGGCCGCGGCCGAAGAGCTGCGGCGCGCGCTGCGGCTCGATCCGCAGCTCGCCGCAGCCCACCGCCAGCTGGGTTTCGCGCTCGTGTCGATGGGCCGCTTTGCCGAGGCCGTCGCCAGCTGGGACGAGTGGGAGCGAGTGGCCCGCAGCCCCGATGAAGAGGCGCAACGCTCCGAGGTGAAGCGCGCGCGCGACGCGGCCCGGGTGTTCAGTCATGGCTGACGACATTCGCGCGCTCTCCGCCCAGCTCGCCCAGGATCCGCAGAGCCTCGTGTTCCTGCGGCTCGGCGAAGCATTGCGCCACAAGGGCCAGCTCGATGCCGCGCTGCGCGTCGCCACGAATGGGCTCGAGCGCCATCCGCATCTCGCCGATGCCCACGACTTGTATGCGCGGATCCTCACGGACAAGCACGACTACGAGCGCGCGTTCGACGAATGGGACATGGCGGTGCGGATCGCGCCCAATCATACCGGTGCGCTGAAGGGACTCGCTTTCCTCTATTTCAAGGTCGGTGACCTGGCGCAAGCGGAAGCGCACCTCGAGAGCGCGCGGAAAGTCGAGCCGGACGATCCGAGCATCGACCAGGCGATCGCCATGATGCGGAAAGGCGTGAGTCCCCCGGCACCGGAACAAGGCGCCGCCCCTTCGCCGCCCGCCGCCGCCGCTTCATCCGCCGCACCGACCGTCGCAGCTCCCCTCGACGAAGCCCGCGTGTTCGCGGGTCTCGAGGGGGCCAACGAGGGCCTGCTGCTCATCGACGGCGCCGGCCGCGTCCTCGGTGGGGCATTGCGAAATCGATCGGGGTCCGATGTCACGGATGCCGTCGCCGCGTACCTCGCCGGCGTGTCACAGGAAGCCGCCCGCACGGCGAAGCTGCTGGGCCTGGGCGCCTGGAACGGCCTGTCGGCGGAAGGGCAGCACGGCAACGTACATCTCGCGCATCCCACCCCCGAAGCGCTGCTGCTCGTGGTCCGGGAGCGGGGGATGCCGCTGGGCCGGCTGGCGATTCTCGCGCAGCGCGCGACCACCATGGCGCGTCGCTGGTTGGAGAAGACGTGAGCACCGCGCTCGATCTGATCACGCGCGTGCGCGGCGTGCGCGGCGCGATGCTCGTCTCCGCAGACGACGGGATCGTCGTCGCCGAGCAGCTCATGGAAGGGATCAAAGGCGGCGCTGTCGCCGCATTGGCCGCGAGCCTGGCGGGCCGGTTGCGCCGGGCGATGGAAGCGGCGGGCACCGGCACGAGCGTCTTCTGGCATCTGCAGGCGGAGCAGGGCGCGCTCCTGGTGGTGCCGGGAGGAAATGCCGCGGGCGGAATTCTGGTCGTCGCCGTCGCCGAGCCGGACGTGAACATCGGCCTGGTGCGCCTCGAGCTGCTGCGCGCGGCGGAGTCGGTCGTATGAGCCCGCAGACCCGCGCCGTCGAGAGCTGGACGCTCAAACCGCTCACCGACTTCGTGCGCGAATCCTCGGTGCGTCTCGTCCTAGTACTGACCCCTTCAGGACAGGTGCTGGCGCAGTCCGGGTTCTCGCGCGCCGTCGACGTGATGTCCGCGGCAGCGCTCGCCGCCGCGATCGTCGCCTCCACGGGAGAGCTGGCGCGGCAGCTGCGGCAGCCGCCCTTTGCGGCGCTCAGTCATCAGGGCCCCAAGAACGGGTTCTTCCTGGCCACGTTCACCGCCGAGCGCGGGACGCTGGCGGTGCTCGCCGTCTACGATCTCGATGTTTCATCGCTCGGCCTAGTGCAGTTATTCTATGAGCAACTTGCGGCGGACTTGAAGACGGCGAGCCCGAAGGGCGCCGTCCCGAAGCAGGTGCTGGCCGCGGACTTCGAGCGCGAGCTGACGGACAGCCTCAACACGCTGTTTGGGAGATAGCCCGTGTCCCTGGTCAACTTCACGAGCCGCGAGATCACGTGCAAAATCGTCTACTACGGGCCGGGACGCTCCGGAAAGACGACGAATCTCCATTACGTGTACGGGCGCGTGCCCGAGACCCGGCGCGGCCGCATGGTCTCGCTCGCCACGCAGACCGACCGCACGCTGTTCTTCGACTTCCTGCCGATCGATCTGGGGCAAATCTCCGGCTTTTCGACCCGCTTCCAGCTCTACACGGTGCCCGGCCAGGTCTACTACAACGCCACCCGGCGGCTCGTACTCCAGGGCGCGGATGGCGTCGTGTTCGTCGGCGACAGCCAGGCGCGGCAGCTGGATGAAAACATCGAAAGCCTGCAGAACCTGCAGAGCAATCTCCTGGAGCACGGCGTCGATGTGCGCACCATGCCCCTGGTGATGCAGTACAACAAACAGGATCTGCCGCGGGAGCTGATCCTCACGCAGGCCGAGTTGGACGACGCGCTCAACTTCCGCAGCGTGCCGAGTTTTGCGGCCGACGCGCTGCACGGCAGAGGCGTGTTCGAGACGCTG
>QHUQ01000182.1 GCA_003221985.1 Gemmatimonadota bacterium | reverse complement strand
GGTGTCTACATCAACCAGTCCCATCGCATGAACTGGGCGGGTGGTTTCTCGCAGGATCCGCTGTACTTCTACGGCGGCAGCGATTGGACGCGGGGCGAGGATCCACGCAGGCCGGGCGACACTCTCCGTGTGTTCTCGACGCGGATCCGCCGCTTTGTGATTCGCGACGCGTTCACCGAAGCGTACTACCCGTTCAGCCGCTTTAACCGCCTCGAGCTGGGGCTGCATGCCGTCAACATCGCGGAAGCGACGCTGGCGCTGCAGACGGCGTTCAACGACAGTGGCAAGGTTGTCGATCAGCAGATCATCACCGGCGGCGGTCCGTCAGCGTCGTTCATTCAGCCGTCGCTGGCGCACGTGCACGACAACACGTTGTTCGGCTATGTCGGCCCCTTCGCAGGAGCCCGTTCGCGCCTCTCCATCGCCCCCGCGTTCGGATCGTGGCAATTCACCAACGCCCTCGTGGACTACCGGCGGTACATCTTCTTCCGCCCGTTCACGATCGCGTTCCGCGGCATGACGTTCGGACGTTTTGGCCGCGACGCCGACCGCTTCCCGATCTTCGTCGGCAATACCGACATGATTCGCGGCTATACGGCCGGCTCGATCCGTAACCACGAGTGCGTCGCCGATCCCGCCTCGAGCGCCAATTCGCAGACCGGATGCGCGCAGCTAGACCAGCTGATCGGCTCCAAGATCGCCGTGGCCAATGTCGAGCTGCGCTTCCCGCTGACCCGCAGCCTGGTGCTGGGGTTCCTCCCCGTCGGTTTCCCGCCGATCGAAGGCGCGTTCTTCTACGACATCGGCATGGCGTGGGACGATGCGAGCAAGGTCAAATGGAATCGGTCCGCGAGCGATGACCCGCGGCTCGTGCGGACGCCGCTGCGGAGCTGGGGTGGTTCGATCCGCGCCAACGTGTTCGGCCTGCTGATCTATCTCCCGTTTCCTTCTCTTTGCGATTGTCACGCTGTGGGGTTGTGGCTCCCAGGCGCCGGCGGCCGTGTCGTCCCAACAACAATCGCCACAACGGCTTAGCCAGCTACAGCTCCTGGCGCGCTCGCCTGGCGTGGCGATCCGGCTACTCGCCAAGGGCGGGACGCCGCAGCTCTACCGCCTCCCCCGGCTCACGGCGGTCGACGGGGTCCTGCGCGGCAAGCTCCCCCCTGTCGAACGGGTGGTTGGTCTCGATCCAGAATCGGAATTCCTCTTTGTAACGACCGCCAAGCACGAGCTGCTGGCGGTCGATCTCGGCAGCGGCCGCGTCGATACGGTGGCCGTGGCGATCGCGCAGGCGGCGCTCGGTCCGGACGGCACGCTGTACGCCGTGGATACGCTGCGTCACGTGATCTCGCTGTCGCGCCGCACGCGCTTCACGTGGCCACAACCGCTGACCGCGCTGCCGCGCGATCTCTTCGGTGCCACCGATCAACACCTTGTCGGCGTCATCCCGCAGGACCGGCTCCTCATCGCTGCCGCCGATCAGCCTCCGACGGTGCGCCCGATTGCCGCGGGCGGCGACGTGACGGCGAGCCGCTGGGGCGACCTCGTCGCCGTGGCCAGCGACTCCGGCGTCACCTTCTACGACCCGCTCGGCCGCCGCGATCCGGCGTTCGTGAAGCTCGCGGATGCGCCGCGCGCGCTGGCGTTCTCGCCGTCCGGGCACCGCATCTACGTCGCCAGGCGCAACGTGCCCGGGCTGGCCGTCATCGACCGCTACGAACGCACGGAGATCGACGGTGTCGCGCTCCCCGGCCCTGTCGCGGCGTTGCGCCTCGACCCGCTCGGCCGCTGGCTGCTCGCCCGCCCCGCGGTCGGTGATTCGGCATGGATCGTCGATCTGCCGATCAAGCGGCACACCGGCATCGTGCCGACGCAATGGCGTGGCGATTTGCCGGCCATCTCGCCCGACGGGATGCTCATCTACCGCCGCGGCAAGGACGTCGTGTCGGCGCGGCCCGATTCACTGACGGACGTCGGGAAGGTGACAAACGGCGCGGCAGACATCTGGATCCTGACCACGTGGCTGCCGCGCGGGGTGCCGGCGAGCCCGGTGAGCGCGGCGGCCGCCGAGAGCGCGGGCGCCGGTGCGGAAGGCCCGCTGTACGTGCAGGTGTCCACCTCGCAGAATCCGGAGTGGTCGGGGCATCTCGCCGACGATCTCACACGCGCGGGACTGGCTGCGCGCGTCCTCGCGCCACAACATCCCGACGACGGCTATCGCGTCGTGCTCGGCCCCTATGCGACGCGCGCGCAGGCCGAAGCCACTGGCCGGCGCCTGGGCCGGCCGTTCTGGATCTACCAACCGTCACCGTGACCACGTTCCGCCAGCTGCCGCTCTCGCGGCTCGGTCACCTCGTTCCGCCGCTCGTCGACGATGCGGCGCTGGTCGCGCTGATGCCGGTCACCGACGACCTGCAGTGGGCGGCGAAAGCCGCGTGGGACATCGCCCGCATCGCCGCTCGGGACGGACGCCGCGTTGCGCTCGTCGATCTGTGCCTCGAGCATCCCGCACTGCACGAGATCACGGGCCTGGCGAGCACCGAGGGGATCGTCGATGCGTTCGAGTATGGCGTTTCTCTGAACAAGGCGGCGCACGAGGTGACCGGAGTCTTCATCATTCCGGCGGGCTCGGACACGGCGAATCCGGCCGAGGTCTACGGTCACGCGCGCTGGCGGAAGTTGCATGCCGGGTTCCGCTCGGAAGGAGCGCTGCTACTCGCGTTTCTGCCGGCGTCGGGACTGGCACAGCTCGCGGCCGATCCTGATGGCGTGATCGTGCTCGCACCGGAGGGTGTCACCGCGGAGTTTGCGATCGGACGTGACGTCCCGCTGCTCGGAGTCGTGCGCGATCGCTGGCTGCCATCGACTGGAGGCGGGCGCATCTCGCCGCCAATGACGGTGCCCGTCGTGGCAGAGCCGCGCCGCGGGCCTCGCGTCGTGCTGGCGGCACTGCTGGTGGCGGCGTTAGCGGTAGGAGGATGGGCGCTGCTCGCGCGAGCGCGCGAGTCAGCGGTGGTCGCCCCTCCGGCTGCTCCGCTATCGACTCCCTCGACAACCTCCACACCCTCCACCAACCTCCACCGTCAGCCTGTCGCGGTCCCCGATACCCTCGGTTGGACCGTCCAGCTCGCGGCATACGCATCCCTGGACAAGGCCCTCGCTCACGCGGACAGACTCGCCGCCGATGCCGGTGTGCCGGCACTCGTGACGCCGGTGCGGCAGAGCGGGAACCGAGGCACCGTCTGGTATCGCGTGCTCGCGGGATCGTACGCGACGCGGGCCGCTGCCGGCGACGCACGGACGCAGCTGTGGCGTCGCGGCATCGCCGGGGAAGGGATCGGCGATTTGCTGCTCGCTCCGTATTCGTATCACGCGCCGGCGGGCGCGACACTCGACATGCTGCGCCGCCGCGGCCTCCCGGCGGTGCGTTGGTCCAGCGGCGTCATCCTGCTGGGCGCCTTCGAGGCACCGGAACAGGCGGCGTTCACCCAGGCTGCACTCAAGCGCGCCGGTGTGCGCGCGAACCTACTCCCCCGCATGGGGGGGGGGCCACCATGAGGCTGAGCAGGCTCGAGCTCTCGGGCTTCAAGTCGTTCGCCGGATCGGTGGAGCTGCCGTTCGAGCAAGGCGTGACCGCCATCGTGGGGCCGAACGGCTGCGGCAAGTCGAACATCTCCGACGCGGTGCGCTGGGTGCTCGGCGAGCAGTCGCCCCGCCTGCTGCGCGGGGGAAAAATGGAAGACGTGATCTTCCAGGGATCCACCGGCCGCCGGCCCACCAATGTCGCGGAAGTGTCGCTGGTCTTCGATAACTCCGACGGCAGCCTGCCGATCGCGTATCAGGAAGTCCTGGTCACGCGTCGCCTGTCGCGTTCCGGTCAGAGCGAATACATGCTGAATCGCTCGCCGGTACGGCTCCGGGACATCCAGGACCTGTTCCGCGGCACCGGTCTCGGCGCGGACGCCGCGGTCGTGATGGAAGCGAAGATGATCGAGGCGCTGCTCTCCGAGAAAGCCGAGGAGCGGCGGGCGTTGTTCGAAGAAGCGGCGGGCATCGGGTTGTATCGAGACCGCAAGAAAAGCACCGAGCGCCGGCTCGAGGAGACGGCGGCCGATCTTGCCCGCCTCGAAGATCTCATCGCCGAAGTGCAGACGCAGGTCCGCAGTCTCGCCCGCCAACGCGGCCGAGCCGAACGCCACGGCAAGATGATCGAAGAGCGCTTCGGGATCGCGATGACGCTGGTACGCCGGGAGATCGAAGACTTCGATCTATCGCTGGGGTCGCTGGGCGTGCGCGCGCGCGAGCTGGCGGAGGCGCTCCCCGCGGCGCGCGCGCGCCTGAGCGATGCCGAGCGGCAGCGCGAGGCCCGCGTGCAGGCGCGCCACACCGGCGAAGCGCGGCGCACCGAAGTCGAGCGGCGGCTCGGCGACGCGAAGCTCGAGGTTGGCCGGTTGGAGAGCGACCTCGCACTGGCGGCTGAGCGCCTGGCCAACGCGGGGCAGCGGCGTCAGACCGCCGCCGACGAGCGCGTGCAGGCCGAACGCCGGGCGGCGCAGGCGGAGCGCGAGCATGAAGCAGCGGCCGCCGAGCGCAGTGCGGCCGAGCGCGATCTCGCCGCCGTACAGCGCGAGCTGGGGGCCCGAACCGGAGAAGAGGACGACGTGCGCGGCCGTCTCACGGCGGAGCGGCTCGCCGTGCGCGAGCTCGAAGAGGCGCTGCAACACCGCGCCGAAACCGCGCGGGCGCTCGAGATCGAAGGGGGGGCGCTGGACCGGGAGCGCAGCGAGCTGCGCGAGCAGCTGGCGCTCGCCAGCACCGAGCGGCAGGACCATGAGGCCGCCGCGCAGGCTGCCGCGCGCGATGCCGCTGCCGCCGCACAACGCGTCAACCGCGATGCGCAAGCCGCAGTTCGGGCTGTGGAAGCATTGCAGCATGCACGCCGGCACGTCGCCACGCTGCATGAACAGGAGATGAGTGCCCGATCGGCGCGGCGTCAGACGGAAGCCGCGCTGGCGCAGCTCGAGGCGCGACGTGACGCCCTCAGCGAGCTGGACCGCGAGCACGTAGGCCTCGCGCCGGCGGCGGCGGCGCTGCTCAAAGCGCGTCTGCCCGGTGTGGTGGGACCACTCGCTGACCACGTGCGCACCAGCCGGCGCGATGCCGAGCTGGCGGAGCGGCTGCTCGGCGAATGGCTGCACGCGGTGCTGGTCCGCGATGCATCCGCCATCGAGGCCATCAGCGCGTGGCACGCGGAAACGCGGCCTGGACCGCTGGTGCTACTGCCCTGCGTCCCGGGCCCACGGCTCGGCGCCGATGGCCACCCGCTGCAGGACGAGCTGCGGGTGGACGGGCCCGCGGCGGCGTGGGTTCGCGCGTTGCTCGCCGGCCACGAGGTCATCGGGAGCGGCGCGCTGCGCCGCGCCAACGGCGCCGTGTTCCTCGACAGCAGCACGCCGGCCGCCGGGCCGCTCCAGCGCCGCGCCGAGCTGGAAGCGCTGGAGAAGGAAGTGCGCGACGCCCAGAGCAATCTCGACCGCGCGCGTGCGACCGAGGAGTCGACCGTGACGGAACTGTCGGCGGCGGAAGCGAGTCTCACGACGGCCGGGCAGAGCGCCGAGCAGGCCCGCCACGCCGAGCTGGAAGCCGGCGCGGAAAAGGGCGAAGCGGATCGGGGTCTCATCCATGCGCGCCGCCAGGCCGAAGAAGCGAGCGCGCAGGTCGAGCGCCTCACACGCCGCCTCGCGGAAGTCGAAACGCGGCTGGGCGCGGTCCACGTCGAGCTGCAGGAGCGTGAGATGGAGCGCCTGCGCTCCGCCGAACAGCTCGGGGCCGAGCGCGCGGGGCTCGACGACCTCGAAGCACAGCAGGAAGCGGCACGCGAGCAGCGCGTGCGCTGGCAGGTCGAGGCGGCGCAGGTCGAGGCGCGCCTGGCCGCTGCCGCCGAGCGCGCCGGCCGCGCGAACGCCGAGGCGACGGCTTCCCGCGAACAGGCAGGGGCTCGCGCCGAGGAGATCGCCCGGATCGAGCGCGAGACGGCGGCGCTCACGACGCAACGCGCACAGTGGGCAGACACGCTGCAGGAGCGCCGCCTGGCACTGGTCGAGCTCGAGACCGCCGCCAAGGATGCCGAGGCGAATGTCGGCATGACCGACGCCGATCTCGGCCAGGCTGAGGGCGCCCTCGATCAGGCGCGGAAGGCGCTCGCCGCCCTGGGCGAGGAGGAGCACCGGCTGCAGCTCGAGCGCACCGAAGTCGAGGGGCGCAAGCGCGGGCTGGTGGAGCGCGTCGAAACCGAATGGCGCAAGCCGCTCGACAAGCTGCTCGCCGCAGCGCCCCAGGTCTCGGGAGACATCGAGTGGCTGCGGCAGGAAAACGACCGGCTGCGCGGCGCCATCGACGCCGTCGGGCCCGTCAACGCCCTGGCCGTCGAGGAGCACGCCGAAGAAACCAAGCGCCTCGAGTTTCTCCAGACGCAGCGCGACGATCTCGTGACCGCCCGCAATTCGTTGCAACAGGCGGCGCGTGAGATCGATCAGACGGCGAAGGCGCTCTTCCTCGATTCGTTCGCCAAAGTCCGGGAGCATTTCCGCTCGGTATTCCAGACGTTGTTCGGCGGCGGCGAATGCGATGTCCGTCTGGCGAACGAAGACGAGCCGCTGGAAAGCGAAATCGAGATCCATGCGGCGCCGCGGGGCAAACGGACGCAGCGCATCCATTTGCTGTCCTCCGGCGAGCGCACCCTCGTCGCGGTCTCGCTGCTGTTCGCCATTTTCCTCGCCAAGCCGAGCCCGTTCTGCCTGCTCGACGAGGTGGACGCCCCCCTGGACGACGCCAACGTCGGCCGCTACGTCCGCCTGCTGGCGGAGTTCAAGGATCAGACGCAGTTCATCGTCATCACGCACAATCCGAGGACGATGCAGGCCGCGGATGCCGTCTACGGGGTCACGATGCAGGAGCCGGGTGTCTCGACGATCGTCGGCGTGCGCCTCGGCCAGATGGAACCGGTCTAGCGAGCCCTTTCTACCCGTCCCCCGTCCCCCGTCCCCGTTTTGATGCGACGGTTCCTCTGGATCGTATTCCTGCCTGCTGCGTTGACAGCGCAGCGGCCCGCGGTTTCTCCTGTACTGCCGCAACTCTTGCAACGCGCGCAAGACACCACCGTGTCGGTTTGGCTCTTCGCCCGGCCGGGCGTCTCGCTCGACGCGCTCAGTGATCGCGTAACGGCCTCCGGCGCGCGGGTGCGCGTGCGCAGCCGCTGGCTCAATGCCATCAGTGCCGACGTGCCCAGCGCCGCGCTCCGCGTGCTGCTTCAGGATCGCGATTTGCGCCGTGTTCAGCCGCTGGGGCGATTCCGGATCCCGGCCGGTCGCGGACGCGTCCCTTTCCCCGCTCCCGAGCTGCCGCGGTCGCCAACCTCCGGCGCGGATACCTGCCCGGCCGGCGGCGATCCAGTCTACGGCCCCTCCGACATGCCCTATCGGCGCCTGCATCTGCGACCGCTCTCCGACCGCGGCCATCGCGGTGCCGGCGTGCGCGTCGGCATTCTCGACACCGGCTTCGACACGCAGAACCCCGCGTTCAGCAGCGTTACCGTGACCGCGCAGCACGACTTCGTGTTCAACGACGCCATCGTGCGCGACGAGCCCAGCAAGGACGCCGGCGCGCAATTCCACGGGACGGCCGTCTGGTCGCTCTTCGCCGGTGACGTTCCGGGACGGCTGCGGGGCATCGCGCCGGACGCGACCTATCTGCTCGCCAAGACCGAGGACGTAAGAACCGAGACCCGCGTTGAAGAAGACAACTACGTCCACGCGCTGGAGTGGGCGGATTCAATCGGGGTCGACATCGTCTCTTCGAGCCTCGCGTACCTCGTCTTCGATAACGGATTCAGCTACGCGCCATCCGACCTCAACGGCGACATCGCCGTGACCACCGTCGCGGTCGATGCGGCGGCTCGGCGGGGGATCATCGTCGTGACCGCCGCCGGCAACGAAGGGCCGGGGTTCCGCACCGTCTGGACGCCGGGCGACGCCGATTCGGCACTCACCATCGGCGCCGAAGATTCACTCGGCGGCATCGCGTTCTTCTCGAGTCGCGGGCCGACCGCCGACGGCCGGCTCAAGCCCGACTTCACCGCCCCCGGCGTGGCCGTCTGCGTCGTTACCGGGCCCGGTGCGCTGCTGCGCGAAGCGGGCACGTCGTTCGCCACGCCGCTCACCGCCGCGGGCGTCACTCTCATGAAGGAGCTACTCCCGACGCTCGGACCGATCGCGATGCGCGACACCTTGCGCGCCTTCGCGTCCAACCGCCCCTCACCCGATTCCGTCTTCGGCTGGGGCCGCCCGGACTTCGCGGCATCGGCCGGACTCGCCCCACACCTCAATGCCCTCGCGCCCGTCGCCAGCCCGCTCACGACGATCACACCGACTTTTTCCTGGGATGCCGGCACTCTGTCCGGCTCGACCGTGACGTACCGGCTGCGGATCGCGCGCGACAGCTCGTTCGCAAATGTCGTCCTCGACACCGCGCTGGGGACCGCGCTGTCGCTCGACCTGACTCGCCCGCTGAAAGGCGCGCCCGTCTTCTGGCGCGTGGATGGCCGGGCGGACACGGGCGACACGGCAAGCACGCCACGCATTGGACCACTCGTGGTACCGCCGTGGGCGGTTCTGACCTCGCTCAGCGCACCGGGCGGTGCCGTGACCGACTCGGGCCAGCCGACCTTCACCTGGGACCCGGTAGCGGTGTCATCACCGCCTGGTCCCTTCACGTATGACTTGCAGGTGCAGCGCATCGTGACGGGACTGTTCGACTTCGGCATCGCCGGCCTGCAGGATACGAGCTTCACCCTCCCGCAGCCGCTCGAGCGCAACACGGCGTATCGCTGGATACTGGTCGTGCACGCCGGTTCCGATACCAGTATGATCAGGAGCCAGGGCTCGTTCCTCGTGGTGGACGGAGGCGTGCCGACGTCGACGTTGCTGTATCAGAACTTCCCCAACCCCTTCCCCGCCGCCGGACGCGATTCCACGTGCCTGTGGTTCGACGTCGCCACGACTGGCATGGTCGAGCTCGATATTCTCGACCTGCGCGGCAACCACGTGCGGCGCTTCATCCCCGGGCCCGATTTCCCCGCAATCCTGCCCGCGGGTCGCTACGGCCGCGGCTCGTCCGGGGGGGGCGGAGGGATCTGCGATCCGCGTCTGATGTGGGACGGCCGGGCCGATGACGGGCACCCGTTGCCTGCCGGCGTATATCTCGCCAAGCTCAAGGCTCCCGGGTTGCTGGTGTTCAAGAGAATCGTCTTCAGGGGAAGGTGAGTATGGAACTGGTCACCGTCGGCACCGGCACAGTCGCACCGTCGGCCCGTCGTACATGCCCCTGTCACTGGGTGGCGCGCGGCGATCTGCGCATACTGCTCGACTGCGGCGCCGGCTCGCTGCACCGGCTGGCGGAGTTCGGGTTGCCGTGGCATCAGGTGACGCACGTCATCCTCACGCACTTCCATCCCGACCATTGGGGCGAGCTGCCGATGCTCGTGTACG
>QHUQ01000284.1 GCA_003221985.1 Gemmatimonadota bacterium | reverse complement strand
GGTCGATCCGGCGACGATGCAGCTGCGGGAGATCACGCTGCCGCGCGCCGAGGCGCGCCCCCGCCGCATGGAAATCACGTCCGACGACAAGATCTGGTACGGCGATTACGCCGGCGGATTCCTTGGTCGCTACGATCCGGAGAGCGGGAAGGTGGACGAGTGGCAGCTGCCGGGCGGTGCGGATGCGCGGCCGTACGCCATGGTGCGCGACGATGAGGACCGTGTCTGGGTGGTGGAGACCTCGCGTCCTAACCGCTTCGTGTCGTTCGACTCCAGGACGCTGAAGTTCAGCGAGGAGACGCCGGTCCCCAGCGGCGGTGGCGTGGTGCGGCACATGTACTACGATGCGGCGACGAAGTCGATTTGGTTCGGGACCGACGCGAATACGCTCGGGCAGGCGGTCCTGCCGCCGCGCAGCCCGCCCGCGCAGACGCCGTAGCGGGTTAGAACGAGGCTTCCAGTACCACGCGCACGTCGCCTCCGGCGCGGCGCAGTCCGGCCAGCCACTCGAGGGTCATCGCGCCGCGCGGGATCAGCACCTTGAGCGCCGCGCCGCCTCGATGGCGAGGGATGACGCCCGGCGCGAACGAGGTCTTGTAGCTGGGTCCCACCTGTAACTTCGCCGTGACCGGGAACAGCGCGGTAACCGGATTGACGTCCAGATCCCACGTTCCTTTGTCTTCGAGTGGGATGTAGGTCTCGAGTGTGCCGCCGAGCGACAGTTTGTGCACGGCGAGCGAGGGGACGACGTAGAACTGCAGGTAGCGGCTATCGCTCGCATCGGCCGCGGTCAACGCCAGGAGCGCCGAGCTCTTGCCTCTTGCGACGCGCATGACAGCGCCGCCGATCACTTCGCGATAGCCGTTGTGTACGTTGATGACGGCGCCGAACACGAGTGCGGCAGGACCCAGGCTGTAGGCGGCGTACATGGAGTTCGCGCTATTCGCCGCGCCACGCACGAAAATGAAGCTGGGTGTCTGCGCCGGTGCGATCGCCGCGGCACCAACGCAGAGCAGCATGGAGGCAACCGCGGCGCGAGATCGCACGACCTCAATTTACGTGTGCGACCTCGCCGCGCTTCCACAATGCTCGTTAGAACTTTGCTACAAGCGGTAAGACAGACCCAACCCGACACCGTAGCGCCATGTGGCGCGTCTTTCGAATTCCGGTGGCACATCGTCAGCGTTGAACCACGACGGTGACAGCATCCCCTCAAGGCGGACGGATCCTAGCAGACGATTCGTAACCGGCCATTCGTAGGCGACGCCGCCCAGTGCGCCGGCACGTAAGCGGAATTCACCATCGAAATCCCACAGGTGGAGGGCGGGCCCCAGTTCAACCCTCACCGCTCCGCTCGGCCCAATCCCTCCCACCCGGGTGTTCACCAGCATTGAAAGCTCGAGCAGCCTGCCGGTCGTCTTGTCCGTCAGACTAAAGCCCTGACCTGCAACCGCGAAGCCGGGATTCGAGTATGAAAGTCGAAGCGCGGCGCCTGCTCGCCGCCAATTGCGGCCTAACTTCAGCGATACGGCCGTGCCGCCGCCAGGTCGTCCCTCGGAGAACAACCGCGCGCATTGGTAGCCTCGTTCAATACATTACGAGATTGATCCAGCCGTTGGTGATGTTGTTATCACCTTTCACGAACCAATTGAATCCGGGGTAATAGGCGCCGACGATCCGGTCCTCGACGGCGTTCCCCACGAGTTCGTCATCTGTCTTGATCCAACTCGCGATCGCCTGGAAGATGTTATATGCCGACTTCGCGTACCCGTAATACTTTCTTACAAACGTGCTCGAGTCATTGCCCGAGGTGTATTTGTTGTAAGTGCTGTCCACCACGTTGATCAGGTGCTGGAATCGATCGGGGTCCGTCTTGATCAGACACGCCGTATCGTCATCCTCGACCACAAAGACGCGGATATTCGAACTCGGATGCGCCGCGTTGTACGTATCGAGCTGTTGCTTCGAAAACAGCAGCACCTGGCCCGACCAATCCAGATCGTTCTGGTCGAACGTGTACGGCCCACCGGCATGCTCTCCGGCGCACTGATACGAAATCAACGAGTCCGTAGCGCCCTTTTGGCCCAGGATCTGCACCTCAAATTCGGGTGACCCCTTCAACCAGCCTTCAAAGTCTTGTACGAAATGGCTTTTGGTCATGTATAGGCCGGGGGGTGGCGGCACATCGCCGATCCCCCCACCACCGGTATCACAGTCCTCGAGGCAGGTCTGGCGCGCCGGCCGGACGGAGAAGTCCGTCTCCACCGGCACCAGTGCGAGCACGGGCGTCGCCGGCGGCGTCTTGGGATCGAGCACGTGGCGCCGGCCGTCGGGATCGAACGCGATCGGTGGGTCGTCGTCCGCCAACGCCGTCGCCACGAGCACCTGCTCATCGCCGGTCCACGCCGCGCGATGCGCGGCGACGGGGAAGTAGACCTCGAGCGCGATGGCGGTTTTCGCCTGCTCGGCAAGGCCATCCTTGGTCGTAGCGTTCTCGGCGGCGATTTCGCGCAGCGCCCGGCCACTGTTCGCGGCGAGGAACGTTTCGAACTGCAGCTTGTGCTCGCCATAGGGTGAGGCGTCGAGCTGCGCTTTCAGATACGCGCGGAACGCCGGGTTCCTGAGCCCTTTCGCGACCATCTTGGCCAGCGCCTCGGGTCGCTTGGACGACGGCGCTACGTCGGCGACCGACATGGCGTCGGGCGGCGTCACGGATCGGTCCGTACAGGCGGCGGCGAGCAGCAATGCCGCCACGGCGAGACTGCGATTCCACATAAGCCCTCCTGGTAAGAGTGGAGAGCCATAGTGGCGATGTACGGCGGTTGACTGCACTCCTTTCCTTGCGACACGGCACTGAAAGACGCGAGATTCACGGGCCGATGTTTCTTCTCCTCCTCACTCTCCTGGCACCCGATTCGACCTACTGGCAACAGCGGGTCGCGTACGCGATCGACGCCTCGCTCGACGAGCCAAGCGGCGTACTGCGCGGCCATGTGTCCATCCGCTATGTGAATCGGTCGCCCGATACGCTGCGCGACTTTTACGTCCACCAGTACCTCAACGCGTTCCGCCCGGGCTCGCGCTGGGCCGCGGCCGACTCCGCCGAAGGCCGCGTGCGCTTTCAACACATGAAGGATCCCGACTACGCGTTCGAGCGGATCACGGCGGCGATCGTGATGGGTGAGCACCGCGCGCCGGATTACCCGTACGCGCCCGACTCCACGATCGCGCACTGGCGATTGCCGCGTGCACTGGCGCCCGGCGATTCATGCGTCGTCGATATCACGTGGCAGGCCCGCCCCTCGACGCTGCCGCGGCGGCAAGGACGGCGGGGCCGGCGCTTCGACTTCGCGCAGTGGTATCCGAAGGTCGTGGTGTACGACAAGTACGGGTGGGAAGACCATCCACTCTATCCGGCCGGCGAGTTCTACGGCGAGTTCGCGAGCTACGACGTGATGCTCGATCTGGATGCGGATCAGGTGGTTGGGGCGACGGGTGTGCCGGTCGAAGGTGATCCTGGTTGGCAAAAGGCGGCGGTCGGGGGTGGTCCGATAGACTATCAGCGTGACTACTACCACGCACCACGCACCACGCACGTCTGCAGCGCAGCTCAAGGTCGAAAGTGTGTCAGGTTCTACGCCGACTCCGTCCATCATTTCGCGTTCTCGCTCAATCCCGATTACCGCTACGAGCAAGGCCGCTACAAGGACGTCGTGGTCCGCGTCCTCTACCAGCCCGGCGACAGCGCGACGTGGGGGAAGGGCATTGCCGTCACACGCACGCAGATGGCGCTCGCCTGGCTCGATTCGCTGTACGGCAAGTTCGCGTGGCCGCAAATCACCAACGTG
>QHUQ01000181.1 GCA_003221985.1 Gemmatimonadota bacterium | reverse complement strand
GTCGCTGCTGCTGCTGATCGCCATCGCCGCCGCGGTGAAGCCGTCGCTGCCCGTCGTGTTCGTCGTCATCGGAATCGTCGGCTGGGCCGGTATGGCGCGCATTGTGCGCGGCCAGGTACTGCTGACGCGCGGTCTCGAGTACGTGCAGGCGGCCCGCGCCCTCGGCGCGTCGGATGCCCGGATCATCGCGCGCCACCTGCTGCCCAACGTGATCGCGCCCGTGATAGTTGCGGCGACACTCGGCATCGGCGGCGCGATCATGGCCGAAGCGGCGCTGTCGTTCATCGGCCTCGGCGCGCAACCGCCCACCCCGTCGTGGGGCGCGATGGTCGCCGACGGACGCGATTTGCTGCGTGTCGCGCCGTGGGTTTCGATCGCTCCGGGCGTGGCGATCGGCCTCGCCGTGCTGGGACTGAATCTGCTGGGCGACGGATTGCGGGACGCGCTCGACGTCAGAAGCCTGGGTCGCGCGGCATGACCGAGATCGCCTACCACCCGACCCACGTGCGCGCGCTGCGCGAGACCTTCAAGGCGCTGCGCACGTCGGAATTCCCGTGGACGGCGGATACGACCTATCTCAACAATGCCTCCATCGGCCCCATACCGGAGCGGACGCGGCGCGCGCTCGATGAGTTCACGGCCAAACGTACCGCGCCGCACCTGTTGCCCGACCGCGAGCTGTTCTCCGGCCTTGCCGCCGCGCGGCTAGGGCTGGCCCAACTGATCAATGCAGACCCGTCGGCGATCGCCCTCGCCACCAACACCGGTTTCGGATTGCACCTCGCCGCGCGCGCGTTGCCGCTCGAGGCGGGTGACGTCGTGCTGCTGTCGGACAAGGAGTTCCCCGCCAACGTCTATCCCTGGCTCATGCTGCGCGATCAGGGGATCACGGTCGAGATGGCGCGCTGCACTCCGCAGGGATGGCCGGACGAGGAGCATCTGCTCGAGCGGCTGCGCGACCCCAAAGTGCGCGTGCTCGCGGTCTCGTTCGTGCAGTTCTCGAACGGCTATCGCGCCGACTTGAAAAAACTGGGCGCCGCCTGCCGCGCCAACGGGACGTACCTGGTGGTGGACGGCATTCAGGGCGTCGGCAATTCCGTGCTCGACGTGCAGGAGACGCCGGTCGACATCCTGGCGTGCGGCGGGCAGAAATGGCTGCTGTCGCCGTGGGGATCGGGATTCGTGTACGTGCGCAAGGAGCTGGTCGCGAAACTCGAGCCGACGATCACCGGCTGGATGGCCTTTGAGGGCACGGACGATTTCTCGCGGCTCACCGAGTACAATCCCACGTTTCGCTCCGATGCCCGCCGCTTTGAAATGATCACCCTGCCATATCAGGATTTCGTGGGAATGACGCAGTCACTGGCGCTGTTGCTCGAGATCGGCGTGCGCGACATCGCGGAGGTGACGCGCGCGACGCACGAGCCGATCGTGAAGTGGGCGCAGGAGAACGGCGTGCGGATCACATCGCCCACCGAGAACGGGCACCGTTCCGCCATCCTCTGCGTGGCGCCACCGAAGCCGGTGGAGGCCTATCACGGCATGAAGCGCGCGCGCGTCGTGTGCAGCCTGCGCGAGGGCGCGATCCGGCTCTCGCCGCATTGCTACAACACGGTGGAGGAGATGGAGAAGGTGATCGAGGTGCTGGACGATTTGATGTAGGGCGGTTTGTAGCGTCGTAGCGTCTTACAACAGTTTCTTGATCAGCTGGATCTGCCCCGCGTGGTACAGATCGTGTGAAGCAATTCCGTAAATCTCCTGCGCCACCCGCCACTGCGAGTGCCAGCCGCGCTTGCCGAGGTCACGCGGTTTTACGTGCGCGATGGCGCGACGCAACAGCGCGTGTTGCTCGTCGAGCAGCGCGCGGTCGCGTTTCCACGCGGCGTCGGTGGGCCGCTCCGGCAGCGCCGGCCAGTTCGCGCCGTCGCGCGGGAACGCGATGGCGGGATCGCGCAGCAGCCGGCGGCGCACCATGCACTTCCAGTAGGCCGTGTGCAGGACGAGATCCCAAATGCAGTGGCGGTTCCGACCGGGCCGCCACAGCGCTTGCCGAACCGTGACGCCTCGCAGTGTGCCGCGCAGCGGCGTGCCATGCCACGCTGGTGCGGCGTAGGCTTGATCGAAGACCTCGAGCAGCAAGTCCTTCACGCGCGTCTCAACAGCGCGTATTCCTTCTTGCCTTTCCTCAGCAGCAGATTGCGGCCGCCGATCCAGTCCCCCGACGCGATGGTTCGGCCGGCGTCATCGACGCGCTGCTGATTGACGTAGATGCCCCCCTGCTCGATGCTGCGGCGCGCTTCACTCTTCGACTTGGCAAGCCCGGCGCGGGCCACGAGATCGACGAGCGCCACCCCGTCCGATTCCCCTTCGACGGCGATCGTGGGGATCTCACCGGCCAGAATCTCGAACACCTGCGGATGGACCTCCGGCTGCTCTTCACCGAACAGAATCGCCGACGCCGCTTGCACGCCCGAGAGCACTTCCGCGCCGTGCACCAGCGCCGTCACGGCAGCCGCCAGTGCCCGTTGCGCCGGGCGCTGGGCGGGATTCCGGGCCTGCTGCGCCACGAGGCTCGTGATCTCCGGCTCGGGAAGATGCGTGAACAGTTTCAGGTATCTCTCGACGTCGCGATCGTCCGTATTGATCCAGGACTGATAGAACTTGTACGGCGACGTGAGCTGGGGGTCGAGATAGATCGCTCCCTCTTCCGTCTTGCCGAACTTCTTCCCCGAGGCCATCGTCACCAGCGGAGCGACCAGTCCGTGCGCCTCCGCGTTCTCGATGCGCCGGATCAAGTCCACGCCCGCCGTGATGTTCCCCCACTGGTCGCTGCCGCCGACCTGGAGCGTGCACTTGCGCTCGCGAAACAGGTGTAGGAAGTCGTAGGCCTGGAGCAGCATGTAGCTGAACTCGGTGAACGACAGCCCCGATTCGAGTCGCGCCTTCACCGACTCCTTCTGCAGCATGATGTTCACCGTGAAGTGCTTGCCGACGTCGCGCAGGAAATCGATCACGCGCTGCTCGATCAGCCACTTGGCGTTGTCCAGCAGCAGCGCGGCCGTGGGACCGGCGCCGAATTCCAGAAACCGCGCGGCCTGGTCGCGCATGCGATGCACGTTCTCGCGGATTTCTTCCTTGGAGAGCAGCGGGCGCTCGCCCGGCTTCCCCGAGGGATCGCCGATCAACCCGGTCCCGCCGCCCATCAGCACGATCGGCCGATGGCCGGCGCGTTGCAGATTGGCGAGCAGCATCAGCGGCATGACATTGCCGAGCTGCAGCGAGGGTGCCGTGGGGTCGAAGCCGCAGTAGGCGGTGACCGGGCCTTTCGCGAAATGCGCGGCCAGCGCGGGCGTGGCCTGATGCACGAAGCCTCGCCATTCCAATGCCTTCAAGACGTCGGTCATGGCGGCGAATCTATCGCCTTGCTAGGTTGTTACACAGATGGCTTCACCGACACGCCCTTCGCCGCCCCCCGCCGCCGCCGTATCTCGCCGCCCGTTTTACACGCGCTGGTGGTACGTTCCCGTCCAGCGGCGGCGGGTGATCATCGCCACCGTGCTCGCCCTGCTGTACGGCAGCGGGCTGGCGTACGGCTCGTGGACGCGCGTCTGCGCCGGCGACCGCTGCCCCAGCATCATGCGCATCGATCCGGGACAGCGGCCGCAGCTCCAGACCTCCAAGGTGTATGCGGCCGATGGCCGCCTGATCACCGAGTTGGGGATCGAGCGCCGCACCGTCGTTCCGCTCGACCAGATCCCCGTCCACGTGCGCCAGGCATTCCTCGCCACGGAAGACAAGCGCTTCTACCGCCACCACGGGATCGACTTCGTGCGGCTGCCCGGAGCGATGCTCAAAGGCTTCCGCGGGTTCTCCACGATCACCCAACAACTCGCCCGGAACGTCTTCAAAGACAAGATCACCCGCGAACGCTCGCTCGGCCGGAAGCTGCGGGAAGCCCGTGTCGCGCTGGAGCTGGAGCGCAATTTCCCGAAGGACACGATTCTCCAGCTGTACCTGAATCAGATCAGCCTCGGCCCCAACGTGGCGGGCGTCGAAGCGGCGTCGCAGGTCTACTTTGGCAAGTCGGTGCGCGATATCAACGTCGCCGAAGCGGCGACGCTCGCCGCTCTTCCCAAGGCCCCGGGGACCTACAATCCCCGCACGCATCCCGACAACGCGATCTGGCGCCGCAACGTCGTGCTCACGCTGATGCGCAATCAGGGATTCCTGACCCCTGAGGATGCGGAATTCTGGAAAGCCTATCCGCTGGTGCTGACCACGCGCCGCACCAGCTACGGCGACGTGGCGCCGTATTTCGTCGAATGGCTGCGCTCGGCGTTCCTCGAGCCGCGCTTCGGCCGCGATCTCTACGAGAAGGGCCTGCGCATCTACACCACGCTCGATCTCGACATGCAGGAGGCCGCAGAGCAGGCCCTGCAGTCGCAGCTCAACGAGATCGAATCGGGCGTGTACTCGAACGGCAAGTTCGAGGGCACGTCGTATCGCGACTACCTCGAGCAGGGTCGCAGCACGCCCGACGACCAGGGTCCGTTCGCGCCCTATCTGCAGGGCGCGTTGCTCGCGATCGACGCCAAGACCGGCAACATCCTCGCGATGGTCGGTGGCCGGGACTTCGTCGACTCGAAGTGGAACCGCGTCACCCAGTCGGCGCGGCCGCCGGGCTCCACGTTCAAGCCGTTCGTGTATTCGGCCGCGATCCGCGCCGGGCATCCCGTTACCGAGATGCTGGACGACTCGCCGCTCAATCCGCCCGTCATCCAGCTCGACAGCTCGCTGTGGCAGCCGAAGGACTACGACGACACGACGCTGGGCCTCATCCCGATGCGCCAGTCGCTGTACCTGTCACGCAACCTGTCGACGATCAAGCTCGGCATGGCGCTGGGCGAGCAAACGGTGATCGGTGAAGCGCGCCGCTACGGCATCACGACCCCGCTGCCGCCCTATCCCTCGATCCACATCGGCGCCCGCGAGACCAAGCCGATCGAGCTCATCGCGGCATATACGTCGTTCGCGAATAACGGGACGCGCGTCGAGCCGATCGGCATCCAGCGCATCGAGGACCGCCAGGGCAACATCCTCTACCAGTCCACGATCAAGCGCGAGCAGGTGCTCGATCCCGAGCACAACTGGCTGATGCTCGACATGATGCGCGATGTGATGCGCTGCCAGCCCGGCACCGGCCCGCACCGCTGCGGCACGGCCGCCGGCGCGGTCGGGGGCCTGCGCGTCCCGATGGCGGGCAAGACCGGGACGACGGACGACTACACCGACGCGTGGTTCGTGGGCTTCACGCCCGAGATCGTGACGGGCATCTGGATCGGCTACGATTTGCAGCGGCGCATCATGAACAACGCCGGCGGCGGCCGGATCGTCGCGCCCGCCTGGACGAAGTTCATGCGCGACGTGTATGAGCGACGCCCGGCCCCCGGAGACTGGGCGCGGCCCGACGATCTCGTGACGCGCGAGGTGGACTGGTCGAACGGATTCCTCGCCACGCCGTTCTGCCCGCTCGAGGTACGGCGCTGGGAGTGGTTCTATCCGGGCACCGAGCCTACGCAGGTGTGCCAGGTGCACTCACCGTTCGGCGTCGGCGTCACCCCGTAGGCTTGCTTCGCATCCGGGCTGGCCGGGTCCATCCCGTCACGGCGCCGTCCTTCGAGGACGGCGCCGTTCTTATTGACGGCGCGGGACGGATCGCCGCGGTCGGGCCGCACGCAAGCGTGCCCCAGCCTGCCGCTGCGCAGGCACTGCATTTCCCCGACGCGGAGCTGATGCCCGGCCTCGTCAACTGCCATACGCATCTCGAGCTCACGCATCTGGGCGGCGGCGGGCAGCACGACGAGCCCGAATTTCTCACCTGGATCAGGCGGATCCGCGAGCTGAAGGAGGCGACCAGCGCCGAGGCGTTTTACGAGGCAGCGGTGGCGGGCGTGCGCGATTGCTGGACGCGCGGCGTCACCTGCATCGCGGAAACCGGCAGCACCGGTGCGGTGATGCGCGCGCTCCACGACCTTGGCGGCCGAGGGATCGTTTACCAGGAAGTCTTTGGCCCGGACCCCGCGCAGTGCTCCGCGAGCATGCAGGAGCTGGAGAAAGCGATCTTGCAACTGCGCCCTCTTGCAACTGCGCAACTGTCAGTTGGGGTTTCACCTCATGCGCCGTACACCGTGAGCGCGCCACTCTACGATGCCGTGGCCGCGTTCGCCCGCAACGAAGGGTTGCCGATCGCTGTGCATGTCGCTGAATCACAAGAGGAGACGCTATTGGTCCGCGATGGTGCCGGACCGTTCGCCGCTGCATTGCGTGCGCGCGGAATCGCCATCGAGGCACGGAATTGCTCGCCGGTCGCGTATCTCCTGCAACGGGGGATCCTGCGCCCTGGCACGCTGTGCATTCATTGCGTGCACGTCGATCAGGCCGACATCGAGCTGTTGCGCGTGACGCGGGCGGCGGTGGCGCATTGTCCCCGCTCCAACGCGGCGCATCGCCATGGCCGCTTGCCGCTCGGATGGGTTCGCGAGGCCGGCGTGCCGGTGGGCTTGGGCACCGACTCTGTCGTGAGCGTCGGCGAGCTGGATCTCTGGGCGGAGGCAGAGGCTGCCGGGCTCACCGGGGATGCGGCGCTGCGGATCCTTACAATAGAAGGGGCGCGCGCGCTGGGCTGGGAGCGTGAGATCGGTTCGTTGCAAGTCGGGAAAGCCGCAGATCTGGCGGTGTTTTCCCCTACCGTCCCTTACCGTCCATTACCGTCCCTTACCGTCGTTCTTACAGTAGTCAGCGGCCGCATCGTGCATCAGATTTCCGCCCCATGAAAACGCAGCGTCACGCGGCCATCCTGCGGATCGTGCGGCAGGAAACAGTGGGCAGCCAGGAGCAGCTGCGCGAGCGCCTCAAGGCGGAGGGCTACAACGTGACGCAGGCGACGCTGTCGCGCGACATCCGCGAGCTGGGTCTCGCCAAGGTCGCCGCGCCCGACGGCGGCTCGCACTACGCGGCCGGAGCCGAGGGCGCCCCCGGGGGGGGCGTCCGGCCGCATCTGGAGCAGCTCCTTCCCACCATGCTCGTTTCCGCCGAAGGCGTCGGCCCGTTGCTCGTCCTCAAGACGACGACGGGAGCGGCGCAGGCGCTGGGTCTGGCATTGGACGGCGCCGGGTGGAGCGAGATCATCGGCACCATCGCCGGTGACGATGCCATCCTGGTCATCACTCGCAGCGAGCGAGGCCGCCGTGCCGTCCAGGTCCGGTTGCAAGAGCTCGCGGGACTCCCCGCATGAAAACTCTCTTTGCTCTCGTAGGACTTCTGGTCATCGCGAAAGTCGGTAGCGCGCAGACTCCGAACACACTGAGTTATGCCGAGCGCGGCGCTGGTTGGCGACTCCTGTTTGATGGGAAAACGGCGGCCGGGTGGAGGAATTACGGGAAGAAGGAGATCTCCGACGGATGGGTGGTGCAGGATGGGGCGCTCACGCGCGTGGGCGCGGGCGGCGACATCATCACGAGCGACGAATTCAAGAACTTCGAGCTGTCGATCGATTGGAAGATCGAGCCGGGCGGCAACAGCGGGATCTTTTACCGCGCGAGCGAGGACAGCGACGCGATCTACTGGAACGCGGTGGAGATGCAGGTGCTCGACGACGCGAAGCACCCGGACGGCCAGTCACCCCTGACGTCGGCGGGTGCAGCCTACGATCTCTATCCGGCGCCCCGGGGGCACGTACATCCGGGTGGTGAATGGAACACGGCGCGGCTCATCGTGAACGGCAATCACGTCGAGCACTGGCTCAACGGCTTCAAGCTGCTGGAGTACGAGCTCGGCAGCCGCGATTGGGATTCGAAGGTGGCGGGAAGCAAGTTCAAGCCACATCCCCGCTTCGGGAAAAACTCGCAGGGCCACATCGGCCTGCAGGACCACGGCAACGTCGTGGCCTACCGCAACATCAAGATTCGGGTGCTGCCATGAGCAAACAGTCCCGCAGAGCCCCAAAGGTAGGGGCGCAGCATGCTGCGCCCCTACGAACCCATTTCATCTCGCGTCGCAACTTCATCGGCGATGTGGCCGCTGCCGGCCTTTCGTTCACGATCGTCCCGCCGCACGTGCTGAGCGCGCGCGGGAGCAATCGCCTCGCGCCGAGTGACAAACTCAACATCGCGTGCATCGGCGTCGGTGGAATGGGCGCGAACGATGTGCGTGGCGTGGGCAAGACCGA
>QHUQ01000180.1 GCA_003221985.1 Gemmatimonadota bacterium | reverse complement strand
TCGGAAGGCATCCTGTCGCGCGCCAGCGACATCCACGTCGAGCCGGAAGAGGGCGGCGTGGCGGTCCGCTACCGCATCGACGGCGTACTGCGCCAGGTCATGAAGATCCCGCGCCAGGCCGGGCTGCCGCTCATCTCGCGCATCAAGATCATGTCGTCGCTCGACATCGCCGATCGCCTGCGGCCCCAGGACGGCCGGGCGCGCGTCGCGGTGAACGGCCAGCCGATCGACTTGCGCGTATCGACCCTGCCGGCGCAGCTCGGCGAAAAGGTCGTCATCCGGATCCTCGACTCTCGCGCCACGGTCAAATCGCTCGACTCGCTCGGTCTCAATGCGGGCGAGGCCGAGGCCATCAAGCGGCTGCTCGAGAACCACGAGGGGATCCTGCTGGTCACCGGGCCCACCGGCTCCGGGAAGACGACGACGCTCTATTCCGCGATCAACCAGATCAAGAGCGAAGGCGTCAACATCGTGACCGTGGAGGACCCGGTCGAGTACCGGATGCAGGGGATCGTGCAGGTGCAGGTGCAGGAAAAAGCGGGCCTCACGTTTGCGGCCGCGCTGCGCTCGATTCTCCGCCAGGATCCCAACGTCGTGCTCGTCGGCGAGATCCGGGACAAAGAGACGGCACAGATCGCGGTGCAGGCGTCGCTGACCGGACACCTCGTGCTGTCGACGCTGCATACCAACGACGCGGCGAACGCCGTGACGCGGCTCGTCGACATCGGCGTGGAGCCCTACAAGATCGCCGCGTCCCTCCGGGGCGTCGTGGCGCAGCGCCTGATGCGCAAGCTGTGCACCACCTGCAAGGAAGTCTGGATGGAAGCGCCGCCCGAGCGGCTGCGGCGCTGGATTCCGGCAGGCACGCCGCTGTACCGTCACGCGGGCTGCCCCGACTGCGCCATGACCGGGTACCGGGGGCGGTTCTCGATCCTCGAGATCCTCACGATGACGGCGGAGCTGGAGCGGTTGATCGCCGCGGGCGAAGCGGCGGACAAGATCGCCGACGCCGCGAAGCGCGGCGGCATGAAGTCGCTGTGGGATTCGGGACTGGCGCATGTGACGCGCGGCGAGTCCACGCTCGAGGAGCTGACGCGCGTGGTGGACATCCCGGCCGAAGAGGAGCCCCCTCCCCCTGCGGAGAAGGCCCCTGCGCGCCTATCGGGCGCCGCGCGGCTGTCCGGCGGTGCCGCGGCGCTGCGCTTCACGGAACCACCCGAGCCGGCCGCTCCAGTCTCAACGCATTTCGATCTCCTCGAGGAGCACGCCCCCCCTCCCGCGCGGCGCTCCGGCGCCCACGGCGAGCCCGCGTCCAAAGTCCTGCTCGTGGACGATGAGGACAGCCTGCGCAAGGTGATGAAGGATTTATTGGAGCGGGATGGCTACGTCGTCACCGAGGCGCGCGACGGCGTGCAGGCGCTCGACCAGGTCGATCGCGTCGGTCCGGACATCATCGTGCTCGACCTCAATCTGCCCGGGCTCGACGGGTACGGCGTGCTGTCCCATCTGCGGTCGCGTCCGGCGACCGCCAACATTCCCGTCATCGTGCTGACGGCGAAGGGCGACGAGGACAACGAGGTGCGCGTCTTCGAGCTCGGCGCCGACGACTTTCTCACCAAGCCCTTCCGCGCCCGCGCGCTCTCGGCGCGGCTCGAAGCGGTGCTCGGCAGACGCCGCTAGTTGACTTCCGTCCGCGTCAGCTTCGTGGACACGTACGCGCTGCGCGGCGCCGGCGAGCGACTCGAAGTGCTCGCGTTGCGCCGCGGCGCCGCCGGCCGCAATCCGGGATCATGGGAGACCGTGCACGGCACGATCGAGCCGGGCGAGACGCCGGTGCAGGCGTCGCTGCGCGAGCTGCGCGAAGAAACGGGGCTCACGCCGGAAAAATTCTACAATCTGAGCCGCACCGAGGCGTTTTATCAGCACCGCGCCGATGAAGTGGCGCTCATTCCGGTGTTCGCGGCGTTCGTCGCGCCCGGCGCGACGGTACAAACGTCGGCGGAGCATGATCGCGCCGAGTGGCTGCGCATCGCCGACGCCGCGCGGCGCTTCGCCTGGCCGCGCGAGCGCAGAGCGGTGGAGGACATTTTGTCAATAGTGGGGGGTGGGGACGCGGGCTTGCTGGAAGATGTCCTGCGAGTAAGCTAGTAGCGGGCTCCCTTGTGAATCCATTCTATCATCGGATCTACCGCGTGGTCCGTCACATCCCCAAGGGACGGGTGGCGACGTACGGCATCATCGCGCGGCTCGCGGGGCGGCCCGGCGCCGCGCGCACGGTCGGATGGGCGCTCTCCGCACTCCCCGAAGACAACGATGTGCCGTGGTGGCGCGTCATCAACGCGGCGGGCCGGATTTCGTTTTCGGGTCAGGATCACAGCGCCGTGTTGCAGCGCGCGCTGCTGTTGCGTGAGGGCGTGCGGTTCGCGCCCGGTGGAGCCGTAAATCTCGGGACGTACGGTTGGCCGTCGGAAGCCTACGACAGCGCCGTGGCCTCCCACAAGCGCGCCGCCTCGACGCGCAGATCGCGCAGGTTGAAAGGCTTGCGCACGTAGCGCACGCCGAGACGCGCAAGCGTCTCCTCCGTGGCCGGTCGCACGTCGCCGGTGGCGACGATGATGCGATCCCGCAGTGCCGGCAGCGTCGTCACCAATTCCTCCGCCAGCAGCACGCCGCGTTTCCCGGGCGCCATCGCGCGCGCATCCGTGATCACGAGGTCGAAGCTGCCGCGCTGCGCGAGAGCGAGCGCGTGCTGCGGATCGCCGGCGACTTCCACGTCATGACCGTCCCGCGCGAACAGCGCCTTGATGGTCCGCTGCACGGCGGGATCGCCGTCCACCAGGAGAATGGTGCGCTTCACCGCCGGCGCCCCGCCCCCCGCCCCGGCGTTGACGGCCGGCGTGCCGTGGACGGGCGTCAGTGCCGGCCGCACGGCGTCGGCCGGCGCCGGCGGCAGGTCGACGCGGAACGCCGCACCACCGCGCGGCCCGCGGGGTTCGAGCGAGATCTGCCCACCGTGGCTTTCCACGATCGAGTACGTGATCGACAGGCCCAGGCCCGTCCCCTTGCCCGGCTCCTTCGTGGTGAAGAACGGCGTAAAGATGCTCTGCGCGATCTCGTCCGAGATGCCGGGCCCGGTGTCCGCGACCCGCAGATGCACCTGGCCGTCGAACCACGTCGAGACGGTGATTTCCCGGGGCCGCTCGCGGGGATTGTCCGCCACGGCGTGCGCGGCGTTCGTCACGAGATTGAGAACGACCTGCTGCAATCCATGCCGATCGCCGAACACTTCAGGCAACGCGCCGCTCAGCTCCCGCTCCACGGTGACGTCCTTGAGCTTCAGCTCGTATGCCGTGAGCGCCAGCGTCCGCCGGATCACGTCGTTCAGGTCCACGGGAATGCGCTCCGCCGATCCCTTGCGCGCGAAGGTGAGCAGGTTGCGGACGATGCGTCCCGCGCGCTCGGCCTGTTCCTGAATCACCTGCAGGTGCCCGCGGTCTTTCTTGCCGAGCTCCTTCTGCTCGAGCAGAAACTCCGACAGTCCGGCGATCGACGTGAGCGGGTTGTTGAGCTCATGCGCCACGCCAGACACGAGCTGGCCGACCGCGGCCAGCTTCTCGCTCTGCACGAGCTGCGTCTCCAGCGCCTGCTGCTCGGTGACATCCTCGATCAGCACCACCACGCTCTGCTCGGGCGTCGCGCCGGAGATGAGCGCGGCGTTGACGCGGACCGTTCGCCGCAGCTGCTCGGAGCGCGCGATCAGCGGGGCGGGGCGGTCGCCGCGCCGGGCGGCGTCCAGCACCTCGAGCAGCGCGTGCGACTTGCCGAGCAGCGCGGCGCCGAGGTGCACGCCGACGACATTGGGCAGCGGCGCACCCAGCAGGTCGGCGAGCGCACGGTTCGCCCGGCGCACGCGGCCCTCGTCGTCCACGACCGCGATCCCTTCGCTCAAGGCGTCGAACGCCGTCTCCCACTGCTCCTTGGCGCGGCGCACCATCTCGAAGAAGCGCGCGTTGGCGATGACGACCGCGGCGTGCGTCGCGAGGGTCGAGAGCAGGCGGATGTCCTCGGGGACGAACACGCCTTCGCGCGGGTCGGCGATCACGAGCGTCCCGATCACCGCCCCGTGCGAGCGCAGCGGCACCGCGGCGGCGGAGGCTGCCTGAACGTCTCCGACGATCGCGGTGGGCTCGGGTCCCGAATTGCGTACCAGCTCGAGGTGCTCACGCCCGGTGGAGCGGGCTACCAGCCCGACGTCGTTCGTGGGGATCTTGCGCCCGCGCAGGGCGGCGAGCGTACCTTCGGCCGCCGCGACACGCAGGGGATCGTTGGGCCCTTCCCCGACGAGCGCCAGCAGCGCGCCCTGGGCGTCGAGGAAGCGAACGGCGTAGCGCGCCACCTGCTCGACGATGCGATCGAGCTCCAGCGAATCCGACAGGACGTACGACAGCTCCTGCAGCGAGAACAGCTCGGACAGGCGGCGATTGAGCTCCTCCGCCGCGCGTCGTCGCTCCTGCTCGGAGCGCAGCAACCGCTGCCGCAGGCGCCACAGCACGCCGCCGACGCCGAGCATGATCAGGGCGAGGGCGGCGAATAGCAGCGGGTGTTGTCGCACCAGGTCCATGCGCATCTATATTCACCAATCCCACTTGAGAATCAATCTTCTGCTCTGCCTGAGCCTCGCGAGTTGCCGCGCGGAGCCACGCCCGGCCGTGTCACGCGTGTGGCCCGAGCTGGGCGCGATGCTGTCGGCGGCGGCATGGAGCCCTGATACCGCGCGTGTCGCCCGCGCGTTGGCGGCGGCGCACGAGGCGATCGATCGCCTCGATTCGCTGCTGCAACGACGCGTGCGGATCGCGGCGCTCGATTCGGCGGCGCGCGACATGCGCCGACGTACGGGCGTCGCCCCCCCCCTCGCCGCCGACAGTTTCGCGGCCGGGTACGCGCTCGACCGTGCCGCGCTGGTGCTCGCGCCCGCCGTCGACAGCGCGCTGCTCGCCCTGGGCGCCCAGTACCTCTGGGTCGGCCCGGCCACGCGACGCTCGGTGGGCATTCCCGATCCCGCCAATTCGCTGCGCATGCTGGCAGCCGTCGAGTGGCGCAGCGGATCCATCAGCACCAGCGCGCGACTCCCGCAGTCCGTGACGGTGCTCGCCGCGGACGGACTCACGGCCGCCGCCTGGTCGGCGGCGTTCGTGGCGTTGAGCTGTGACAGCGTGTTGGTACTGGGGAGGGCCATGAACGTCGTCTGCGCGGATTCCGCGGGCGTGCGGTGGACTACGTCCCTCCAGAATCGGGTTTCGCGTCCAGCTGCGCGCGCGCCTTGACGCGTGCGCGCTCCTGATCGAGCAGCCGCAACGAGCGGCTCCAGGCGTCGGTCGCGAGCCCCTGGTAGCTGACCGTGAGCTGCTCGCGGACGCTGATGCCCGGCTCGAACAGGTAGATCGCAACCGCCTGCTGCCGCGCATCGAGCTGGAACGAGCTCCACGTCGGGGACAGCGGCACGATGCCGATCGGGCGAAACAGCCGGCCGCGGGACGTGATGTTGAGGTCTTCGGGATTGAAACGGGCATCGGGGACGACGCCGAGAAACGTCACCATGACCAGAGTCGGATTCTGCGTTGCGCCGCGGCCGGCGGCATCGGCGATGTCGGCGGCCCGACTCTGCACGAGCTGGGAGAGCGAGCGGTAGGTGTCGGGTGCGAGGAGACGGATCAGCTGCTCGTCGAGCGGCAGGACCTGGATCTCGATCGTGCCGGTGCTGAACCGCATGACGACGTCGTCGCGGCGGAGGGTGCCGTAGCCGGGGGGGATCGTGTCCTGAGCGGTTAAGCGGTTTGGCGATTTGGCGGTTAGAAGGCTCACTAACGCAGCAGTTCGAACCGCCCAACCGCCCAACCGCCCAACCGCCATCCTCGTCATGCCACTCCTCTCACCAGGCCTTCTATCGCTTCTTTGAGCTCCGCAATGCCATCGCCGGTCCGGGTGCTCGTCACCACGACCTGATCCTCCGGCAGCTCCAGCTCCTCACGCAGCTCGCGTTCGCGGGTGCGCCGCTGTCCAGTCGAAAGCTTATCGCCTTTCGTCAGCGCCGCGAGCACGTGGGTTTCCCCTTCAACTAATACCTCCTGCATCGCCCGATCGTCAGTCGAGGGGGGATGGCGGATGTCGAGCAGCCAGACGACGCCGCGCAGCCGCTGCCGCAGCAAGGCATGCTTGAGCAGGCCCCGGAACGCCGCGCGTTGCGCTTTGCCGGCGCGCGCGTAGCCGTATCCCGGCAGGTCGAGAAAATAGTGCGACCCGCCGATCAGGAAGACGTTCAACATCCGCGTCTTGCCCGGCGTTCCCGACGTTTTCGCGATCCGCCGTCCCACCAGCGCGTTGAGCAGCGACGACTTGCCCACATTGGATCGGCCGATGAACGCCACCTCGGGAAGCGGCGGATCGAGGGCCACGTCGGCCCGCGGAAACGAGCCGACGAACCTCAGGACGCGCGTCCCAGCACGTTCAGGTAGAAGCGCGTCACGTTGCGCGCGTACGATTTCACGTCGAACAGGTCGCGCGCGCGCTGCGCGGCCGCTGCGCGCATGGCGGTGAGGCGCGCGGGATCGCCGGCAAGCTCGACCACGGCGCGGGCCAGCTCCGCGGGCGCGCGCTCCGCGACGAGGATGCCGGTCGCGGGCGTCAGGGCCTCGCGGTTTCCACGAATGTCGGTCGCGATGGGTACCGCGCCGCATGCCATCGCCTCGTGCAGCACGCGCGACATGCCCTCGGTGTCCTGATGGGACCCGCTGATCAGGAGGTCCGTCGCCTGCATCCAGCGCTCGATATGCTGCTGTTGCGGGAGCACGCGGACGTCCGATGCCACCCCGCCCGCAGCCGAGCGCCGACCGATCTCTTCGAGGATCTCCGGGGGATCGGGCGTACCGATGAGCAGCAGCAGGGGCATGCGGTCGTTCGGGAGCTCGCGCCGCAGCAGGCACACGCTGTCCACGATGTCGAGCACTCCCTTGGGACGGTTTATCTGGCCGACGAAGAGCAGCATGAAGCGGTCGTGGGGCAGCCCGAGTGCCGTACGCGCGGCGCGGCGGTCGCCGCCGGCGGGTGGCTTGAACTGCCGGAGATCCGATCCGCCCCGGATCGTCGTGTACTTGCCGCGCTGCCGCGCGCGGCGTGAGAAGCGACGACCGGCGTCGTTGGACTCACCGATCATGCCGTCGGCCAATCGCTCGAGCAGCGGGTCGAGGCTGTAGTGCGCGGTCTGCCAGATGAACCAGACCAGTTTCGTGGGGGTGCCCAGCTTGGCGAGGCCGCAGGTGAGCGCGTTGCGAGACGCATCGGGTGCGATGATGTCGACGCGACGCTGCTGCAGCACCCGGCGGATCGCGCGCGACGAGCGCCACACCGGAAGCAGGGTGCGTGGCTTGATGTGGTACAGCGGGATGTGGACGACGGGGCAGTCCAGCGCGAGGAGATGATCGGTGAGCTCACCAGGCTCAGGGCAAATCGCCAGCGGCTCTACGACGTGTCGGTCGAGATGTTCGATGAGCAGCGCCATGCTGCGTTGCCCGCCCATTCTCAGGTGAGAATGGTGGCTGACGAACGCTACCCGGATCAGGCTTCTTTCTTCTGGCGGGGACGCTCGGTCACGAGGAGCGGCGCGCGCCCGGACGTGACACACTCGGCGGTGATGGCCACCTCGCGCACGTCATCGCGGCTCGGCAGCTCGAACATGATCTCCGTCATCATCTCTTCGAGGATGGCGCGTAACCCTCTGGCGCCGGTGCCGCGCTTCATCGCCTTCGCCGCGATCGCTTTCAGCGCGTCCTTCTCGAGCGTCAGCCGCACGTCCTCGAGGTCGAACAGCTTCTGATACTGCTTGGCGAGCGCGTTCTTCGGTTCGGTGAGGATGCGGACCAGCGCGTCCTCGTCGAGCGCGTCGAGCGGCACGGTGACCGGGAGGCGGCCGACCAGCTCGGGGATGAGGCCGTAGCGCAGCA
>QHUQ01000179.1 GCA_003221985.1 Gemmatimonadota bacterium | reverse complement strand
CGCGGTGTAGACGAGCGTCAGCATCGACTCGGTGAGGCCGACCGTCGCGACCGCATTCGAGCCGAGATGCGCCACCCAGAAGACGTCCACGACCGCGAACACCGACTCCATCACCATCTCGAGCACCATCGGCACGGCGAGCAGGATGATCGCGCGCCCGATGGGGCCCGACGTGTAATCGTGATGGGTGCCGCGAATCGCCTCGCGGATCGTCTGCCAGAATTGCTTCAGATCGACGACGCGATCAGCTTCGGCTGTTTCTCCGTCGCGGAGACCTTGAGCCGGAGCCACATCCCGGCGAGGCCGTGCCCGGGCACCGCGCAAAAGATCAGGTAAGTCCCCGGTTTGCTCGCGACGAACCGCAGCGAGTCCGTTTCTCCCGAGCCGATCCCCAGCATCAGC
>QHUQ01000178.1 GCA_003221985.1 Gemmatimonadota bacterium | reverse complement strand
AAGTTCAAGCCGCCATTCAGCTGCGTCAGGCCGGCGGTGAGTTGGAACGTCGCGGTCTTCGTCGCGCTGTCCACGCTGAGCCAGGTGCAGTCGATCTGCGGCGCCTGTGCAGGCGGATTCTGCGCCGCGGCGAGTGTCGACAGCGCGATGCATCCAATGAGGAGCGAAGCGAGTCGTTTCATGCGTGCAAAACTACCTAGCGACCCGCGCCGACCGAAAGACCCAGATACATGTTCCGGCCGGGCGCCGGCTCGTAGAACCGATCCCGCGCCGCATTGATGACGACCGAGCTGACGTAGCGACGATTGAACGCGTTGTTGATGCCAAGGAACGGCGCGAGCCGGACCCTACCCGCAGTCCCGTCCCAGCCGACGCGCACATTCGTCGCCCACCAAGCCGATGTGCGAACGCTCGAGAGGTCGCTCACCAGGTAGCCTGACGAGTAGCTCTGCTGCACTTCCGCCCATGCGCCCCGAGGGAAGGCGGGCTGAGCGCGCACAGTCGCGTTGACCCAATGCCTCGGGATCCCCGGCAGCTCCCGGCCATCGAGCGTGTGCGGGATAGTGTCGGTAAACGTGTAGTCTCGATAACGGTAGTCCGAATAGGTCCACGCGACATTCGCGCTCACGCCGCGAGCCACGGACAGCTCGCCACTCAGCTCGATCCCCCGGTGGCGTGCGCTGCCGGCATTGCGATAATAGAACCGCGGCGCGGCAATCTCATACGGAATGAGCTCACCCTTGACATCCGCCTGGAACACGGCGACGGTGTACGACAGCTTTCCCGCGAGAGCACCGCGTGCGCCAGCCTCGTAGTTCCAGGCATGCTGTGGCTCGAGACCGGTGTTGAATCCCCCTGAGCCCGATGGCGAATTGGCAAGCTCCGTGGTCGTCGGCGTCTCGAACGATGTGCCGACGTTGCCGTAGACCGTCACCCGGTTCGCCGGATTCACGGCGATACCGAGCGATCCGGACAACGCCCGCATCAGCCGCTCACCCGAGTCGTCGGGATTGTTGGGCGTCACGGTGATCAGATGATCCTGAACGCCGAACTTGACCCAGTCGTAGCGCAGACCGGCGGTGATCGTGGTCTGCGGCGAGAGCTCGACCACGCTCTGGACGAAAGGGCCGATCTCCGTCACGTGCTCCAGCTGGTCGAGTGAGCGGACGGTGTCGGGCTTGGCGGAATCGCCGGGCGTATTGAGATAGTTGAAGTTCCTGCGATCGTCGCGCTGCCGTTGGAAGTCGACCCCGGCGGTCAGCCGCTGCGTCCACGACCCAAGCGCAAGCGGATACGTGATGCTGGCCCGCGCGCCATAGTCCACGCGATCGAGCTTGATGTACGTCGTGGTAATCGGGTTTGTCAGGTCCCGGCTGAGCCCAAAGACCGTGATGGTTGCTTCGCCGCCGTTCACCATCGTGTGACGCGCTGTCGCGCCGGTCTGGAGCTGCGTGACTGCTTTGCCGGCGTTGCGGTTGCGGTTCAGGACCGGGACCGTGTCGCGATCGGCGGTGAGCTCGGCGGCGGTCAACGAGCCGGGATTGTCGGCGCGCGGATTGTCGCCGGCATCGGCCACGAGCGAGAGCGACCAGTCGCCGGCGAGCGGGACCTGTACTCGCGCGTTGAGCACTCGGCTGTCTGCGGCGCTGTGATCGCGCTCTCCTTCGTAATCGAGGCGCGAGACCGTTACCTGCGCGGTCGCGGCGCCAATCCGAAAGCCGGTCGTGGATTGCCACTTGTTCCAGGTCCGATCCGACCGCTCATCGAACCGGCCGGCGACGAATCGTACTTCTTCATCAGCGGAGAGCACCGTCTGCGGTTTGGTCCAAATACTGATGACGCCGCCTGACGCGTTGCCGTACAGCGCCGACATCGATCCGCGCAGCACCTCGATGCGATCCACTTCACCGAGCTCGAGGTTCGTGAGCTGGCCCTGGCCGTCGGGCAGCGTCTGCGGGATCCCGTCCACCAGGATCTTGATGCCGCGCACCGCGAACGCGGAGCGGGCGCCGAAACCGCGAATCGAAATGCGCTGATCTTGAGAGAAGTTGTACCGGTTGGCGACGTACACGCCGGGAACGGCCAGCAGCGCTTCGTCCAGTCCCCAGGTCGGTTTCGCGCGGCTGATTTGTGCCCGATCGAGGGTGTGAACGGACTGCGGGACCTTGGTGAGCGGCAGCTCACTGCGCGTGACGGTGACGGTGGTCGGCGGCAGCGTGTAAGGCTTCGCGGTATCCGGAGCGGTCGAAGGTGTCTGGCCGGAAAGCGGGGCGAGCGGCACGCAGCACGATGCCAACACGCACGTCGTCCACCACAGCGAGCGCACCATGAGTAGAGAAGGTAAACTGCAGTCATGAGGCTCGTCAGCGCCGGCCGCAGCATCACCGACACCATGGTGCAACGGCTGTATCGCGAGTGGGTCCAAGCCGGCGCTGGCGGTCTGGGACGGTATTCGACGCCGGCCACTCCGACCGTAGGTGTGGGGGGCTTCAGCGGTTGGTCAGTGCGATGATGCCGACGACGGTGGCGACGCTTCCAATGATAATGCCGGCGACCCGCCATTTCGATTCCGGATCGCCTCGTGGGGGCACCTGGATGCGATCACCGGCGCGGATGCCGAGCTCATCCAGCGTTGCGCCCCGCGCGATCGCCGCCTGAAGGTCGGTCCCGCTCCACAACGAGGCGTTGCCGCGCAGGATGCTTAGCCGGTCGACGCGCGCGGCCTGGGTCGCGCCCCCGGCGAGCATGAGTGCGTCCGGCAGCACCAGGTCGACTGGCACGGCATAGAATCCGGGCCGGACCACCTCTCCGACGACGGATACGCGTATCAGGGCGCGCGCTTGCACGACGGGATCCTTGATGTAGCGGCCCAACTCGCGGGTCAGATGGGCTTCGAGATCCGTACGACGCACGCCGGCGAGCGCGATTTCGCCGATGATCGGCAGGCGGAGGGCGGGGCCCGCTACGACGGTGAAGGTGTCTGAGAGGGCGGAGTCCCCTTCCACGTGCAGCAGGATGCGATCGCCCACCTGAAACGTCGCGGCGCGTGTTTGCGCCGCCACCACACTTACGCCGATCGTGAGTAGCGCCGCTGCGACGGTCAGGGACCCTGGAAAGCGTTTCATGCGACCGTTGTACCCCTTCGCCCGCTAAACTACCCGTGGACCGGACGTACGGCCGGCGCCTTCGTCCACGGCTTCGTAGCCGGGCAGATAGTAGGAGTAGTACGCGTAGTAACCGTAGGCGGCTTCCCGAGGGATGTCGTTCAACACGGCCCCGAGCAAGCGGATCGGGAGACGGTCCAGCATCTCGAGTTTCGCCCCTGTGACATCGCGATGGCTATGCCCGGTCCTGAGCACGAGCAACAGCGAACCCGTCGCCGTTCCGAGGATGAACGGATCGACTCCCGCCGTGAGCGGCGGGCTGTCAACCACGATCACGTCATACTGCTCGCGCAGCTCGGCGAGGAGCTGGGCCATGGCCGGTGACCCCAGGACCTCCGGAGCGCGTTGTGTACGCGTGCCACAGCCGATGAATGCAAGCTGCGGGTACGGCGTCTGTTGCACGATGAGCTCACGCCCAATCCCGGCTTCCCCACGGAGATAATCGACGAGGCCGGGCCGGCGATTGGCCTTGAAGCGGCGGTGCAGCGTGCCACGGCGGATGTCACCGTCCACCAACAGCGTGCGATGGCCTCCGTCGGCGAACGCCAGCGCCAGATTGGCCGACAAGAACGACTTCCCATCGCCCGGTCCGGGGCTCGTTACCGTGAAGAGCACGGGTGTTTCGGCACCGTACTCGTTGAGCACGTTGAGGCGCAGGCCACGCAGCGCTTCGATGACTTCCACCGGTTCCTTGGCACGCAAGTGCGGCACCGCGCCGAGGATCGGCACCCCAAGGTCGCGCGACACCTGCTCCGGGTACCGTACTCTGGGGTCCGCGCGGTCGAGGACGATCGCGCCCAGCACACCGAGCCCGAGGCCGGCCACGAGTCCCATGAGCAGGAGGCGTGGCGCCGTGTTCTTGACGGGGCGCTGCGGCACGACGGCCGGATCGAGAACCCGGACATCCGGAACCGTGGCCTCCGCGGAGAGCCGGGCCTGATCGTAACGCTGCTGCAGTTGGGTATACGTCTGCTCTTTCAGCTCGACATTGCGATTCAAGCGCACTTCCTCGATGGCCCGGCCGGGAATCTGGCGCAGATCGTTCGATGCGCTGTTCACCTGCCGCTCGAGCTCCGACTCACGGTCCGCCAGCTGCGACGCGAGCGCCCGCGCGAGCGTGGGGATCGTGCGCTCCTGCAGCTCCGTGATCTCGGCAGCCAGGTGCTGCAGCGGCGGATAGGCCTCGGAGTAGTGATACCGGTAAGTGCGTGCCTGCGCTTGCTTGTCGCTCAGCTCTTTGAGCGCGTTCGACAGCTCGGGGGCATCCTGCGCCGACTTGATGGCGGACAACGCGTCCGTCTGTAGTCCCCCGGCTTGCGTCAACAGGCGTTCGAGTGCGTCACGGTCCCGTCGCAGCTGGTCGCGCTCGACCGCCATATCGAAGAAGCTCGCCCGGATCGGGTCACGGGTCTCGGCGGCCGCTCCGGGACGCTGTTGATCGGACGGCAGCGTGATGGTGCGCGTGCGGAAGCGCCGCTGCGCGTCTTCGGCCTCGTCCAGATTCCGCTTGGCGGTCGTCAACTGGTCTTCGAGAATCTTCGTCAGCTCGGTGAGCTTTTCGCGCTTCAACTGGGCGGCTACTTCCACGTAGCGCTGGGTCACGGCGTTCAGAATCTTGGAAATGAGCATTGGGTTGGTGCCGCGCAGCTCCAGTGCCAGGAAGTTGCCGTTCATGTCCATCTGGACCTGCAGTTCCTCGCCGAGCCGGGTCGCGGCGTCGCGCGGCGGCATCACGGCGAACTCGACGCTGCGCCCGGCCGGCAAGGTCCCCGGGGCAGGGACCCACCGGAAGCCGAACCGGCTGCCTACAGAATCCCCGACCGTTCCGCGCTCGAGCGTCAGTCCTGCGGCGGAGGTCAACGTGTACTGCCTGCCGTTATCGGAGATGTTCAGGCGGTACTCGCCCGGGCGGAAATCGTCGCTCACGCTGAAACCGGCGAAGCTCGGACGGTCGCCGAGTCGTTTCACATCGAGGTAGAGACGCAGGTCTCGCACGACCTGGTCCATCACGACGTAGGACCGTAACAGTTCCACCCACGCATCGGCGTCGAGCAGCGCGCCTTGCCGGATCGGGCCCCGCGTGTCGGCGTGCGGGTCACCGCGCCGGTCCGGCACGTCGACCCAGACGTTCGCCTGCGCCCTGTAAATCGGACGCAGCAGACGGGTCGCCGCGACGGCGCCGCCCAAGCCCAACAGCACCATGAGGAGCACAATCCACTTGAAGCGTAGCAGCGCGCTGGCGAGGCGACGCCAATCAGGACCCGATTCGGCTTCGGGGAGACTCGGCGCCGCAGAAGCGTTAGCGCGCCGCAGGACCGGCGCCGACTGACTGCGGATCGCCGGAAGAGGCCTTGGATTCATCAAACGTTCACGCAGCAAGACCTATACCGCACACGTCTTCATCAAGGCCATCGCGGTGCCGTCGCACGCCTCCTACAAGCGGCAGCCGTGCCATGTGGCATCAAGACCGCACATCCCCTTGAAGCGGCACAGGCCTTGCGACTCACCGGGGGCATGACGCTTCCTGGGCTGCGTCCGTTCACTTGGGCCGTCGTCGCGCCGCAGAGCGACGTCGACGGAGCTCGGCGTGTGCTCAATCTCGTCATTGCAACGCTGGCGTTGGTTCTTGCCCTGCCGCTGATGATCACCATTGCGGTACTGATCAAGCTGACGTCTCGTGGGCCCGTCCTGTTCGCGCAGCAGCGCATCGGCCTCGATCGGCGGGCGCTGGGCAACGAGGGCGGTAACTCCCGGCGCCACGCAGACCACGGCGGCCGGACGTTCATGATGTACAAATTCCGCACCATGCGCGCGGACGATGGAGCGTCGCCGGAGGTATGGGCGTTGCGCGACGATCCGCGTGTCACGCCAGTGGGAAGGGTGCTGCGCAAGCTCCGGCTCGACGAGTTGCCGCAGTTGTGGAACGTCCTGGCGGGCGACATGAATATCGTGGGCCCGCGCCCGGAGCAGCCCACGATTTTTGCCTTCCTGCGCGGCCAGATACGGGAATACGCGCAGCGCCAGCGCGTTCTGCCCGGGATCACGGGCTGGGCCCAGATCAACCGGTCGTACGACAGCAGCGTGGACGATGTCCGGCACAAGCTCAGCTATGATCTCGAGTACATCCGTCACCGCTCGACGATCGAGGATTTGAGGATCATGCTGCTCACGCCCGCCGTGATGCTCGGCCGGCGAGGCGCGTGGTGAACCGGGATCACAGTTTCACGAGACCCTCCCGAATCGCGTAGCACACCAAGCCGCTCAAGTAGATGCCGTCGCCCCGTTGTAGGGACAATTCCCATCCTAGCCTGGGGAAATCCCTGTAATCCAAAGGGTTGGTCGGACTGAATCTTGCAAGCGCCGGATCAACGACATGGGCGTGGTCCTGATCGTCAGCGCGGACGAGCAGTCGCTCGACCCGGTGGCCGGGGAGCTCGAGGCCGGCGTGTACGCCGTGGTGCGCGTGCCCTCGGCTCAAGCCGCGCTGGCAGCCGTGCGCCGCACCGCGCCCGACGCGATCGTCGCCGCGGCCACTCTTCCCGACATGGAGCTTGCCGAGCTGTGCCGGCTGC
Source organism: Gemmatimonadota bacterium (assembly GCA_003221985.1). The sequence goes on along the minus strand of QHUQ01000178.1, from coordinate 2,172 downwards.
TGCGCGCCGCGCCGCGCGTCACGCCGCACACGCCCATCTTCATCGTGGGCGAACTGGCGTCGCGCGACGCGCGGCTCGCCGTCCTGCGCGCCGGCGCTTCCGATGTCTTGGGCGAGCCGCTCGACGTCGCCGAGCTGCTCATCAAACTCGACACCTACGCGCAGCTCAAGACCCTGGCGGAACAAATGCAATCGGGCAGCCACGTCGATCGCGAGACGGGCCTCTACAACCTCCAGGGGCTCTCGCGGCGCGTTGAGGAGTTGGGGGCGCTGTCGGTGCGGGCGCACGGCGCGCTCGCGTGCCTCGTGCTCGCGATCGAGGTGGAGGACGACCACGCGCTGGCCGACGTGACGGCGTTCTGCGCCCAGGCGATCAAGAGCGGCGTGCGACATTCGGACGTGTCGGGCCGGATCGCCGCCGCGGAGTTCGCCGTCGTCGCGCCCCGGACCGGCACCACCGGCGCGATCCAGCTCGCGCAGCGGCTCGCCGGCGAGATGCGACGTCGTTCGCACGACGCCGCCGGCGCCGTCCCGTCGTTCCTGCTGCGCGCCGGCTACGACGCGGTCGGTAACCTCGCGTACGCCCCCGGCAGCGCGAGCGATCTGCTGGTGCGGGCGCGCCGGGCGTGGCACGACGCCGACTCGGAATCGCGTCTCGGCTGGATCCGACCATCCGACGAGTGAGCGCCTAGAAAAAAACCCGTCCCGGGCGGCGCGTATCGCGTCACCCGGGGACGGGCTTTGTTTATTAGGCCGCGGCGGTGAGCGCCGAGGCTAGTTCACACTGCTCGTCGCCGACCCGACGATGATATTCCCCACCGTCTGGTAACCGATCACCTGGCCCAAGAACCCGAGGATCGGCTGTTGCAGCACCACATGGATCATGTTGACCGTGATGCCGCTCGTCGTCACGCCGTCGCCCGTCAGGCTCTGCTCGTTCAGCAACACATAACCCACATCGGGCAGGTTGACGCGCGTGTTGGGAGCGGGGTCTGATACTGCCGTCCCATTCACGACCAGGTTCGCGAGACTCGGAGCCGTATGTCGGGTCCGCGTCGCCGGTGACGATGGCGAACGCATCTTGCGCACTGACCAGGCCCGCCACGTCGACGCTCTGACCCTGATCCGTGGCCATCGCCTCACCCGCCGGCAGGACAGCGTACGGGCTCGTCTGGTTGACGGTCGGCGTGTTTACGGAAACGCCGAACGCCTGGGCATTCGCGGTCCGCATCTGCGCCGCGACGGAGCCCGCCATCCAGCTCATCGGCAGGACGAGTCCCGCCAGACGGATCGCCCGCCGCATCGTGTCGATCTTCATCGTATTCCTCCTTGCCGAGATCATGGCGATCCCAGCGTTAGTGCGTCGGGTGGAACTGCCTGTTCCCGCCCGTCAGTATGCAGGTGGGCTCCGCATGCGAGTCCCAGCACATCACCGCGTAGCCGATCGCCGGCACCCTGATGGCGAAGCCGTCGTGGCCGACGCCGGGCTCACCGTCGTCGCAGTCCCACACTTCGAAATCGAGATTCTCCTGTCCCGTGTTCTGCACCCGCAGCTTCCCGCCCCAATGCGCGCCGCCATCCTTGCAGTCGGTAGCCGGCGGGGGCGCCACTTCCGCGAAGGTGATCTCGGTCGCGTGAAGGTTGAGGGGATGCCCGCCGACGCGATAGTCCGGCCGGTGGTCGATCCATTCCAGGGCGCCCTTGTCCGCCAGGCAGGTTCCGTTCTGATCCCGCTGACCGGAAGACATCACGTGGGCCCCGAACGTCTCGTAGATATGGCTGGCTGGGTCGTTCTTCTCGGCCGTGCCGGGGGGATAGTCGATCCGCCCACCGCCGGTCATCTTGAACGGCGTACATTGAAATTCTTGGAAGTGCGCCAGCGGCGTACCGATCGCCGGCGCCACCGCGTTCGGCTGCCGATCGCAGCTCCACGCGGTCAGCGCGATCGCGACCGGTGCCGTCAGCATCGCCAAGTTTCTGAATTTGAACATGTGCTCGCCTCCGTGAGTGTTGGTGGCCCGAGGCCGACTCTTCACAAAGGCAAGCGTGATGCCACGACCGGCATCACCTAATCGCTTGCGCCACAACGCACTAGGAAGCGTGGCGCCCCTGCCGCAGCGCTCGCGTGCATCACTCCGAGTCCCACAGTCGCTGCGCTCGCGCACCACGCTCA
>QHUQ01000177.1 GCA_003221985.1 Gemmatimonadota bacterium | reverse complement strand
GCCTGCCGCGTGAGCGCAGTTCGGGCGGAAGCCCGGCATCGCCCTTCGTGTAGTCGCAGACCCCGTCCGGGAAGATCTGCCCGAGCCGCGCCACCTGCCCGGGCGTCGGCGTCCACGGCCCGTACAGCCCCCGAGCCACCGCGACATCGACCGGCTGGAGGAAGCACTTGAAGATGCCGCCCTCGATCGGGCCGCCGGCCACGATCCTCGACGTCGCGTAGACCGGGAAGAGCCGCGTGCACGCCCCCGCCGGGCCCTTGTCGAGGATCCCCGCTAAAAGGTCGCGCGGCTGCTTCAGCATGTCGCCGAACCCGACGAGGTCTCGCGCGACCTGGAGCCTGCCGACGGCGGCCGAGCGATTCGTCTCCCAATCCCCGAGCAGCTCGTCGATGTCCGCTTAGAACTAAGTGGTCAAGGAACCCGCGGGCAATCCGGCAGAACTTGCCAGTCACGCAGAGGTTCGTCCATCGCGAGAGGATCGCTGTGGGGAGTGCGGCGATCCGGTAGGCGATGAATGGGTGTCCTACCGGCAGAAGCCCGGCGATCCAGAGAATCTGATCCAACACTTCGGAGGCGTCGTCCGAACGGGACTGGTGGAACCGCAGCCGGATATGCCGAAGCCGAGAATACGGGACTTCCGCTATAGCGAGGATCTGGGAGTCTTCTTTCATTCCTGGTGCGCGCCGCGGGGCGATCTGCCAGAAAAGGTGCAGGAAGAGATCTCCAAGCTCCTTGCCCAAGCGCTTGTCGCCCACTTTGAAAAGTCCATAGCACTCTGGGTCGAAGGTTCTGAACTTAGATCCCCTGACGGTGAACGGTGAGCAGATCACGCTGACGCACGTGGACGAGCACCGCTTGGCCGGGGTTGGAACATCGCGCTTGAGCTGGGAGCCACAGGGTTCCGTGGAGCTGGTACACCAAGCAGCCGATGGCCCAAGTGGTGTTCGTCGCTGACTACAGGGTGCGGCAATGACGAGCAACCGTGGCGACCGACGCCTTCAGAAATCATCCCTTGACGGGCCTCTTGTCGACGCTGTATCTAGGCGGAAGCATGACAGCGAAGCTGCGCCGCCTGTCGCCCTGTACCGATAGAGTGTGTTTATTCCTACGCTCTTGCTCGGTTCGTTCAAGGCTGCGATAGGAGGCAGTAAGTCGTCACCTACTCCAGTCCCAAAGGAGGATGTCCATGTCAGTCATCGCGCGAGTCATTGTCCTCGGCGTGCCCCTGATGCTGGCAGTCGCGGCGGTTCCCGCACACGCTCAGGCCTCGGTCCCCGTCAAAGTCGTGAACGCGAAGGACGCCATCCAGGTACTCTTTACCGCCACGCTTGCCGATGGCGACTCATTCGCGCAGACCGGGACCTTCACCGTACCGGTGGGCAAGCGGCTCGTAATCGAGCACCTCTCGGGGCTCGCGCGCATGCAGGAGCAGCAGCGACCCGCCGAGGTCGCGCTCACTACAACAGTCAACAGTGTATTCGCCCCCCATCCGCTCCTGCTCATCGAGCAATCCAGCGGTGGGACCACCGGTCACACATTCGTGGCGAATCATGGGGTCCAGATCTACGGTGATCCCGGAACGACGGTCCGGTTCAACTTCTTGAGGAACACCTCTACGGGGGACGCGCTTTTCTTCGCGACGCTATCCGGGTACCTTGTGACGTTTCCGTAATGAGGGCGACAACGTCTCGCGCTTGAATCCCGGTGGATTGAAAACCCTCGTTGGGGCGGCACAGTCAACCGGAAAACGTTGCTGCTCCCATAGCGACGTGGGAGCCGGTGGGAGTAACTGCTGCAGACGGGCGTCGGATTCGCCGATGGTAAGAGTTGCAGAATCTGGCCGGAGAGCCAAGAGCAGTGTGTGGCGGGCATTGTGGATGAGGCCATGACTCGCTAGAAAGCCGGCGCGTACAGTAGCGAGCGTGCTCGAAGACACGGCCGGTCCGAGGCCGCGTTCGAGGTCACGGAGCAGCTTCCGGTTGACCGCCTCCGCGAATCCGGCGTAATGGCCATGACCGGCCCGCTTTCGCCTGTGGCTCTGTTCCCGCCGGGAACAATCCACGCTGAACGCTCTTCGGGCAGGTCTGGAACCTCCGACGCCTGGCCTTGATGAGCTGCACGATCTGCGGCAGGAGTTCCTCCACCGCTTCGGTCGCGAGACGGACCAGGAAGTGGTCGTGGCCGAGCTGAGCGGCCCCGAGGGGTCGTGGTTTTTCCGTATCAAGGAGTACGACGAGGGAGGGAGGTAGGTATGGGAAGCAAGCTCAAGGTCACGAGCCGTCCTGCGAACGCGATTCGTCATTCCGGCGCGGCGTTCCGTACGGTAGGATCCGACGCGGTCGCCAAGGCACTCGGCGCCGAGGCCGTGCCTCGGGAGGAGGTTCACGGCGCTCCGATCAGCCTGCACGCACTGCGGCGGCAGCTAGAAATCAGAGTTCGCTCCACCGGCGGGCGTCCGTCTCTGGAGGGTGCAACGAAGATCCAGAAGATTCCATTAAAGCCCGAGGACTGGTCTCGGCTCGAAGAGTTGGCTGCGCAGCTCTCTCAGCAGGGGGTGTCGGCGACGGCTGGCCAAGTCGCGAGCGTGATGGTTCACAAGCAGCTCGAAATCCTCGGGTCAGCGACGGCAGGCCATAGGCGACCGTCGCGGCGAGTGATGAAGCGTGCGACTCGGTCTTGAGCAGCCGTGCGGCGTAATTCGTCTGGAGGCTGCGGGTGCGCCGGGCTCGGCTCGAGAGCCGTTTCTTGGGCGGACAAGTGGTGCTTCCGCCGCCCGGTCCCCCGGGAAGGCCACTTCCGCGTCGCTGACAGCCGCGGCGCAGGGATTCTGGCGGCGTCGATCACTGGCTGAGGCGCGACCGGCTTCCTAGGGTGGTAGCCGGGCCTTCGTCTACGACTCAGGCGTTTCGCCAAGGACTTCGCGAGCGGGGCTCGGTTGAAGGGCAGAAGATCGTGATCGAGTACCGCTGGACTGGGGGCGAGGCAGAGGGGCTCTTGGGGTTAGCCGAAGATCTTGTCCGCAGCGGTCCCGACATCTAGGAGGCGCGGCGTGAAGTGTCCCCAGTGCCAGCTCGAGAATCGCCCAGGACGCCGGTTTTGCCACGAGTGCGGAGCGTCCCTTGCAGCGGCGTGCGCCTCCTGTGGCTTTCCCAACGAGGCGGGAGAGAAGTTCTGCGGAGGGTGCGGGAAGTCACTCGGCGTCGCCACGTCGGTACCTTCGCGGTTCGCCGCCCCCGAGAACTACACGCCGAAGCACCTCGCCGAGAAGATTCTTAGGTCCAAGGGCGCGCTCGAGGGTGAGCGCAAGCAGGTGACCGTGCTGTTCTGCGACATGGCAAACTCAACGGCTCTCGCCGAACGGCTTGGCGCAGAAGCCATGCATACGCTGCTCAGTCGCTTTTTCGAACTCGCTCTGGGCGAGGTGCACCGATACGAGGGCACGATCAACCAGTTCCTTGGCGACGGGTTCATGGCATTGTTCGGTGCGCCACTGGCCCATGAGGATCACGCTCGCCGAGGCGTGCTCGCCGCGCTCGCGATCGAGCGCGTCCTCCGAGAGCGCGAGGTCCACCTCGCGCGCGAGGCGGGCACGGTCGCGGTCCGCATGGGACTGAACACGGGCTCCGTGGTCGTCGGCGCCATCGGCAACGACCTACGTATGGACTACACCGCCGTTGGCGATACCACGAATCTCGCCGCCCGCCTCGAGCAATTGGCGAAGGCTGGTACGATCCTGGTGAGCGAGGCCACTGCGCGTCTCGTGCGCCGCGACGTCATCCTCGAACCGATCGGTCCGATCGAGATTCGCGGCAAGAGCGCGCCCGTCACGGCCTCACGCGTCATCGGCGCACGCCCGCGTCGGTCGCCGTTCGCGAGCGGCGAAGGGCGCACCCTCAGCCCCTTCGTTGGGCGCGACCCCGAGCTCGCGGCGCTTCACAACCTCATGCGCATCGCCGAGGCTGGCCAGGGGCAGGTGATCGAAATCGTCGGGGAGCCGGGCGTCGGCAAGTCGCGGCTGCTCTATGAATTCGCCCAAAGTCTCGCCGGGCGACGCGTGACGTGGCTCGAGGGGTGCTGCCTCTCCTACGGCGTGACGATCCCGTATCAGCCAATCCTCGACATTCTCCGGGCGGGTTGCGGTATCGCCGAAGGCGATGCCGCGGAATCTGTGGCCGCGAAGCTCCGCGCCGGGCTCGCGGAAGTTCGTATGGAGCCCACCGAGGCCGCGCCGTATTTGCTGCACCTCCTCGGCGTGAAGGAAGGCGCGGAGAGCGTTGCCCAGCTTCCGCCCGACGTCTTCAAGCCGCGGACATTTCGGATCCTGCGCGAGATGAGCATCAAAGGCGCGCAGAGCCGACCAATCGTTCTCGTCGTCGAGGACCTCCACTGGATCGACAAGAGCTCCGAAGAGTACCTCGCCTCGCTGTCGGACAGCCTCGCCGGCGTTCCGATCCTGCTCGTGGCGACGGCGCGTCCCGGCGCCCGGCCGCCGTGGACGGATAAGTCTTACGCGACCCAGCTCACGCTCCGGCCTCTCTCCTCGGCGGAGAGCCTGACGCTGGCGCGAGCCGTCGCCGTCGAGGAACTGCCGAAGCCCCTGGCCGAGACGATCCTGCGCAAGGCGGAGGGCAATCCGTTTTTCGTGGAGGAACTCACGCGGACCATACTCGAGCGCGGTGGCGACGAGCTGCCTGATACCATTCATGCCCTGCTAGCAGCCCGGATCGATCGCCTCCCGGCCGAGACCAAGGCCGTCCTCCAGACGGCCGCCGTCGTCGGGCGTGAGTTCTCATCGCGGCTCCTCGACGCCGTTTGGGAAGGTGGCGACCTCTCGCTGCATCTCGATGAGCTGGAGCAGCGTGAGTTCGTCTACGAACGGGTCGCTCCAGACAGCCGTGTTTACGCTTTCAAGCATGCGCTCACCCAAGATGTCGCCTACGAGAGCCTCCTCCAAGAGCACCGCCGCCGGGTGCACGGCCGGGTCGTCGAGGCGATCGAGAACCTTCACGGCACTCGGCTCGTCGAGCACGTTGAGCACCTCGCCTACCACGCGCTCCGGGGCGAGATGTGGGATAAGGCTGTACGTTACGCCAGGGAAGCCGGACTCAAGGCCGCCGGGCGCTTTGCGAATCGGGAGGCGGTGGCTATGTTCGAGCAAGCCCTCGCGGCGCTCGAGCACGTGCCCGACGACCGCCGGCAGCCGGATCTGGGCATCGAGCTGCGGTTCGACCTCAAGAACGCGCTTTTCCCCCTTGGCGAGCTGCGGCGAGCCATCGGGATCTTGGACGACGCCGAGCGGCTAGCCCGAGCAGCCGGTGACATTCGGCGCGTGGGCTGGAGTCTCATGCACCGGTGTCACGGCCACTTCCTGGTTTGCGACCTCGTCCGCGCCCGAGAGCTGGGGCGCACCGCGCTCGACATTGCCACGAAGCTCGGCGACACCACGCTCGAGGTCGGAACGAATTATTACCTCGGAGCGACGTCATTCAATCTGGGAGAGTACCCGGCCGCCGTACAGTTCCTTCGGCACAGCGCCGCGTCTGTGGCTCGCGAAGCAGTCCGGGAACGGTTCGGGTTCGCTACGCTTCCCGCGGTGACTTCGAGAGCATTCCTGGCAATGTCGCTGGCCCTCACGGGCGATCTGGCTCAAGCGTCAGTTATCGGCGCCGAGGCCGTCGGTATTGCGGAGTCAGCAGATCATCCCTGGAGCCTCGTGCTCGCCCTGCATGGCGCGGGCGTCGCGCGCGCCTCGGGCGGAGATTTCGCTGGTGCGGCATCGGATCTCCAGCGTGGAACGGCCCTCTGCGACGACTGGAATATCACCCTCATCTGGCCGCTCCTGGCAGGCACCCTCGGCTGGGTACGAACGCTCTCCGGACAGATCAACGAGGGCCTTCGGTTGCTGGACGAGAGCGACGCTCGCGCACGGTCCATGGGATTTCTTGTGACCGTCGCGTTTCTTCAGCCCTACCTGGTGGAGGCGCATGTGGTCGCGCGCAGGCTGGAGGACGCCGAACGCTGCGCGCAGAGCGCCCTGGCTCTCTTACGCGACCGCGCCACGCGAGGATATGAAGCGATGGTTCTCCGGCTCCTGGGGCAAATCGCCGGCTACCGAGACCCGCCCGACCTCGGAGCAGCGGAGCAGCACTACCGTGATGCGATCGTCCTCGCGTCGCAGCTCGGCATGCGCCCGCTGGTCGCTCACTGCCATGCCGACCTTGCCAAGCTCTATCAACACAGCGGCAAGCACGATCACGCTCGGGAGCGCTTCGACGCTGCCACAACGATGTACCGCGAGATGGACATGCGGTTCTGGCTGGAGAAGGCGGAGCCCGAGTGGAAGGCGTCGGGGGATGGATGACGCTTGGCCGAGGCGCGATTCAATGGGCTGTTGATCGGCGGGCTGCTGGCGCTTGCTTACCTCGCTCCTGGCCCGGCGCGCGCGGCCGATTCGATCAAGATCGGCCTCGTGACGGACCTTACCGGCATGGCCTACCTCCTGGCCAAGGACAATGGTGAGGGCGCGAAGATTGCGATCGACGAGATCAACAGGGCTGGAGGCGTCCTGGGCCGACCCTTCGAACTCCTCGTCCGCGACAGCGCGTTGAAAACGGATCTCGGAATCGCCGCCGCACGCGAGCTGGTGCTCGATCAGAAAGTGAACTTCCTCTTCGGGTCCATCAGCAGCGCCGTGCGGCTCGCGATCTCCGATGTGGCCAAGCAGTACAAGGTTCCCATGGTAGACAGCGTCGGGGGCTCGCGACGCCTCGTCGAGGATCGTGGGCACGACTACTTCTTCGAATTGTCCCTCACCACACGCACGGAGGCCTACGGCCAGGCGGTCGGCGTGTCGAAGCTCAAGGGAAAGAAGATCATCACGATTGCGCCGGACTACGAGTGGGGCCGGCTCGAGCACGAGGGATTCCTCCAACCCTTGAAGAAGCTCCGGCCCGATATCGAGGTCGTGGGAGAGTTCTGGCCCAAGCTCGGCGAGAAAGACTTCACTCCCTACATCACGGCCATGCTCACCAAGAATCCTGACATGATCTGGAGCGCGCTCTGGGGCGGGGACTTCATCGCGTTCGTGAAACAGGCGAAGGCCTACGGGGTCTTCGAGAAGGTTACTTTCATCGGCACCGGAGAACCCTCGGCGCTCCAGGCCCTCGGCCTGGACGCTCCGGAGGGGATCTACGCCTTTGATCGTGCACCCGTCTACGCGATTGACACGCCGGCAATGAAGGCGTTCGTCAACGCCTACCAATCGACGAACGGGCGGCTCCCCACGGCATGGGTCGTGTTCGGATACGAGGCCGTGCAGCTCGTGAAGTACGGTCTCGAGAAAGCGGGGACCGACAAGCCTGAGGCGTGGATCCGCGCCGTGAAGGGGGCGACCGTGCCGCTCCTTCGCGGTCCCATCACCTTCCGCGAGTTCGACAATGTCTCCAACTCACCTGTCTACTTCGGGCGGCTGGCCCGGGACCCGAAATACCCGCATCTCATCCTGAAGGATATCGACAAGATCGGAGTGGAGCCCTCGATGATCTCTGTGGAAGAGGTCAAGAGACTCCGCGACGCCGCAAGGTAGAAGAACCGGTACGGAGGGCCGGCCCCTGACGAGTCCTGGTGGACGCCGGAGCGTCCCGCTGAGCAAACGATGACGCTCACGGGCGTCGTCAATCAGTTCATCAGCGGGGTCACCTTCGGGATGGTGCTGTTCCTCCTCGCCCTCGGCCTCGCCCTGATCTTCGGCGTCCTTCGCGTCGTCAACTTTGCCCACGGTTCGCTCTATATGGTCGGCGCCTTCCTCGGCTACTTCGTCTGGGAGTGGCTCAAAGCGATGGCCCTCGGATTTTGGTTGAGCGTCGTCGTGGCCGGCCTCGCAGTCGCCGCGCTCGGCCTGGTCCTGGAATATCTGCTCCGGCCGATCTACGATCGGGAGCACAGCGATCAGATTCTCTTCACTTACGGCTTCGTTCTCATCATCGGCGATCTTGTGAAGATGTTCTGGGGCGGTCAATACCGGTCGGTACCGCGCCCCCCCGGCCTGGCAGGCCGCATCGAGCTGGCCGGCGTCGTCCTACCGACCTATAACCTCCTCCTCATTGGAGTCGGCGCGGCGACGGGAATCGGTCTCTGGCTCCTCCTCACGCAGACCCGACTCGGGAAGGTCATCCGCGCGGCGGTGGCCGACCGCGAGATGGTGGCCATTCTGGGGATCCGGCTGCCCCGCTTGTTCGCCACAGTCTTTGCCATCGGAGCGTTCCTCGCCGGCGCGGCCGGGATGCTCGCCGCGCCTCTCGGAAGCATCGGCAGCGGCATGGACGTCGAGATCATCGTGGCGGTGTTCGCCGTTGTCATCGTTGGGGGGATGGGTAGCTTCCTCGGCGCCGCGTTGGCGTCCTTGATCATCGGCGAGGTGTACACCTTCGGCATCCTGATCCTGCCGCAGGCGGCACAGGTGTTCATGTTCTTCGTGATGGTCGCGGTGCTGATCGTGCGCCCGCAGGGACTCCTCGGCGCGGTGGAGCGCTAACGGGGGGCCGCATGAGAGCGCGAATAATCACGACGGTGGTCGCTGGCGTCATTGTCCTCCTGCTGCTGCTTCCCCTCGCAGTGCGGGAATACTATGTCCAACTCCTGAATCTCTTCCTGATCGGCGCCCTCTTCGCGCTGAGCTTCAACCTCCTCTTCGGCTACACGGGGCTCCTCTCCTTCGGCCAGGCGGCGTTCTTCGGCGTCGGTGCGTACAGCCTCGCCCTCCTCATGAAGAAGGCGGGATTCTCGTTCGCTGCGGCATTCCTGCTCAGCCTTCCGATCACAGCGGTGGCGGCGGGCGCGATCGGCTACTTCTGCGTACGGGTCACCGAGTGGTCCTTCTCCATTCTGACCCTTGCCTTCGGGCAGTTCCTGTTTGTCATTGCGAGCAAGTGGTACACACTCACCGCGGGCGACGACGGGATCCAGTCGGTCTTCCCGCCGCCGGCGCTCGGCTCGAGCGTCCGGTACTACTACTTCACCCTCGCCGTGGTGACGGCCGCCGCCCTCGCCCTCTGGTGGCTCGTGCACACGCCGTTCGGCTACACGCTCCAGAGCATCCGCGAGAACGCACGACGGAGCGAAGCGATCGGGATCAACATCCGTTGGTACCGGTGGCTGGCCTTCGTCGTGAGCGGCGGCTTCGCCGGGGTGGCCGGCTGCCTCTTCACGACGTTCAACTGGGCGGTTGCGCCGACGGAGCTGGAGTGGACCAAGTCCGCAGACCCTGTGGTCATGACGCTTCTGGGCGGACAGCACGTCTTCGGTGGCCCTGTGGTCGGCGCCGCGATCTTCACCTTCCTCCAGTTCTACTTGGGCAGGCACACTCTCTACTGGGCGCTGGCGATGGGCGTCGTCATCCTGTTCGTCGTCCGCTTCATGCGAGGCGGTGTCGGCGGGTTCTTCTGGCAGCACGTCAGCGCGCACGAAGCACGTGGAGCGGGAAATGCTGCTTCACGCTGAAGATGTCAGGAAAAGCTTCGGAGCTGTCGCGGCCGTTAGCGACGTGAGTTTCGACATCCAGCCGGGGGAGCTGGTTGCGCTGATCGGGCCCAATGGCGCTGGCAAGACCACGCTCTTCAACGTGATCAGCGGCTTGCTCAAGCCGGATGGCGGGCGCGTAGTAATGGACGGAGTGGAAATCACTTCCCTGCCAGCGCATCGTATCGCGCACAACGGGATCGGGCTTGCGTTCCAGATCACCAACATCTTCCCCCGGTTGACGGTCTTCCAAAATGTCCAGGTGGCCCTGTTCTCGGCGCGCGGAAGAAGCGGGAGCGTCCGGACGTTTGGGCCCCGGGCGCTCCGAGACGAGGTGCAGGAGATCCTCGTCGCGATCGGCCTCATCGAATTCGCTCAGCTCTCCGCCGGGGCGCTCGCCCAGGCGGACAAGAAGCGGCTGGAGGTCGGGATCGCCCTCGCGGTACGACCCCGGCTGCTCCTACTCGACGAGCCTACGTCCGGTCAATCCGCCGAGGAGACCACCCTTACGACGGACCTGATTCGGCGGATCAACCGGGAGCAGGCTCTGACCGTGCTCTTCATCGAGCACAAGATGGGTGTTGTCTTCGGGATCGCCCGGCGGGTGCTCGTCATGCACAACGGCCGGCTCATCGCCGACGGCGACCCCCAGCGCGTGCGGCAGGATGAGCAGGTTCAACGAGCTTACCTTGGGGAAGTGGGATGATTCTGGAGATCGACGGCATCCATACCTACTATGGGTCGAGCCACGTGCTCTTCGAGCTCTCCCTCCGTGTCGAAGAAGGGGAGATCGTCGTGCTCCTCGGGCGGAACGGCGCCGGCAAGACGACGACCCTCCGGAGCATTGTCGGCATCCCGGCGCCGCGCTCGGGAAGCATCCGGTTTCGTGGTCAGGAGATCGCGGGAGAGGCGCCCTACAACGTGGCCCGGCGTGGAATTGCCTTCATCCCGGACACCCGCCGCGTTTTCCCCGATCTGAGTGTCCGCGACAATTTAGAAATCGGTGCTCACGCGCCCCGCGATGGAAGCTCCGGTTGGACGGTCGAGCGAGTCTACACGTTGTTTCCGTTGCTCCGCGACCTCGACGGTCGAGACGGCCGTTACTTGAGCGGAGGCGAACAGCAGATGCTGGCCATCGGGCGCGCTCTGATGGGCAATCCTTCGCTCCTCCTCATGGACGAGCCGACGCAGGGCCTGGCCCCCTTGGTCATCAAGAATCTCGGCGAGCAAATCCTACGACTGAAGAGAGAAGGCGTCACGATTCTGCTCTCGGAGCAGAACGTGGCGTTTACAGGTCCGCTAGCAAACCGGATTTACGTCATCGACCACGGGACAATTCGCTTCGAGGGGACGCTCAAGGATCTCGAGGCCAACCAGGAGATTCGACGCCGATATCTTCTCACCTGAGACCCTGGTTCCCTGCCACCGTCCCTCCGGAGAATCTGGATGGACTTCGAGTCTCAGGACGTTTAATGTCCGCAACGACCTGACCGGTTCCGCATCGTCTCGCGAGAGCCGAAGGGCGCTCCTCGGGCGGATGGTGGGACGGCCAGGCGCGCTGCGGTCACCGGATTGCGTTCGTCGCCTCTGCGACCACAGACTGGGGAATGGTCAGGGGCCTGCGCTGTTCTCAGGTTGGCGACGAGCTCGAACTTGGTTGGCACGCCGATCGGGAGATCTGCCGGGCTGGCGCCTTTCAATATCTTATCGACGTAGCCTGCGGCCCGCCGCGAGAGGTCAGGATAGTCTGGGCCTTAACCCAAGAGAGCGCCCAACGTCGCGTTGCGAGATATCTCGTCCCACCACCGCATCTGGCGTTGAATTGCTAGCTCCGCGACCTGAACGGCCCGGGCGTCTTGCATGGGGACAGGGTAGAGGACGAACGCTGAAGCTCCGGCCTTGATCATCGTCTCAAACGCGCTCTCGATATCCTTTTCTGTCCGCACGTCGACTCGGACGAGCTCGATCAGCAACGCATCAGCCGACCTATCGGCAGCCGGGTTCCTGGCAGAGATCGATCGAATGCAGTTGGAGGTTCGCGAGTACCTCTCGTTGCATCCTGGCGAGCTGAAAGCTAGCGCCTGAGATAGCCGGGCGGAGGGGCCCGAAGTGGGGACGTATGGGGACGCGAAACGGTCCCAGGGGGCACTCCAGTGCCGTCTGGCGCCGCGAGATCTCGGGCAAATACGCGGAAAGTCGTGACATCGAGGGTCCGAATCCCTTACCCTCCACCATTAAATCTGGCTAGGCGCCAGCGACTTTCACGCTTTTGGCCGCCTGTTCGATCAGCGCGGCGACCGGTCCGGGCTGTGAGACATAGATGGCGTGGCTACCTTTGACTTCGACGATCGTTGCATTCGCCCGCTTGGCCATCGCACGCTGGGCGGCCGCGGGAATCATCTGGTCCTCGGTGACCACCAGATACCAGCTCGGCTTGGTCCTCCACGCCGGTTCGCTGATCGCTCCGCTGAGAGCGGCCAGCCCCCACGGCACCTGAGAGTCGGCCATGAATGCGGCGGTCTCCGGGTCCACGTCAGCCGCGAACGAGGAACGGAACTTCGCCTTGTCGAGGAACAGATAACCATCCTGCGGCGGCAGAATCGGCGGCACGGGAGCGCGCGGCGCCGGATCTTTGATGAGCGTCGCCACGGACTCGCCTCTGTCGGGGACAAAGGCGGTGATATACACCAACGCCGCCACCTTCGGATTGGTGCCGGCTTCGGTGATCACGGCTCCGCCATAGGAATGGCCAACGAGAATCGCGGGCCCGTCCTGCGTGGCCAGAATGCGCTGGGTCGCCGCAGCGTCGTCCTGCAGTGAGATCGTCGGATTCTGGACGATGCTGACTTGATATCCGCCCTTTCTCAGGATCTTGTAGACACCTCCCCAGCCAGCACCGTCCACAAAGCCGCCGTGCACGAGAACAACGTTCTTCAAGCCTGCCATCTTGCTCTCCTTCCCGTGTCAGCCTTCCGCGTTGGTGGTCAAGGCCGCGAAAGCACTCCGAGAGTATCCCACTAATCTCAGTTCAGAGCCGTGCGACCGGGGGCACTTTAGCGTCTACTTCCTCTGGAATTGGCCGAGCGTGCGACCATGCAGCACGCGTGCGCGGCTGATGGGTAGCGCGAAACGCCGCAGCCGAGCGAGAGAGAGAACCTGGATCAACCGACCACGACGCGGCACCCACCCGGGAGTCTCGTGCTCACCGATCCCGCCTGCTTTTGCGGCAGCGTCTCGCCTTTTTCATGTCCGACGCAACCTCCGGGGTCGAACGTGACTCTTAAGGCGCATGGACTCGACGTCAAGCCTTTCGTCGCCCGGCGGCCCGGAGGCTGGCACCAACCTCAGGCTCTCGTGGACGCCGCGCACCAGGTGTGCCCATACTCCCATGCCACACGGGGCAACATCGACGTCACGATCAACGTGGTCTGAGCTAAGGAGAGGAGAATGGCGGTGAGGAGCAAAAGGATCCCGGCGGTTGTGATCGTTGTGGTCTCGCTCGCTGTCTCGGTGCTCGCCGTCTTGGGCGGCGCGGCCATCTACGCGCAGGACACTGGCCAGGCCAAGTACACCGTGCGAGTGCCGAATGGGCTCGCGTTCTCTGAGTTCAGAGGATACGAAGGCTGGCAGACTGTCTCCATCAGTCACAACGAAAAGGTGATGGCTGTGATCCTCGGCAATCCCGTGATGATCAAAGCCTATCAGTCCGGCATTCCCGGCAACGGCAGGCCATTCCCCGACGGCTCCAAGATGGCGAAGGTCCATTGGAACCCGAAAAAGCTCGAGACGCTCCCCACTGCGACGGTGCCGGCAAGCCTGCATGACGTCGATTTCATGGTGAAGGATAGCAAGAGGTTCGCGGACAGCGGCGGCTGGGGATGGGGCGCGTTCAAGTATGACGCCGCGTCGGATACGTTCACGCCCGCCACGACGGCTGACCAGCCGCCGCAGGGGAACGACGCCAAGTGCGGGCTCGCGTGCCACACGATCGTGAAGACCAGAGATTACGTCTTCACGGACTACGGGAAGCGATGAACGGGAAGAAAGAGTAACATCTGCCTGACCGTTCACGCTAAAGCAGAGGCCACATGATCGACGTGCGCGAAGCGCTCGCGGCTTTACTGCTCGGGATGGTGACCGTTGCCTCGGCCGGCTGTGGCGACGCCTCTCGCGCGACCGCGACGCCGCCGCCGGCCGTCGTGAAGGTCGAGCCGGTGGTGGAGCGCGACGTGCCGATCTCCGTCGAGTACGTCGGGACGCTGGTCGGCTACATCAACGCGCAGATCCGGGCTCGTGTCGCCGGGCACCTCGTGAGCCAGAACTACACGGAAGGCTCACCGGTCAAGGCGGGCGACCTCCTGTTCCAGGTCGACCCCCGACCGTTCCAGACTGCCGCGGATCAGGCCGACGCCAAGCTCAACCTCGCGGAATCACAGTTGAGCCAGTCCAAGGCGCAGGTCGGCGCGAGTCAGGCACAGGTGGAACAGGCGATCGCGAAGGTGGCCCAGGACGAGGCCCAGGTGAAGCGGGCGGAGGCGACCCAGCGGCAGACGGAGCTCGACGTGAACCGCTACACGCCGCTGGCCCAGCGCGGGTCGGTCAGCCAGCAAGAGCTCGACAACGCGGTCCAGAGCAATCTGGCCAACCTGGCGGCGGTGGCGGCCGCGCGCGCGGCGGTTCTGAGCTCGCAGGCCAGCGTGTCGCAGTCGCGCGCCGCGCTCGAAAAGGCGCTCGCGGACGTCAAGACGCAAGAGGCCAACATCGCCGCCGCACGCGCGGCGCTCGCGGACGCCAGGCTCAACCTCGGCTACACCAGGGTGCTGTCGCCGATCGCCGGCGTCGCCGGCTTCCGTGGGGCGAACATCGGCGACTACGTCGGCCCGAGTGGCAGCACGCCGCTCACGACGGTTTCGCAGGTCGATCCAATCTACGCGGAATTCCCCGTCAGCGAGCAACGGGCTCTCACCGTGTTACGCCGGTGGGCGGCGGACCCGAGCGAGCCCCGGAGGCTCGAGCTGCAGCTGATTTTGGCCGACGGCACCGTCTATTCCCACCCGGGACGCGCAGCGGCTCTCGACCGACAGGTGGACGTTACCAGCGGCACCGTGCTCGCGCGAGGGGTGTTTCCGAACCCGGGCAATCTGCTGCGGCCCGGCCAGTACGCGAAGGTTCGCGCCGTCGTCGAGGTGAAGAAGGCCGCGCTCTTGATCCCGCAGCGTGCCGTCCAGGACGTGCAGGGCATTCATCAGGTCGCCGTGGTCCGCGCCGACGACACGGTCGACATCCGCAAGATCAAGGTCGACGTGCGAGTTGGCTCGTTGTGGATGGTGACCGAGGGGCTGAAGCCCGGCGAGCGGGTCGTCGTCGAGGGAGGCGACCGGGTACGCGCCGGCCAGAAAGTCCGGCTGGCGGCGAACGCGCCCGCGGAGTCGAGCGCGGCGGCGAAGTAGACCGACGATGGCCAGGTTCTTCATCAACCGGCCCATCGTCGCCATGGTCATCTCCATCCTCATGGTGATCTTCGGCCTCGTCGCGATCGTGCAGCTTCCCGTCGCGCTCTATCCCAACATCGCTCCGCCGGAGATTCTGCTGACCGCGCGGTATCCGGGCGCCGATGCCCTGACGCTCGAGCAATCGGTGGCCACG
>QHUQ01000285.1 GCA_003221985.1 Gemmatimonadota bacterium | reverse complement strand
TCTGCTGCGCGATTCGACCTGGGGGCCGCAGAAGTTCTACCGCTCGACCCGCGGGGACCCGGCAGCGACGACCCTGACCCTGCCCGTCGGCATTCTCGATCCCATCCTCGGTCAATCGTATTTCCAGGTGGCGATGGCGAGCCGCAGCCGGCACCGTTCGCAGGATATGGGGCAGTTGCAGCGGCCCGGTCCGGCGACGTCCGGGGTTGCGCTGCTCGCGACAGGAAGCGGGACTGGGGGTTTGGGATCAGGGACTCGTGGCGTCGAGACCTCGATGTTCGCGGGCGTGGATACCGTAATTCGCGTTGCGGGTTACACGGCGCTCATCGACTCGGCCCGCGCTGCCCTGAATCCGTGGCGTCCCTCCGCCACGCTCCCCTACCTGCTCCGCGCGTCGCGCCTGCTCGGCACCGCCGACTCCGTGCAGCGTGGACTCCTCGACAAGGCCATCGCGGCGGCTGCCGGTGTCACGCTCGACGGCACCGCAGACGATGGCATCGTGATTCCGGGCGAGCGGCTACAGATCGAAGTGAATGTCTGGAACGCCGGCGACAGCGCGGTGCGGGTGGACAGCGTTGCCGTCGCGGCGCCCTCCGGCTGGAGCCTCGAGCGTCTGGAGCTCGGTGCTCCCGCGGTCGCCCCCGGGTCGCTGCTGACACGCCGGTTCGTGCTGACGGTCGCGAAGGATGCCGAACGCACGCAGCCCTATTTCCTGCGTCGCCCGCTCGTCAATCGCGGCGGGTTGTACGACTGGTCCACGGCACCCGCAGACGTGCGCGGCCTGCCGTTCGAGCCGCCGCCGGTTACAGCGCGGGTGCGGCTGGTCATTGGTGGCGAGCCGATCACGCTGACCCGCGAGGTCGTATACCGCTACCGCGACCAGGCAATCGGCGAGGTCCGGCGCCCGATCTTCGTCACGCGCGACGTCGATGTCGCGATCGCCCCGGACGAGTTGCTGTGGCCGATCGACGGCGGATCGCACGAGCCCCGGCACTTCACGGTGACGGTGACCAATCGCGCCCGCGGCGCCGCGTCTCTTCGTACCGCTGTCACACCTCCTGCCGGTTGGCCGCCCATTCCCGCTGAGAGTCTCGCCTTCACGCGCGAAGACGAGACGAAGAGTGTTCTGGTGACGGTCGCCCCGCCGACGGCCGACAGCCTCAAGGCGGGGACATACGATCTGCGGGCCGGTTCGGGATGGCTCGAGATCATCGACTACCCGCACATTCGGCCCCGCGCCCTGACGCGGCCCTCCGTCGCCCAGATTCGCGCGGCGCGTGTCGCGGTGCCGGGACTCTCCCACGTCGGCTACGTGCGCGGAGCCGCCGACCGGGTTCCCGAAGCGCGAGCCCGCGCTCGTCGCCAACAATGGCCGGCTGCTCGATTACGGCAGGAACGGCGGTCTCGTGGTCGTGCAGTACCAGCAGTATCCGTTCGTGGACGGCGGATTCGCGCCGTATCCATTGACCATCGCGCGCCCCCACGACCGCGTGACCGACGAAAACGCGCCGGTCACCGAGCTCGATCCTGCGCATCCGGTCTTTCATTATCCCAACGCGATCGGCGTGGGCGACTGGCGCGGGTGGATTCAGGAGCGCGGGCTGTACTTCGCACACACCTGGGACACGACCTATGTGCCGGTGCTCGAGACGCACGATCCTCCTCCGCCGAGTCCACCGGCGGAGTTAAAGGGTGGGCTGTTGATCGCACCGCTGGGACGCGGCACGTACGTCTACACGGGGTTGAGTTTCTTCCGGCAGCTTCCGGCGGGAGTGCCTGGTGCGTATCGGCTCTTCATGAACCTCCTCGGGCTGAAAAGAAGGAATGTTCCGTAACACCGTGCGTCGTGCGTCGTACGTCGTGCGTGTGATGCGCGCACATCTCCGACGCACGACGCACGACGTACGAATGCACCACATCTTGCTCAGCACGCTGATGGTTTTGCTGATCGGATGTTCGCGGGATCACCGCACCCCTCTTGTTGTCTACTCACCGCATGGGCGGGATCTGCTGACGCTGTTCGAGCACCGCTTCGAAGCCCTTCATCCCGACATCGACGTGCGCTGGCTCGACATGGGCTCGCAGGATGTCTACGACCGCGTCCGCTCCGAGCGCGCGAACCCGCAGGCGGACGTCTGGTTCGGCGGTCCGTCGCTTATTCTTGCGCAGGCCGCGCGCGACTCGTTGCTCGATTGCCGGCGTCCGAATTGGGCTGATGCCATCGCGACGCGCGGGCGTGGCGCCGGTGACTGCTATTTCGCGGCCTACGAGACGCCTGCGCCTTTCCTCTACGCCGAAAAAGTCGTCAGCCCCGAGGAGGCGCCGCAGGATTGGGACGACCTCCTCGATCCGAAATGGAAAGGGAAGCTGATCATCCGCGATCCCGTTGCCAGCGGCACGATGCGCGCGGTGTTCGGCTACATCGTTCAGCGCGGGATGAAACAAACCGGCGACACCGGCGCCGGATTCGCGTGGCTGCGGCGGCTCGACGCACAGACGAAGGTCTACGAGCAAAACCCGGCGCTGGTGAGTGAGAAGATCGCCCGGCAAGAAGGGTTGGTGACGATCTGGGATCTGCCGGACGTCCTGATCAGCCGCCGCCGCGGGATGCCGATCGGCTATGTCTTTCCGAAGAGCGGCACGGTGGTGATCGAAGACGGGATCGCGACGGTGCGCGGCGCGAAGCATCTCACCGCGGCGCGCGCCTACGTGGATTTCGTCGGCAGCGTCGAGATGCAGCTCGCAGCGGCGCGGGACGTGTACCGTCTGCCGGCTCGGCTCGATCTGCCTGCCGACTCATTGCCCGACTGGGTGAAAGACGTGCGTCGCCGCATGGTCGTGGCCGACGTGGACTGGAATCTCCTCGCCGAGCAAGGCCCGGACTGGATGCGCTGGTGGGACCAACACGTGCGCGGCACGGGAAACGGCCATTGAGCGCATTTCTGCAGATTCAGGCGATCGAAAAACGCTGGGCCCACGATGTTACCGTCGGTCCGATCTCGCTCGACATCGCGCGCGGCGAGATTCTGGCGCTGCTGGGGCCGTCGGGAAGCGGTAAGACGACCATGCTGCGTCTCCTGGCCGGTTTCGAGACTGCCGATGGCGGAAGGATCGCGGTGGCGAGTGAGGACGTCACGACGGTGCCGCCCGCGCAGCGGCGCTTCGGCATGGTGTTTCAGCACTATGCGCTGTTTCCGCACCTCGACGTAGGGGAAAACGTCGGCTTTGGACTGCAGGGAAGGGGGAAGGGGGGCACGCGCGCTCGCGCCCGAGCCGCGCATCCTGCTGCTCGACGAGCTGCTGTCGAACCTTGACCCGGCGCTCCGGGAGCGGACGCGCCACGAGCTGCGCGAAGTCATCACGCGCGTCGGGATCACCACGGTGTTCGTGACGCACGAGCAGGAAGAGGCGTTCGATCTCGGTGACCGCATCGCGGTGCTCAACCAGGGGCGGCTGGAACAAACGGGCGCGCCGGACGAGCTGTACGAGCATCCCGTCAATCTCTTCGTCGCGACGTTCGTCGGTCGCGCAAACGTGTTTCGCGGCAAGGCGGCGCGAGCCCTCGGTGCGAATGGCCAGGGGGTCCTGGTGGTGCGACCCGAGCGCCTGCGATTTGCCGGGGCCGGTCTTCCCGGGTTCGTACGCGAGCGGCGCTACATCGGCGCCGCCGCGTTTTTCGTGGTCGAGAGCGATGACCATGAGCGCTTCGAGGTGCTGGCCGAGCCCGACGCCGCGAAGGTGGGGGAGCGCGTGTATGTGGAAGCCACACGGGTAATCGCGTTGTGATGGTGCGATCGAAGCGGTCCGACCTCGCGGCCGCGGCGTTGACGCTGCTGCTCGCCTGGCTCGTCATCTATCCGATCGTCATCGTCGCGGCCGATGCGGCCCACCCATCAGCGCTCCGGGACTTCTTCACCCGCCCCGGCGAGTGGGCCGCGCTCTGGGCCAGCATCTGGATCTCGCTGGTGAGCGTGATCCTGGCGGCGGCGATCGGCATTCCCCTCGCGTTTCTGTTCGAGTGGTTCGATTTCCCCGGCCGCAAGACGCTCGGCGCGCTCATCGCGCTGCCGGTCGTGTTGCCGCCGCTCGTCGGCGTGATCGCGTTCCTCTTTCTGTACGGCGAGTCGGGCTTCATCGCCCGCGCAGTCCAGTCGCTGCTCCACCTGCAGAACGCGCCGTGGCGGCTCCAAGGGGCAGTGGCGATTCTGCTCGTCCACGCCTACTCGATGTACGTCTACTTCTATCTGTTTACCCGCGCGGGACTCGCGAAACTGGACGTGTCGATGCTGGAGGCGGCACAGGCGTTGGGAGCCGATCGGCGCGCGACGCTGTGGCGGGTGATCGTGCCGCTGCTCCGCCCCTCGCTCGTCGGCGCGGCGATCCTCACCTTCATGACCGCGCTCGGCTCGTTCAGCGCGCCGTACATCTTTGGCGGGGGCTTCCGCGTGATGACGACGCAGATCGTGGCGACGAAATTGAACGGAGACTTGCCGCTCGCCATGGTCGAAACGGTCGCGCTGGCGCTGGTCGCGATGGCCGGCCTGATCATTCTGCGCCGCACCGAGGGCGACGATATCCTCGTCGCCTTGGGGAAGGGGATCGCGCCCCGGCCGCGTCCCATTCGCCGCGCGAGCGTGCGCTGGCTCGCGGCGGGAGCCGGTTGGGGGCTCGCGGTGCTTCTGTTGCTGCCGCACCTGACGCTGGCGCTCGTCTCCCTCGTGCCGTACGGCGCGTGGACGACGGAAGTGCTGCCGCCGGTGATCAATTTCGACAACTATCGCCGGTTGTTTTCCGAAACCGAACGGCTGCGGCCGTTGTGGAATTCGCTCTAGATGGCGTCCGCCAGCACCGCGGTGGCCGTCGTGATCGCGCTCGTCGGCGGATGGTTGGTGGTGCGGCGGCGCGTGGCGTTGCGCCGTGCCATCGAAGCGCTGCTCGCGCTGCCGTGGGCGCTGCCGGGCACCGTCTTCGCGATCGCGCTCGCGATCACGTTCAGTGTACACGCGCCGCTGCAGCTGCGCTTCGTCCTGGTGGGGACTGCGGTCATCTTGCCGCTTGCGTATCTCGTGCGCGCGTTGCCGCTCACGGGGCGGGGCGTGCTCGCGGCGTACCGGCAGCTCGATCCGTCGCTCGAGGAGGCCGCGGCGAGTCTGGGCGCGGGCCGCTGGCGCACGCTCGCGCGCGTCACGCTGCCCCAGCTCAGGCCCGGGCTGGCGGCGGGAGCCAGCCTCGCATTTGTTGCCGCGCTCGGTGATATCGTGGCGTCGATCGTCCTCTACACCTACGAGACGCGACCCGTGTC
>QHUQ01000176.1 GCA_003221985.1 Gemmatimonadota bacterium | reverse complement strand
ACCCAGGGCAGCTCGTCATACAGCGTGACGATCGAAGTGATGGCCGGGAAACCGGCGAGCGCGCGCTCGACCACGAGCCGCACCCCAATGCCGGGGAGCTTCTCGCGACGGCAGCTGATGAGCTTTGCCTGCGTCAGCTCGAGCTGCGGCGGATTCTTGAGGTCGTCGCGATTGCCGGACGTCCACAGGGCGCTGTGTTCGCCGCCGCGAACGTAGACCAGCTGATTCACGCCCGACCACGTGGATGGCTTGACGCGCTCCTTGCCGTCCGGGCCGGTGAGTGAGCGGATCGCGCCGCTTGCCTGGTCGATCTGGATGGTGAATCCTCCCCCCGCCTCCCCCGCTTTGGCGTCGAGCGCTTCGCCGTCCGCGGCGGGCGGTCGTGGGTCGCGATCTGCTTCGGTGAGCGCGAGGTAGCCGAGCGGCGGTACGTCGCGGAAGAGGACCAGCGCATCACCATCGGGGAGATCCACCGAGGCCAGATCGCGTCCCTCGTAGGACAACGCCTTGCCCGAGCCTCCTGCAACACGCGTGACATCAGTGCGCTCCCAGGTACCCGCGTTGAACACCAGCCGGCCGCGGCCCGGGCGCGTTGCGCGGCCGAGCCGCAGCAGTCCGTCGGCCAGCTCATCGCGCGCTGCCGCCGCGCCGGAGTCGATGAAGCGCTTCTTGTAAGCCCACTGCGCAATGGTCTGGCGGGACGTGGGCGCCGATACACTCTCGGCGGCCCCCCAGGTGTGCTCGCCAAAGAGCAACAGGTCTCGCCACACGGCGGCACGCGACTCGGTGTCAGCGTCTTGAACGCCCAGGCGAGCATTCCACAGCGTCACGATCTCTGCAGCGCGCGCCGCGAGCTGAGCCGACCGGTAGGACGCAAGCTCCGCCGCCGTCGATGCGGCACCGTCTTCCCAGTAGAGTCCCGTGTCGCCACGTCTGACGGGAATCCTGGCTCCGAAGCGGCGCTCGACATCGCGGAAGAAGTCCTCGGACCGGCCCATCACGATCCGCGGCCACTGGAATCGTCGCCCGAATTCCTGGACGTTGGCGACGATTGCTTCCTTCATAAGCGCGTTGTCCTGCCAATCGGCGCCGTACAGCAACGCGGTGTCGTATGGCCAGTTCTGGGCCAGGAATGCCGGCTGATCGAGCAGCCAGCTGGACAGCCGGTGGCCCATTTCGTCCGCACCGACGTCAAAGCCAAAGCGCGTGCCGTCGCCGTAGTGGTGCGCCCGCCAATGCAGCACGCGGCTGCCGTCGGGACCTTCCCAGTAGTGGAGCTGCGGATACGCCGTGCCTTCGCTGCCGCCACTCGGCGGCAGCAGCGGCACCGCGCGCTCGGGGTTGGGTCCGCTCGCGAGATACTTCACGCCGCTCGCGGCGAGCAGCATCGGAAACGTGAGCGCCTGGCCCGGGACGTCGGTGATTTGGGCCGAGAGGAACGTCAGGCCGCGCTCGCGGGCGAGCTTTCCCGCCGGCCACACCAGCCGCGCGAATGTTTCGTGATCGAGCAAGCCGGTGAGCATGTTGGCGAACAGCGCCTGCCAGCCGACCTTGCCATCGCGGATCGCCTGCAGCAGCGCGTCGGCCGCCGCGGGCGAGCGATTCTCCACGTACGACAGCACCTGCAACGCGCACTCGGCGGTGAAGTGAAAGTCGCGATGGGTGGTTGTCCAGGCGAGCGCCGCGTCGAGATTCTTGCGATGGACCTCGAGGGCGTTCTCCTGGATGTCGGTGTAGCCGACGTCGGTATGAATCGACGCCAGCCAGTAGAGCGTCCACCGTTTCGGCGGCGTGAGTCGCAGGCGTCGCCGGGCCGCGCGGTCCTTGCCGACTTCGACGTCCACCTGAAAATCGGACGGCTCGGAGAGCGGCACCCACACCTCGCCGCCCAGCGCCACGCCGTCCGCGGACGGCAGCAGTCCGGCCGTGCCCACCAACGCGCCACGCCGGTCCGTCACCCGCGCGCGCGCCGCGGGCGCACCCAGTCCCGAGACGGTGATGCGCACGAGATTCTTGCGGCCGTCGGGTTGTTGAAACAGCGCAGTGGGACGCACTTCGATGAACGGTTGCTGCGTCGAGCCGTTCTGCGCACGGCGCAGAACGGGCAACGTCGCAAGCCACGCGACGAACGTGCGGCGATCAAAACGGTGCATGATTGCTATAACTTAGCGCAGCTTGACTGTGTAGGTCCGCTATGTACGTTTCGCCGTTCGTCCCGACCCCCGACCCCTGTACCTCAACAGGAGCTAGCATGAAGCGGATCGCATTGGCTGTGGCGCTCGTCGTCATGGCTGCAGGCGCGTGCAAGAAGGCCGAAGACCGCGGAATGGCCGCGGACAGCGCGCGTGCCGACTCGATGAAAATGGCGGACTCGATGAAGATGATGGCGCCGGCTGACACGACGCATCACATGATGGCCGACACGGCCAAGGCACACGCGACGCCAGCGCCAAAGCCGCCGCCGGCACCGGCGCGCAAGCCGACGCGGCGTCCGTAGCGACGCGGTAGTGCTCGAACGTATCAAGCCCGGGCGCCGCCCGGGCTTTTGTTTTGTGCAGTGGCACGAGCGATGGCCGTCCGGGTGTCGAAGGGCGGCTCCCATCCCAGCTCCAGCCGGATCCGATCCACGGAATACGGATTCTCTCCCAGAACGAACGACATCGCCGAATTCCCCAGCGCGGTGTAGCGGCCCGGCAGCACCACGCGCATCAGGACGCTCCAGCAGCGAACGCCGATGCGTATCGCGGCCACCGGAACGCGAATGCGCCGCGGCCGCACACCCAACGCCTCGGCGAATGCCGCAAAGAACTCGCGTTGCGTGAGGCGTGGCGGCGCGTCGCACGTGACGTTGTATGCCCGAAATCCCGGCTGCGCGGCCGGATCGCGATCGCTGCGAGTCCCCCGCGGCCGGCCTCATCCTGCAGCAGCTGCTCGGCCGCGCGCTTGGTGCGCGCGTAAAAGTCGGACGCGGGAAGCGGCTGGAAGGGATAGTCTTCGGTGACGCCGCGCTCCCCGGCCGCATACACCGCCGCGCGGCCATACACCGCGACGGTGGAGACATGAATGAGACGCGCGCCGCTCCGGCGCGCCGCCTCGATCGCCAGCCGCGTGCCTCCGACGTTCACGCGCGCGAATTCGTCGAATGAGTCGTGCGATGCGACGAGCGCGGCGGCGTGCACGATCGCGCGCGCGCCGTTCGCGGCGTGCTGCCAGGTGACGGCGTCGGTGACATCGCCGACAAACGCCTCCGCGCCGAAGCCTTCGACGGTGGCGCGCGAGTGCTCCCGAATGAGCGCGCGCGGTCTCTCGCCGCCGGCGCGCAGCGCCTCGAGGACGTGCGTGCCGACGAGCCCACCCGCGCCGGTGACGAGAACAGTCACGCCGGAGCGACGCGCGGCGCGTCGAACGGCAGGCCGACGACCCGCGCTTCGCGGCCGGCGGCACGCACCGTGGCGCCGACCGGAACTTCGCGCCGCACGATCGCGAGACCGATCCAGCGGCCCAACACCGATCCGCCGCCGTCCGGCAACCACGCGATGCTGGTAACCCGGCCGACCTCGTGCTCGTCATGCGTGACCGCGCTCCACCCGCTCGCCGGCGCCGCGGGCGGATCGGCCTCGAACAGCAGGCCGCGCAGCTGCCGGTTGGCGTGACCGCGAAAGTGCAGCCGGCTCACCGTCTCCTGGCCCGTATAACACCCCTTCGTGTAGGAGACGCCGCCGATTTCATCCAGCCGCACTTCCTGCGGAATCGTCTTTTCATCGACTTCCGAAGCGAGTCGCGGCCATCCCGCCAGAATCCGCGCCAGCTCCAGCGCCTCGGGGCTGGCGGCGTGGGCCCCGGCATCGATCAAGCGCCGCTGGATGGATGCGACGCGGTCGGCGGCTGCCGTGATCTGAAAAACGAAGGGCGCCAGGTCGCCGCTCCGCGCCACCTCGAGGGACGGCTCGGCTGCCGAGCCTTCCAGCACACGATTCGGTGCGTGCGGAACCGAGACGGCGGCGGCGCCCATGACCGCCACGGCGTGCGCCCCTGCTACTCGCAGTACGGCGGTTTCTTCGGTGCGATCGGACGTGCGTGCGAGCCGCGGCGGAACGGAGCGCTGCAGGATCTGCAGTGCGCGCTCACGGCCCTCGGCCGGCACCGTGTACCGAACGCGCGTTCCGAGGCGGGCAGCCCAGCCGTCCACGACCATCATCCCCTTGGGCGTGAGCAGCGCGCCGTACACGAACGCCCCGTCGCCGGGCTTCTCGATGTCGTTGGTGAGCAAGCCCTGAAAGCAGGTGACGGCGCCGGAACCGGACCCTGTCAGCTCGATGACTGCGACGTCGGCGCGGGCGACGATCGCACCGGCGCGCAGCTGATCGACGACCTCCGCGGGCACCGCATCAGGCTCGAGGCGCGTGACCGTGGCCGGTGGAGCAGTCGGAAAGACGTCGCTCACAGATCCGCCAGCTCCGCCGCGGAATGCCCCGCCAGCGAGTCCCACACCCTGGCCGCGCCGCGTCCCGCGAGTGCGTCAGAGGGATGACTGGTCGTCAGCATCACGCAACGCATCCCCGCGGCGCGCGCCGCCGCGAGTCCGGGCAGCGAGTCTTCGATCACCACGCAGCGGTCGACCGCGACCGGCTGCCGCTGGTTGAACGCGCCGTGCGCGGCGAGGTAGGCCGCGGGATCGGGCTTGCAGCGCGGCACGTCGCCGGCCGCGACGACGATCTCGAATCGATCCGCGAGGCCCGTCCGGCGCAGCACTGCGTCGATCTCGCTCCGCAACGCGCCTGAGACGATCCCGAGACGGAATCGCTGGCCGGCGTCATGCACGAACTCCGCCGCGCCCGCGACCAGCCGCAACGACGTCGCGACGAGCTCCAGGTAGAGGGTCGACTTCTTTTTCACGAGATGCGTCAGCAACTCCGTCGTCAGGGTCCGCTGCGCGCGGCGATAGGCCTCCATAAACCCGGTGCGATCGTCAAAGCCGAGATACGACGCGTAGTACTGCTCGCGAGTCAGCGTAATGCCTTCGTCGGCCAGCACGCGCTGCAGCGCCAGACAGTGTTGTGGCTCATCGTCCACCAGCACGCCGTTGAAGTCGAACAGCACCGCTTCCGTCACGGCGTCTCCTTGAGCCACGCCACGATGTTCGGCCAGCAGGAGCTTCGGGCCTGCTCGCTCACCACCAAGCCGCGATGCGACAGGCCCGGTTCGATCGCCAGTGCCTTCCGCCCGGCGCCCACGCGCTCGACCACCTGCCGGCACGCCGCCGCAGGCGCGAAGATGCGGTCCGCGGCCCCGGCCACGCCGAGGTACGGCACGCTCAGCGCCGCCAGGCCGGCAAAGTAGTCGAAGCCGTCTGTGCCGAGCCATCCGCCGCGCACATTCCACTCCATCCATTCGGCGATGATCTCGGCGGCCTCGTCTTCGTTGCCGAAGCCCAGCGCCCGGGCCGGGAATCGCCCGAGGACGCGCGACAGGGCGATCGTCGTCGCGGCGAGCGCGCGCCGCACCAGGCCGAGGCGCCGCGGGCCGGGGGTCCCCAGGGTGACGATGGCTCGGAGCGGCGCGGCGGCCGCAACGCGCGCGAGCCAGCACAACCCCGCGGCGCCGCCGGCGGAATGTCCGATCCAGGCGAGCGGCGCGCCGTCCGTTTCCTCGCGCACCCGCGCGACCAGCGTCGGCGTGTCGTTGAGCACCCAGTCCTCGAACGTCCACGCCCCGCGCCGCGGTTCGCGCGCGCTGTCGCCGTGATGGCGCAGGTCGGCGAGCCACACGTCGAGCCCCGCCGCGCCGAGAAAGTGCGCCATCCCGCCCGCATTGTTCCCATCCTCCGCATGCAGCCAGAAGCGATGGTTCGTGAATGCGCCGTGCACGAGCAGCACGGCGGGACGGCCGTCCCGGTACGCACGCAGGCGGTGCAGCGCCAGATCCACGCCGTCCGGTGTGGTGACGCGACGCGCGCCCCCGGTCATTCGTAGCGCCCGGCGGCACGATAGGCATCGTCGAGCAGCTCCACGGGATGACGGGCGTGCGCGTGGATGCCGGCGGCGGCGAGACCGGCACCGAGCTGCATGAGACATCCGGGATTTCCCGTCGCCACGACCTGCGGCGCCGCCTCGCGCAGCCGCTCGAGCTTCGCCGCAAGGACCTGGCGCGACATCTCGGGCTCGAGCAGCGTGAACAATCCGGCGCTGCCGCAGCACTCGGCGGCGCCCGGCACGCTCACGAGCTCGAGCAGGGGAATCGCGGCGAACAGCTTGAGCGGCGGCACGGCGACGCCTTGCGCGTGCAAGAGATGACAGGGCGGGTCGTAGGCGACGTGCAGATCGAGCGGCGCGCCTGGAACAGGCCCCTTCGTCCCATCGCCGGCGAGGAGCTCCGTCACGTCGCGAACCCTCACACCGAATCTCTCACCTTGCTCATCGCCCACAAGATGCCCGTACTCTTTCATCAGTGCCCCGCAGCCTGCGCTGTTCACTACGATCGGCTCATCGCCGTCGCCGAATGCTGCGATATTCATCCGCGCCAACGCCCGCGCTGCTTCGAGCAATCCCGCGTGCGCGTGCAACGCGCCGCAGCAAACCTGGCCCGAGACCTCGCGGACTTGATACCCATTCACAGCGAGGGTTCGCCTGGTGGCATCGTGCACATGCGAGAACAGGCCCTCCATGACGCAGCCTCGGAACAGCTGGACGGTAAGGGACGGTAAGGGACGGGAAGAGACGGTAGGGGTCTTCCAGTGCTTACCCTTACCGTCCTTTACCGTCCCATACCGTCCTTTACCGTCGTATTTCGTCGCCGCCAACATCCCCATGCCGAAACGAAACCGTCCCCACCCGGCAAGCAGTCGCGGCAATCCTGACGCACGCAGTACGCGGGCGAACCAATACACAACGGAGCTCACCCCCGGGGTCGTCAACGCCCACAGCGCGAGGCGCGCCACGCGCGGCGTACCACGGGCCGCGGTAATGCGCGACCGGGCGGCTTCGAGCCCGTGCCCGTAGTGCACGCCCGATGGACAGACCGGCTCACAGCCGCGGCAGCCGAGGCAGCGGTCGAGGTGGTAGGCGAGCGCGATGTCGGTCGCAGCGATGTCGCCGCGCTCCAGCCCCCGCATCAGCTCGATGCGGCCGCGGGGCGAGTCAGCTTCGTCTCCGGTGGCAAGAAAGGTGGGACAAGCTTGAAGGCAAAACCCGCAATGCACGCACGCGTCCAGCCCTTCGAATCCGCCTCGCGTCCGGTCCTCCCCCGTCATGAGCCTTCTGTGGCGACGACGAGGGCGCCTCCGGGATCAAACGTGCGGCGCAGGCCGGTGACGAGCGGGCCCACGCCCTCGCGATAGGCCCCGAAGTGCCCGACGGCGCCACGCAGCGCCCAGGGTGCGCGCTCGAGCGTGAGCGGCACCTCGAGCCCGGCGAGCGTGCGGCGCAACCGCTGCAAGCGATCGATGCTCGCGTCGCCGGTCCAGCGGATCGCGCCGGCCGCGGGCGAGGCGGAGATCCACTCGTCGCCGAGCTGATGCTGCAGCAGATCGAGCAGCTCGTCGCTGGCGGTGGGCACGCCGCCGATGCGGAACGTCACGGGCCGCACCGCGAATCCTTCCGCCAGGCGCATCCAAAAGGCATGGGCTTCCTCGGCGCGCAGTGGCGCGAATCGCCCGCCGCCGCTCGCGGCGCCCAGGCCGGCCTCATCCGCCGCGACGAGCGCCGGGGACCCGGCCAGCCGTACGCCCAACACCCACCGCTCGCGTCGCGCGAGCGCGGGCGACACCAGCTCCAGCGCCGCCGGCGTCAGTCCCGCGGCGGCGATGTCTTCGCCGACCTGCGTCAGGTCTTCGCGCGCGCCCTCCAGCAGGTAGGTGACGTCGGCGCGCGGCAACGTGCGCAGCCGCAGATGCACGAGGACGATCACACCGAATGCCCCGAAGCCTCCCGCCTGCAGGCGCGTCAGGTCGTAGCCGGCGACGTTCTTCATGACGCGGCCGCCGCTCTGGACCATGCGGCCGTCGCCGGTCACGAACGTGACGCCGAGCAGATGGTCCTTGATCGGGCCGAAGCCGTGGCGCAGCGGCCCGGCCGTCGCCGTCGCGACGACGGAACCGAGCGTGCGCCCGGCAAGACCAGGCGGATCGATCCCGAGCCACGCGCCGCGATCGGCGAGCTGCTGGCGCAGCTGGTCGAGCCCGATGCCCGCCTCGGCGGTCGCGGTGAGATCGGACGGCTCGATGGCGGGGACGCGGTCGAGGCGACGCGTCGTGAGCGCGAGATCGGAGGGAGCGTCGCTCTGCAGCCAGGTGCCGGCGCCCTCGATCCGCACCCGCCAACCCTCCTGATGGGCCGTGCCGAGCAGCAGCGCGACGGCGTCGGGGGAGCCCGGGGCTATGCGCGGCACACGATCCGTGCCCGCCTCCAAAACTGCGCCCTCACCGAGAAGAGCGGTGACTTTCTCGAGAATCGTCACAAGGCACCCACAGGCTGACCCCGGGCGGAAGCTCGGGGATTTCCGGTTTCCCCGGAGTGCCGTCCGGGGTTAGCCGAAGCCCACTCTCTACATGCGTGTACCGGGACCACCTTCCCGGGATTCACGCGCTCGTCGGGATCGAACACTTTCCGTACCGCGTGCATCGCTCCGAGCGACTCGGCATCGAAGATCAACGGCATGTAGCGCAACTTGTCGATTCCCACGCCATGCTCGCCGGTGATCGTCCCGCCCGCCGCGATGCAGGTGGCCATGATCTCGGCGCTGGCGGCTTCGACGCGCTGTTTGAGCGCGGGATCGGTGGCGTCGAACGAGATGTTGGGATGCAGGTTGCCGTCGCCGGCGTGGAAGACGTTGCTGACGACGATGCCATAGCGCTGCGCGATGGCGCCGATCGTCTCGAGCACCTGCGGCAGCGCGGAACGCGGGACGACGGCGTCCTGCACCACCAGATCGCGCGACAGCCGGCCCATCGCGCCGAACGCTTTCTTGCGTCCCTGCCACAGGCGCTCACGCTCCGCTTCGCTGGCCGCGGTTCGCACCGATCGCGCACCCGATTTCCGCAGCAGATCGGCGACGACTTCGGTCTCCGCGACGACGGCGTCGGCATTGCGGCCGTCGATCTCGACGAGCAGCACCGCGGCGGCGTCGCGCGGATAGCCGGCCGCGTACACGGAGTCTTCCACCGCACAGATGCACGACTGATCCATCATCTCGAGCGCCGCCGGAACGATGCCGGCGGCGATGATGGCCGACACCGCCTCGCCCGCGATGCGAAGGCCGTTGAAGTCGGCCAGCATCGTCCTGACCGCGCGCGGCAGCGGCATGAGACGGACGGTGATGCGCGTCGCGATGCCGAAGTTTCCTTCCGAGCCCACGAACACTCCGACGAGATCCGGCCCCCACGGCTCGCCGCCCGCGCTGCCGACCTCCACGAGCGATCCGTCCGCCAGCAGCAGCTCGAGCGCCAGCACGTGATTGGCGGTGACGCCGTACTTCAAGCAATGCGGCCCACCGGAGTTTTCGGCGACATTGCCGCCGATCGTGCACGCGCTCTGGCTCGATGGATCGGGAGCGTACTGCAGACCATGCGGCCGAGCCGCCGCGCCCAGCTTCGCGTTCACCACGCCCGGCTCGACGACGGCGAGGCGATTGTCGCGGTCGACGCGCACTATCCGATTCAACCGGGTCAACACGACCAGCACAGTCCCTTCGCCTGCCAGGGCCCCGCCCGAGAGGCCGGTGCCGGCGCCGCGCGGGACGAACGGAACGCCGAGCGCCGCGAGCAGTCGCACGACGGCGATCAGCTCTTCGCGCGTGCCGGGCAACACGACGACGTCGGGAACGCGGCGATGAGTGGGGAGACCGTCCATCGAGTACGTGACGCGCTCGGCACGCGCTTCTCGAACGTGCATAGCGCCGACGATGGCGACGAGATCGCGAGCGAGGGACGAGGTCATGCTATATAGTAGTCAAAAGGGGGTCAGGACAGACTGTCCTGACCCCCTTGATCTCGTGAAGCTGGAGTGCCTAGGCTGCTCTCCAGAACCCCTTTAGCGCTTTGCCGTCGGGCGATTCTCTCAGCTTCTCAAACGCCCGTTCTCGAATCTGCCGGATGCGCTCACGCGTCACGCCCATCAGCGCGCCGATCTTCTCGAGCGTCATCGCCTCGCTGCCCTCTTCGAGCCCGTAATAGAGGTAGAGAATCTTGCGCTCGCGCGGCGTGAGATACTTGTGGAAGATCCGATCGATGAACTCGCGCATCAGCTTGCCGTCGGTGCGCTCCTCGATCTCGCCGCCTTCTTGTCCCGCGAAGCGCTCGCCGAGCGTCGCGGCGTCCTTGTCGGTGCGATCGACCGGCGCGTCGAGCGACAGCTCCGCCGCCGTCATGCGACGGGCGGTGCGCACGTTTTCGACGGAGTCTTCGAGGGCCTGCGCGATTTCGTTGTCGGTCGGTTCTCGGCCAAGCTCTTGTGAGAGATACGTCTCGGTGCGGCTCATGCGAATCAGCTGGGAGTTCTGATTCAGCGGAATTCGCACGCTGCGCGTCTGTTCCGCCAACGCCTTCAGTACCGCCTGCCGCACCCACCACACGGCGTACGAAATGAACTTGACGCCCTGGTCGGGATCGAACTTCTTGACCGCCTTGAGCAGCCCTTCGTTGCCGATCGCGACCAACTCAGAGAGATCGAGACCGTGGCCCTGGTATTTTTTGACGTAGGAGATGACGAATCGCAGATTGGCGGTGACTAAACGCTCGGCGGCTTTTTCATCGCCCCGTTGCACGCGACGGGCGAGGCGACGTTCTTCAGCGGGATCTTTGATGAGGGGAAGTTTTTGTATGTCTTGCAGGTACTGGTCGAATGCGCCGGAAGGGGTGGTGCGGAAAAAGGCCTTCGCCTTGCCGCCA
The DNA here is from genome assembly GCA_003221985.1 of Gemmatimonadota bacterium. The sequence goes on along the minus strand of QHUQ01000176.1, from coordinate 989 downwards.
TTCGACCTCGCCATGCGCGACTCCCCTTGAAACGATATGTGTGTGGAAACGGCGGGCTGACGCCGCCATTTAGGCCACCTAACTGCGCGCCAATATAGGATTTCCTGCCAATCTGTGCAAATATACGCGGTTATCCACATCACAAATTGTTGGGTTGGTGGGCATTCCAGTGTTTGTCCACTATCCACAGCATCTGTGGAAAATAGTCACGCCCCTGCGATAGCCCGCCTGTGGACTCACTCATCCCGAAGGATGAGATCGCGGCTGTGGAGACGTGGAAAGGAATGTGGGCTACGTGTTGACCAGGACCTGACGAATCCCGAGTTAACACGTAGCCCACAGCCCGCGTCGTTGAGTTATCGGACGATCACAACCGCCGTATCCGCCAGGTCGCGATGGTGCGCTATCAGCCGAGCAGTCGCGCTTCGCAATGCGTCAAACACGATCCACGAGCTTCCGACATACCGGATGTGCAGGACCGTCGACGTATCGCCCGACTCCCACGTGATTTCTCCGGGCCAAACGTCTCGTCCAGCCGCATCACGCAGGGTCGCATTGACGACCCCCGAGTCACCGACGACGCGTTCCTGACTTTTCGGCGACACGATGATGCGCGTTACCGGATCGGGCGGCGGCGAGGGTGACTGCACGACAATGACCTCGGCGGTATCCGCGAGCGTGCGATAGCGTGCGATCAGCACCGCTCGCCCCGGCGCGGTCGCGACGAAGGACACTTGCGACTGTGATACCGAGGCGACGCGGACGACCGAGTTCGTGTCGCCGAGATTCCAGGTGACGTCGGCATTGACCTGAGGGCCCGCCGAATCAAACACCGTCGCGCTGACCACTCCCGAGTCGCCGCCGACGAGTTGTTGGCTCGGCGGTGAGACAACAATGCGCGGCGTGTCCGCAACCACAATGACGACGGCTGTATCCGCCAGCGCTTGATGACGCGCGATTAGTTGCGCGCGTCCCGGCCCCACAGCGTC
>QHUQ01000175.1 GCA_003221985.1 Gemmatimonadota bacterium | reverse complement strand
AGCGTCCCAGGGATCGCCCCATTTGATCCAGTACGACACGTAGAGCTCGTGCCAAAAATTGGGATTCGCGAAATAGATCCACTCATTACTTGGACCATTGTCTCGCGGCATCGTCGTCGGGAATACGACGCGCAGGACGCTCGAGGGGGACTTGGGGGCAGCGGCATCAGTCTGAATATCCGACCACCCGGCGTCCGCGCGGTAATTCCAACCGTTGCACGAGAGGCAGTTCCAGGGCTGCTCATTGATCAGGATCATACCGGCCGGCTCGTTGGTCGACCCCGAGCTACCGCTGGCCACCGTGACTGCGCTCGTCCCACTCTGCCCTTCGCTGGTGGCGGTGATCGTCGCCAGCCCAGCCAACACACCCGTGACCAGCCCGGCCACGTTCACTGTGGCGACCGGCAGGTTGTCGCTCGCCCACGTGACGCTGCGGCCCGTGAGGATATTGCCGCTCGCATCGCGCAGCGTTGCCGCGAACTGCTGCGTCGCCCCCACGGGGAGAGTCGCGCTCGCCGGATTCACCGCCACCGAAGCCACCGGTGCCGTCGAGCTACCGGTTGTCCCGCTCGCCACGTTGGAGAGATTGCCGAACACGGCGTTCACGTTCAACGTGCCGCGGAACGCGACGAGTTGGAACTGATAAGCCGTTGCTGTGGCGAGTCCCAGCACTGTGCAGGTCCGCGCCGCGCCGATTGCTGAGCCGGCTAACGGAACGGTGCACGTGCCCTGAGAAACAGGAGTCCCAGAGCCCCAGGAGAGCGTGCCTGGCGCGAAACGGATGTCATAGCTCGCCGGCTGTCCCGCTCCGTCGTTCACCTCTGTAAAGGAGAGCGTCACCGAGTTGGCCGTTACGCTGGCCACGCCGAGGTTGTTCACCGTGCCCGGCGCCGGCGGCGGGGGCGGGGGGGGCGGGGGCGGCGGCGGCGGGGGCGGCGGCGGCGGGGGCGGCGGCGGCGGAGGCGGCGGCGGCGGCGGCGCTGCAGTGACCGTGGCGGTCGCCATGCCATACATGCCGTCGCTGGTCGCCGTGAGGGTCGCCGAGCCCGGAGTCGCCCCGGTCACCAACCCGTTGCCGTCCACCGAGGCGATCGCCGGATTATTCGTCGTCCACGTTACCGCGTGGCCGCTGACCGGATTGCCGTTCGCGTCGCGCGGGGTCGCCGTCAGCTGTACCGTCTGCCCCACCCCGAGATTGGACGCCGTGGGCAGTACCGACACCGTCACCACGATCCCTTGCAACAACGCCCGCAGATCGCATCCCGTCACGGCGGTGAGGCCGCCGAGCAACAGCACATTCCTGAGCAGGGCCAATCGTCGAGATAACTTGTGCTTGAACGTCATACCGTGCCTCCCAAGCTGCGAAAGGTGAAAACCATCATCAGGGCGCAGGCCTCGCTCTGCTGACCACCAAGTGGTCGACGTAGAGCGTCCGTGTAACGCCGGTGGGATTGCCGCTGAAGCTGAACTGCACGGCGTTCAACCGTAGAATCGTGCTGGCGCGGAAGCTAAAGCCCGCCCAGTTCCCACGCTGCACGCCGTCGAGCCAGAAGGTCTGGCTGGCGTTGGCCTGCCCCGGCGTGTTGAGCTTCACCCAGAACTCGACGTGATGCCACGCGCCGAGACTCAGCGTCAGCGGCGGCATGTAGGTCTCCGTGCCGTCCCCGTAGCTGCCCCAACACGTCACGCCGTCCGGTTCGCGGGCCATGGCCGGGTAGTAGGAGTAGAAACGCGTCGGCCCCGGATTCCCTGACACCTCGGTGATGAGCCACGTCCCGAAGAAATCGGTTCCGTTCGGGCACAGCCCAGCTTTTCCGAGCGCGGACCATTGGTCGTCGGTCCGCGAGCCGTAGAGCGCGATAAGCTTGGTGCCGCCTTGCCAGTTCGTTGGGAATCGCACGTAATAGCTCACGTAGATGGAGTCGTAGCCCGGCATGAAAAAGCGTGTGAGCCACCCGCCCTCGCCGCCGGTGGCGTACGTCACCTCGAGGTACCGGCTCCCGGACTGCGCGAACGTCGGATCGCTGATCACTTGGTGGTGGGTCGGGTCGACTCCATCCTGCCAGGCCGACAGATTCCCCGACTCGAAGTCCTCGGCGAACACCGTATCCAGCGGCGGGGGCGGGGGCGGGGGCGGCGGCGGCGGCGGCGGCGGCGGCGGCGGCGGCGGCGGCGGCGGCGGTGGCGGCGGCGGGGGCGGCGGCGGCGGAGGAGGCGGCGGCGGCGGCGGCGGTGGTGGCGGCGGTGGCGGCGGAGGCGGAGGCGGAGGCGGAGCCGCCGCGATTGCCACCGCTGACGTGCCGCTTATGCCGTCGCTGGTCGCGATGATCGTCGCCGACCCCGGCGCCACGCCCGTGACGAGTCCACTGCTGGTCACGGTCGCCATCGACGTATTCGTGCTGGCCCACGTCACAACGAGCCCGGTCAAGGCGTTGCCGCTCGCGTCCCGCGGCGTCGCCGTCAGCTGCACCGTCTGTTGCGTCAGGATGCTCGGCGCCGCGGGCTCCACCGACACCGTCACCACCCCTAACTGCGACAGGAGCTGGCGCAGGTCGCATCCCGTCACGACCGTGAGGCCGCCGAGCAAGACCACATTCCTGAGCAAGGCCAGTCGTCGAGACAACTTGTGCTTGAACGTCATACAGAGCCTCCTTGGGCGCGCACGCGCGCCAGGCGTGTGCGATCAAACGCCAGGAACTGTCGCTTCCGTTCGGAGTCGAGTATGACGGTGAGGGAGGACGGGACTACGTGGACGACGGCGCCGTCCGACAGAGTGGGACCGGACGCGGCAACGGCCGCTACGGACTTCATGAGGGCCAGGCGCATCGACAGCTTGAACGTGAATGGCATCGTAACTCACCTCGTAACAAAAAAGGCCGCCAGCCTCGACTTCAGTCGATTCGCTGGCGGCTCGGCGGACGTGGCGACGACGTCGCTGTAGTCCCGTAGCTCTGCGTCACCGCCTTTCGGCGGCTTTGCTCTGAGCAGCGACTTCTATTGTGTAGAGGGGGGCGCTCCGCGCTACCGCACCGTCCCTTGCGGACGGAGTGCAACAGGTGCTGCGGCCACTCCACGTCGGCACTACGGTAGCAACGGCCAGCCTAGACGCGCAACTGGGACTTTTAGTGGAGCAGAAGTTTGCGTTGACGTTAGGCACGGCCTCGTGACGCGCATCACTCGTCGCGTGTTCGCGTACCTGTCGTGACCACGAGGTGATCGACGTAGAGCGTCCGTGTGGCGCCGGTGGGATTGCCGCTGAAGCTGAACTGCACGGCGTTCAACCGTAGAATCGTGCTGGCGCGGAAGCTAAAGCCCGCCCAGTTCCCACGCTGCACGCCGTCGAGCCAGAAGGTCTGGCTGGCGTTGGCCTGCCCCGGCGTATTCAGCTTCACCCAGAACTCGACGTGATGCCACGCGCCGAGACTCAGCGTCAGCGGCGGCACGTAGGTCTCCGTGCCGTCCCCGTAGCGGCCCCAACACGTCACGCCGTCCGGTTCGCGGGCCATGGCCGGGTAGTAGGAGTAGAAACGCGTCGGCCCCGGATTCCCTGACACCTCGGTGATGAGCCACGTCCCGAAGAAATCGGTTCCGTTCGGGCACAGCCCGGCTTTCCCGAGCGCGGACCATTGGTTGTCCGTCCGCGAGCCGTAGAGCGCGATGAGCTTGGTGCCGCCTTGCCAGGTCGCTGGGAAGCGCACGTAGTAGCTCACGTAGATGGAGTCGTAGCCGGGCATGAAGAAGTGCGTGAGCCACCCGCCCTCGCCCCCAGTGGCATACGTCACCTGGAGGTACCGGCTGCCCGACTGCGCGACGGACGGATCGCTGACCACTTGGTGGTGAGTCGGGTCGACTCCATCCCACGCCGACAAATTCCCCGACTCAAAGTCCTCGACAAACAAGGTGTCTGCCCGCGATGTGGTTTTGGCGGTCGATCCGCCATGGCAAGAAGAAACGACCAAGGCCAGTAAGCCCACGTGACCGATGCGGCACCCCACGACCATCACTCGATAAAAGATGGTCCGGTACGAACGGCAGGATGCATGCCAGAGCCCGCAGCGGCACGGAAGTTGCCCGCCAAGGGCATGACCTAACTAGCGGAATACCTTGAGGTTTGCACCGTTGGGGTACGCGGTTCTGAAGCTCGCTGGAGTGACGACTGTTGCTCGGCGGCTAGGGAGCGGCGGTCTCATTCTCTGTTACCACAATGTCGTCCCCGAGACTGAAGCCGGTCTCTGGGGCGGCCTTGGCCTGCATATGCCGTTCCCCATGTTCGCGCGGCAGATGCGCTGGCTCAAAGCCAAATACGACGTGATCTCATTGGATAACGTCGTACAGCGCGTGACGCACGGGATCTCCCTGCGCGGAACCGTCGCGCTGACATTCGACGACGGCTACATCGGCGTCTTCGAGGACGCGTGGCCTCTGCTCCGGGAATTAGGGCTCCCGGCAACAGTATTCGTCGTGGCGCAAGCGCCTGGGCGGGACACCGACTTCTGGTGGGACCACCCCGCCGTAGTGCGCGCCTCTTCCCCGGCTAGGCGCGAGCACTGGGTCACTGCGCTGCGCGGTGACGGCGCGGCCATCGTGGCATCGCTCGGCCGCAATGGCGGCGCTCCTTTGCGCTCCCCGCGCTCTTGCCGCCCTGCGGAGTGGCAGACGATCGCTGCCGCAGCAGGATCCGGGTTGGATATCGGGGTGCATTCTGCGACCCACCGCTCGCTACCCGCTCTGGACGAGATCGACCTGCAGCGAGAGGTGGTCGAGAGCCGCGATGAGATCACGCGCCGCACAGGCGTCATCCCGGAGTTCTTCGCCTATCCCTACGGTCTTTGGAACGACAGGGTCCAGCAAGTGGTGCGCGCGGCGGGGTACCGCGCAGCCCTTACTCTCGAGCGGGGCCCAGTCATCGGAACCGACCCATGGGCGCTCCCGAGAATGAACGTGCCGGCCGGAATCGGATACGCCGCCTTCCAAGCGTGGACCGCGGGCCTCCACCCATGAGACTTCGCGGTCTGCGCTTCGCGCACCTCATCGAATCGGACGGTCCGGGTGGGGCGGAGCGCATGTTGGCCAGCCTCGCCACTGAGCTGCAGGCTGCCGGCAGCGAGAATGTCGTCATTGTTCCGGCGGCAGGAGAAGGATGGCTCGCCCGCGAGTTGCACGGCACCGGCGTGCACGTGGAGCGATTTCATCTCGATCGACCGTTCTCACCGGCCTTCGCGCGCCGGTTGGAGGAGACGCTTCGACGGCACCATGTCGTATTAGCGCACAGTCATGAATTCTCGATGGCCGTGTACGGCGCGTGGGCCGCCCGCCGCGCGGGAATCCCACATCTGTTCACGATGCACGGCAGTCGCTACTACGCCGAACGCCTGAGGCGCCGCATCGCTCTGCGTGTTGCGGCCACGTTGAGCGATTCGGTCGTTGCCGTCTCCCACATCCTGGCGCGCCAGCTGCGACGTGACCTGTGGCTGAGCGCTGATCGGGCCGTAACCATCCCGAACGGCGTACGGCAGATGCCGGTCGGGCCGTCCTCGCTCCGGGAAGAGCTGCGCTTGACGGCTGCCGATCAACTGGTCGTTGCGGTCGGCAACTTGTATCCGGTAAAGGGCCACACCTATTTGCTGGAAGCCCTCGCGCTTCTCGCCGCCCGCTTTCCCCGGCTGCACGTGGCGATCGCCGGTCGCGGCGAGCTGGCCGATCCGTTACTCGCAGAAGCCCGTCGCCTCCAGATGACCCAGCGCTTCCATCTGCTGGGTCTCCGGGCTGATATCGGAAACGTGTTGGCTGCGTCGGACGTGTTCGTGTTGCCCTCGCTCTCCGAGGGCGTACCGCTCGCGCTGCTCGAGGCAATGCTGGCGGGGAAGCCAATTGTGGCCACCGCAGTTGGGGAAGTACCCACCGTGCTCGAGGAGGGCCATGCGGGTGTAGTGGTCCGTCCGGGGGACGCGGCGGTACTCGCGGATGCTCTCGCCAGCCTGCTCTCCGATCCAGCGGAGGCGCGTCGACTCGGCGCCGCGGCTGCGGCACGGGCGTCCGAAGCGTACACGCTCAGCTCAATGCTCGACCGCTACACGGCGCTCTACGAGAAAGCCCTATCTCCCGCTCGCGATTCGAATCCACAGCTCGAGTCGTTCGAGATCGCGGAGCCGAAGGCGCCCGTGGGTCGGTAGGGTACACAGTCGGGCGGCGAGCACACGACTCCCCGGAAATGCAGCATCGCGGTTCCAACAGCGCTGGCGAAAGCGCTCGAGGTCGCAGAGCGGTTGGGGATAGCCGGGCATCACACCAAGTCGCCGCGCCGCTGGCTCCATTGCCGAGCGCCGAACCGCTGGTGACGCGAGCACGGGCAGCCGCAGGTAGCCAGGCCGGGCGCGCGGCGGCGTACTGATCGTCTCGAAACCCGGCTGCCATCGTAGCGCCGAGAGCAGCCGCTCCGCGTTGTGGCGTCGCGTCTCGGCCTCGCGTTCGGCGAGGTGCCATGTGGCCCCGACGACGGGAGCGGACACACGGCTCGGCCGGCGCAAGGGCCGCGGCGCGCGATAGACAGTCTCGCCCAGGTGGAGAAAAGGCAGCGCCGCTGGAAGGGCGTACAAGCGGGGGCGCTCAAAGATTAGCTGAGCGGCTATGGTGAGGAGTTCCGGCCAGCCTCGTCGCGGTGCACCAAGCAAACCTCTCACGGCCTCCACTACGCGCGCTCCGGCGTCATCGTAGGCCAGGAGCGCGCCGCCGCTCCCTCCGGTGAGCCCTTTTCCTCGACCGAAGCTCAGTACAGCGAGGGAGCACTGCGTCCCGACGGAGCGGTCATCGAGCGTGGCACCGGCAGCTTGCGCTGCGTCTTCTATCACCAAGGCGCCCCGCTCCGCCGCGAGTCCCTTCACGCCGCTGAGGTCGACGGGATGGCCATAGAGGTGCACGACGACGACCGCGGACGCGCCTTGACGCAGCGCCTCATGGAGCTGCGTCAGATCGGGCGCCAGGGTACGCGGATCCAAATCGTATAGAAGGACCGGCGCATTGGCCCCATCGGCTGCCGTGGCGAGGTCATAACACCCGTACGCGGGAAGCGCGACCGCGCCCGGCCGATCCTTTAACACGCCGATCAGCGCCGCGGTCAATGCCGTGGTGCCACTATCGGTCAGTAGGACGTCCCGGGGCCCGTATCGTGCCGTGAGGAGCTCGACGACTCGGCCTTCACTCCGTGCACTCCCCCGCCCATTGCGCGCGACTCCGCGTACGCCCGCGATCACCGCCCGAGCAGACAGGGGCGAGCGGGCCGGTGCTTGGTATCGCCAACCGTTCACGGCAGGAACCGCACGAGCCGGGGACCGAGACGGTTCGCGACAAACAGCGGCAGACGACGCCACAGCCGTGGTCCCCAGGAGTACGCGGGATCATCGGGTGACGGGGTACCGCGCACACCACCGGCTCCCGAGACTGATTGATGCCACGACAATGGCACGTCGACCCCACCCCATTGTGTCTTGAAGTGATGTGTGCTGCCACCTGGCGTGCAGCGACCAAAGTTAAAGACACGGACGCCACCGCTGATTGCGTGTTCCATGAACGCCCAGTACAGCAGCATGTTGGCCGCGAGACGGCGCGACTCGCGCAGCGAGCCCGCCCAACTCATCTCGAACTCCTCACGCCACACGAAGCCACAGCCTCCGGCAAGCGGCTGCTCCCCCCGGTACACGACGCCGAAGACGACGAGATCGGAAAACGTCGCCGCCACGCGCTCAAACAGCGCGCGCGGCAACACCGGTGTGCCAAGGTCCCGCATCGTACGCGCGAACACCTCGTAAAACGGTTCGCGCTGCTCGGGTCCGAACCGCACGTCGAGTCCTTCTTTCATTGGGCGGCGAATCTGACTGCGCAACTTGGCAGGAAATCGTGTGAACAGCGTTTCGGCATCGGACGGCAAGGGCAGGAGGACGGTGATCTTTCTCGACGACACCGGAAGATCGAAACCGCCCGGATCGCGGGTTCGGAGCTCAAGCAGATCCGCGCGTGTCCGACGGGCCTCCGTCACCGCCTCTTGCACCAGCCGATCCTGCGCGGCTTGGGATCCTAAGGGACCACCGTAGTTGAGAAACGGCAGCGAGACGAGGTAGTGACCAAAGATCCGGCTGCGCACTCGCACGAGCGGGAGAATGCCGTGCAACGCGCCAGCTGCGTCCACAACCTGCCAGTGGAGGCATTCCGCCCCCAGGACGTCGCTGAGGATCTCACGCCAGCCAGCGAGGTGGCAAAAGCTGCTGCACTTCGCCCGCGTCACCAACTCGTCCCACGCGCGCCTGTCGCCGTCGAGCGGCAGCACCTCGAGTTGGGGATACGGTGCAGCGGGGCTCACCGCATCACCCCGCCCGGGAGACGGGCACGTGCTGGCGGTCGGGGGCGCTGCTTTCGATCGTCGGTGGCCGGAGCAGCCGCGCCCCCAAGGACGCGTCATAGCGTCGCGCCCGAAAGATGGACCACACCGCGAGCCGCGGTGGCAGGCGCAGGGTGGCGAGACCGACGACCAGTCGCGCAGCTGCGAACAGCAGCGCGAACAGACTGATCGGGATCCACACCATGCGCCCACGCCATTGGTGCACGCGGAAGGCAGCGAGCACTCGCCCGCGGGTCGGCAGCGCGTCGTCGATCAGGTTGACGACCGGCGGCGCATCGTCGAAGTGGGTCGCGCACCACCCGACGGCGTCGGCCGCCTGG
>QHUQ01000270.1 GCA_003221985.1 Gemmatimonadota bacterium | reverse complement strand
TCGATATCCCGCGCATCGGCTACATCCACAGCTGGACGCGCACGCAGGACGAAGGCTGGTGGCGCGCGGCGCTCGACACGTTCGGCGTGCCTTATACGTACTTCGCGGACCAGAAGCTGCGCGAGGGGAACCTGCGATCAAAGTACGACGTGCTGATCTTCCCGCACGTCGGCGGCAGCGCCGTCTCGCAGGTGAACGGCATGCCGAAGACCGGCAACTCGCCGCTGCCGTACAAGAAGACGGCGGACACGCCGAACCTGGCGTACGTCGAGTCGAGCGACGACATCCGCGGCGGGATGGGCGTCGAGGGTCTTGTCGAGCTGGCCCGGTTCGTCCAGGAAGGCGGCACGCTCGTCACCGAGGGTTCGACCGCGACGATCTTTCCCGAGTACGGCATCACGACCGGGGTGACGGTGGAGGAGCCGGCGCAGCTCTTCGTGCGCGGATCGATCCTGCGTGCGAGGATCACCGACATGAAGAGCCCGATCGGCTACGGCTACGAGAGCGCGGACCTGCCGGTGTACTTCAACCAGGCGCCGGTGCTGAACGTCGCCGCCGGCGGATTCGGCGGCGGCGGCCGGGGAGGCGCGCCGGGGACGAACCCCAACGCCGGCTTCGGCCAGAACGTCACGCCGAACGCCGTGCCGCTGCGCATTCAACCGTTCGAAGCGGACACCGACGCGGCGCCCTCCGGCCGCGGCGAGCGCCCGCCGGCCGACGAGGTGGCCGAGACGCGGCAGCTGGCACAGCAGTCCGGCATCACGATCGACGCCACGCGCCCGCGCGTCGTGATGCGGTTCTCGGCGAACGCGAACGATATGCTGCTGTCCGGGACGCTGGCGAACGGCCAACACCTCGTGAGCCGCGTGGCCGCCCTTGATCACCCGCTCGGCAAGGGGCACGTCGTCATGTTCGCCATCCGGCCGTTCTGGCGCTGGCAGACGCAGGGCACCTACACGCTCGGCTTCAACGCGATCATGAACTGGAACGACTTGGACGCCGGCAGGCAGCAGAGGTCCGGCCGCGCCTTCCGCGACGTCGTGAACGACACGCTGCGCCGCGGACTCGCGCGCCCGCCGGCCTCACCGCCCGGTCAGCCGTTCAAAGTGCGTGTCCGCGACCTGGGCCGGCTGCGCCCCGGTCTCAGAATGGACAACATCGCGGCGCTGCTCGAAGAGATTGAGGGTCCGCTCCATCGGTGATCCTGATCGACGCCAATCTGCTGCTCTACGCGCACAATCCGCGCGCCACGGAACACGACGCGAGCCGGATGTGGTTTCAGTCCGTGCTGTCGGGAACCGAGCTCGTGCGGTTTGCGTGGCTCACGATCTGGGCGTTTCTACGAATCTCGACGAACCCGCGCGTCTTCGAGCAGCCGCTCTCGACAACTGAAGCGGAAGAGCTCGTGTCGTCGTGGCTCGCGCAGCCCGCGGCAGGGATTCTCGAGCCAGGTGAACGCCACTGGGAGATCCTGAAAGGACTCGTGCAGTCGGGGCAGAGCCGCGGTCCTCTCGTGATGGGCGCCGCGCTCGCGGCCATCGCGATTGAGCACGGGGCCACGCTCTTTACCACCGACCGCGATTTCGCGCGGTTTGCGGGGCTCACGTGCCGGAATCCCCTGGCGCCTGAGCGCTGAAGCCACGCGGTCTGGCTTCACTTCGAGCCGAACAGCAATTGACGCACGACCCACTCCTTTGGGGGATCTTCTCCGCTTCGGAATGCGTCAGAGTTGCTGTTTTTCGGCTCACGGCACGGAAGGGAGGCGGCATGCGAATCGGGGTCATCGGATCGGGGCAGGTCGGGCAGACGCTCGCGCAGGGACTCAAGAAGCACGGCTACGAGACGCGAATCGCCAGCCGCACGGTAGACAAGCTGGCGGACTTTTCGAAGAGCTCGGGCATTCAGGCCGGGACGCCCGCTGAAGTGGCCGCATGGGCGGAAGGCGTCGTGCTGGCCGTGAAAGGCGCCGCGGCGGAGGCGGCAGTACGCGAAGCGGTTGCCGCAAATCTGAGCGGCAAGCTCGTGATCGACACGACGAACCCGATTGCGCACGATCCGCCCGAGGATGGCGTCGTCAGGTTCTTCACGTCACCGAACGACTCGCTGATGGAGCGTCTGCAGTCGGCGTTTCCCGGCTTGAGATTCGTGAAGGCGTTCAACAGCGTCGGCAGCGCGCTGATGGTGAACCCGCAGTTCCCCGGCGCCGCGAAGCCGACGATGTTCTATTGCGGAAACGACGCGCACGCGAAAGCCCTCGTCGCGCGGATCCTCGATCAGTTCGGCTGGGACGGCGCCGATATGGGAACGGCGAAAGCGGCCCGAGCCATCGAGCCGCTTTGCCAACTCTGGTGCATCCCCGGGTTCCGCGAAAACAAGTGGACGAACCATGCGTTCGCCCTGCTCCGACGATGAATCTGGTAATCTAATAATCTGGTAATCGGGTAATTGAATTGTTCGATTGCCTCATCCAATTACGCCAATCCAATTACGCCAATCCAATTACCCAATCCAATTACCCAATCCAATTTACGCCAATCCAATTACCAGATTACCCAATTACCAGATTACCAGATTCGTTTATCCCCACCGTGGTTGTTCGTCCGGGTTGATCCCCAGCGAGATCTTGCCGACGATCTCGTGCGTGAGCGCGGGATTCGCCGGATGGAAGCGGCCCGCGCGGCAATCGCGGAACAACCGCTCGAGCTCGCTCTTCTTGAACATCCCGAAGCCGCCGGACAAATCGAGCGCGCGATCGGCAATCCGGAACGCGGCTTCGACCGTGCGATGCTTCATCGCGACCAGCCGGAGGAACCAGTCGGGCCCGATGCGGCCTTCGCTCCAGTCGCCCGCGATCGCTTCGACATGCGGCCCCATCGCTTCGAGATCCATCGAGATCTCGGCGACGCCGTGCTGCATCTCGGGGTGATACGCCATCGGCCGCGTCAGCGCGATCGACCCCTTCGACTTGAGCTGATCGACGATGAGCTCGCGCATGCGGAGCGCGAGGCCGTAGTAGACGTTCGCGAACGCGGTCAGCGCCCAGGTGAAAAACCCGAGGACGAACATGTCGGCGCCGGCGACGCCGGCCGGGATCACGCGCGCGATGTACTTGTCCGGGACGAACGCGCCTTCGAGCACGGTGTCGTCGCTGCGCGTCGCGCGCATGCCCATCACGTCCCATGTGTCCTTGATCGTGTAGCCTTTCGTATCGCGCGGCATGAAGAAGTGGACGATCTTCGGCGCGTTCGCTACGCTCGTGTCCATGGAGTGTCCGCCGAGCCGCGTCCACACGGGCGTGAGGCTGCCGAATGCCTTCCGGCCGGTGAGCCTGTAGCCGCCGTCGACGCGCTCGGCCTTCGTCGTGGAGAGCAGGCCCGGAATGTCGTTCCCGTGCTCGGCGTGGCCCGCCGCGAACACCTCGCCGGCCGCTGCGTCGCGGAGGATCCACTCGCCCGACTCGTCACCCGCGCGCCACAGGTCGGCAGCGTCGCCGACCCAGTAGTTGTGCATGTTGATGCACAACGCCGTCGCGGGTGCGTACTGCGCG
>QHUQ01000269.1:1213-5095 GCA_003221985.1 Gemmatimonadota bacterium | reverse complement strand
GATAGATCGATCCTTTCAAAGAGTTGCCGCCGGTCTTCGGCACGATGCTGAACGTCGGTCCACCGACTTCCGATTCACCGAGACCGCCGGACGAGGTCGTGGCGATTTCCTGAGCGTTCCCGATGTCCGGCACGTAGCTCGACACGCCGGCGCCGTTGAACGCCGCGCCGGTGTTCAGGCCATCCACCTGGAGACGCGCCTCGTTGTTCCGGCCGCCGGCGCCGCCGAACACCAGCATGCCGGGCGTCACCTGGATGTCGAGATTGCCTCCAGCTTGAGTGACGGTGCCGGGAATGAGCATCATCAGGCCGGCATAAGCGCGCGCGGCGGGAATCGACCCGATGACGTCGTTGCTCAAGACGGTCTGACGCCGGACGCTTTGCGTGTCGACAACCGGACTCTCGCCGGTGACGGTGACCGATTCTTCCAGCGCACCCACTTTGAGGTCCGCGTTCACCGACGCGGTGAACGATCCCGTCAGCTCGATGCCTTCGCGTTTGTAGGTGTTGAAACCCGTCAGCGTGAACGTCACGGTATACGTTCCGGCGCGCAGGTCGACGATCCGGTACTGTCCGGTTCCGTCGGTGACGGCCGTGCGGACTTTCTCAATCAGGGCCTCGCTCGACGCTTCGACCGTGACACCGGGAAGCACGCCACCGCTCGGATCCTTCACCGTTCCCGTAATCGAAGCCTGGGCAAACAGCAGCCGTGGTATCAAGACCAACCCTACGAGAACGAAGATCCTTCTGCTGAGCGCATTCATCGCCGATCCCCCTTCTGCTTTGACCTGCGAATGGTCTCTCAACCCCCCGTGCGGGACGCACGGCTCCTACTGAAGCAATCCGCCGTATTGGTCTCCCCACGCCGCGCGGCATGGCCTGCCGCGTTCGTAGCGCAAGAGATTCCCGGCCATGCGTCGAACGAGATCGGTGCGGCCGGCGCGTTCGGCGGCCCCGATCGCATCCCGTTCCCACGTGACGGCTTCCCCGCATTGACCGAGCTCGGCCAGCGTCATCGCCATCATGTCGTCGAGTTCCGGTGTCCGGGGTTCCTTCGCGCGCAGATCCTGCATCAGTCGCATGGCCGCCCGTCCGTCGCGCACGCGCTCGTCGGGAACGGCGGCAAGCAGACGGACCAGGGCGTGGGCGAACATGAGCTGATCGGGGTAACCCTTCATCCCCTCGAGCAGGCGATCGCGGGCCTGCTGATACCGCTTGAGGGCGATCAGCGTTATCGCGTACCCGAATGGCGCGTCGGCGGCGCGAGGATCCAGTTTCGCCGCAAGCTCGTACTGGGCCAGCGCCGGCGCAAGCCGTCCGGTTGCACGCAACACGTCGGCGAGCCTGAGCCGCGCCTCGACGTACGCGGGATCGTCGCGCACGGCCGCGGACAGGTGCTCGATCGCCTTGTCCGGCCTGCCGTTCGATCCCATCAGCACTCCAAGGCTGTAGTTGGCCTTCGCAAAGCCTGGTGAGAGACGGAGCGCTTCCTCGAACTGGTCGATGGCGCCACGTGCATCGCCGCGCATGAACAGCGCCGTGCCCAGTTTGTGATGCAGCGAAGGCTCGTTCGGCGCGAGCTCGACGCCTTTTCGGAAGCTGGCCGCGGCGGCCGCCCAGTCCCGCTCGTCCAGCGCCTTTGCTCCACGCACTTCGTAGGCAACGGCGCTTTCGAGCACGCTGCCGAGCTCCAGCATCAGCGGATCGCGCGGACCGAGCTCGCCCGGCCCGCGCAGTCGCATGTGCGCTTCCGCCTTGTCCATGTCGCCCAGGCCGCGGTATGCCATCGCGAGCGGATACTGAATGGCCGCCGCCCGCGGATCGAGCGAGAGCGCCCGCTCCAGATACTGCACGGCATCCGCGTAGGCGGATCGGGCCAACGCGGCGCGGCCCAGCCCGAAAAGCGCCGGCGCCGACTGGGGCTGCCGCGCGAGCGCTCTTGTCAGCAGGGGCTCGGCAGCCTCCGGCTTCCCTTGATCCAGGTACGCGCCGGCAAGCCACACGAGCGTGGCCTGATCGTCGGGCTGCAGCCTGAGCGCCCGCTCGAACGCCGCGACGGATTTCAGCGTCTCGCCTCGAGTTTTGTAACTGTGGCCGAGGTAGTACGGCCAGCGAATGTCATCCGGCGCCAGCGCTTGCGCGTCGATGAAGCAGGCTTCGGCCTCGTCGGGGTATTCGGCCGCCATGAGCAGCATGCCCATATGTCCATAAGCCTGGGCGAGCTGGGACGTGGTCGTGCCCGGCTCGCCGATGCGTTCGGTCAACGAGCCGTACGCGTCGCGCAACTGGCGCCGCACGGACTCGGACGCGCGCGATAGATCGGGCAGCAACACCGGAGCGAACGCGTGCCGATCGGGCGCGTCTCGACTCGCCTCTCCCGCCGTTTTCGACTCGCGGCCGGACGTGCAGCTCAGAGCGCAGACGAGGAGAGCAATTACCGCGCACCCCGCGGACGGCGCGCCGCCGATCGCGAGCATGGCGCGTCCAACTGATCCGTACACACGCTCGTGCTGAGCCTGTCGAAGGACGAGCCCGCGGGGACGCTCGTGGTTCGACGAGCTCACCACGAGCGGTACGAATCGACCTCGCGCGGAGCGTGGCGGCAAACATCTCATCGCGCGCTCACACCCATCCCGGTGCCTTCCTTCAGCGTCGTGTAGCGATCGACGGGGACCGCGCGCCACTCCTCGACGCGGCCGCCGGGCCACTGCACGCGGACCGTCGGCGGCTTCGTCGAATCTCCGAGACCCGCGAGCACTCGAGGATCGTTCGCCGATGCATAGCTGCCGTCTGATCGCGCTCGACGCCACAGCGTCGATCCATCCGACCGCGCGATGGCTACGCGCGCGCCGACCATATCTCTGGGCGTCTCCCCGCCGACGAGCCGCACGCCAAGGTGCCACTCTTCTTCGTCACGTCGGTGAACGTGCCGTCACAGTTGTTGCGGAACAGCTGGTTCGGTCCGAGGTTGGTGACGTAGAGATCGACGCAGCCATCGTTGTCGAAATCGCCGGTCGCCACGCCCATGCCATATCCGCGCGCGTCGATCCCGCTCCCGGCGGTCACGTCGGTGAATCGCAGCGTGCGGCTGCCGTCGGCGTGAATCTCCAAATCGTTCCGAAACAGGCGGCCTCGCAGCGACGAGGGATCACGCGGCGGGAACAGCGCATCGGCGAGCGTCTTTTTTCCCAGCATCTGTCCCTGGACGATGAAGACGTCGAGGTCGCCGTCGTTGTCGAAGTCGCCGGCGTCCACACCCATGCTCGACTTCGCGTCGCCGTTCGCGCCCAGCGCGGCGCCCGCGAGGAGCGCCGTGTTCTTGAACGTACCGTTGCGCTGGTTGATCCACAACTGATTCGGCTGACCGTCGTTCGCGACGTAGATATCCATCCATCCATCGCCGTTGAAGTCGGCTGTCGCGACGCCGAGCGTCGGGCCGAATTCGGCGGCGATGCCGGCCGCCGCCGTCACGTCGGTGAACGTGCCGTCGCCTTCGTTGTGATACAGATGGCTCGGCTGCGCCGTATACACGTGCGGCGGACAATAGCCGGCCCCGCCCGCCATGCCGTAGCACCGGATGTTTCCCGCGATGCTGTAATTCAGGTAGTGTCCGACGAAGAGGTCCAGCCGTCCGTCTCGATCGACGTCCACGAAGGCCGCCGAGACGCTCCATCCGGCGCCCGCGGTGCCACTCTTCTTCGTCACGTCGGTGAACGTGCCGTCACAGTTGTTGCGGAACAGCTGGTTCGGTCCGAGGTTGGTGACGTAGAGATCGACGCAGCCATCGTTGTCGAAATCGCCGGTCGCCACGCCCATGCCATATCCGCGCGCGTCGATCCCGCTCCCGGCGGTCACGTCGGTGAATCGCAGCGTGCGGCTGCCG
>QHUQ01000269.1:0-1174 GCA_003221985.1 Gemmatimonadota bacterium | reverse complement strand
AACCCGGATGGCGAAGCGGCGTCGGTAAACCAGGGTTGGTCGTTCGCCGCTGGTCGCTCGCCCCTGGTCGCTGCGCGCTCGCGACAGCCACCCGCGAGCGCGGCGAGCGTCAGCGCGGCCGCCGCCGCCCGCGGCCGTCTCATCACTTCACGGACGGTCTGCCGAACTTCGTCGCGTCAATCGCGACATTCGTCTCTATCTTGTTCAGCTTCGCGGTGTACCGGCCGTCCAGCCACATGAACTTGTACTCGAACGGGAACTTGATGCCGCCCACGTCGCGATAATCCGAGTAGTCGATCTGTGTGGGCATGCGGCCGATCGGCGAGGGGCCGTATCGCACCATCCGTGACAGCAGGCCCGATGCAGGGTCGAAGTACAGCGTGGCGAGGAAGCCTCTGGGGCCGCTCCCCTGAACGACGACAAAGTCGCGATCGCCGATGCTTCGAATCGCGGCGCCGCGCCAGTTGGTGAGGGCCTGCTTGATCTGGCCTGGAAACGACAGCTGCGCTTCGAGCCTGGCACCGTCCAGCTCGCTCCCGATCAACTCGTACTCGCCGAGGAGTCCTCGAGGCGTCTTGATCCAGCCGGTGCGGCCATCGAACGCCCAGATGCTGGCGGGCCGCTGAGTGTCCTTGTACGTGATCAGCGTCGCGCGCTGATTCGGAGATTTCGCCAACATCGTGAAGTCGGCGTTGCCCCCCAGGTCCCCGTAGCCCAGAGCATTGCCGGTCGCGACAACGCTGGTGAGGCCGGCCAGCCGCTGGGCGCCGCCAAGCGCCTGGATGTATTTGTCGAGAACCTGGTCGGCGGTCGGCTGTCCGCTCTCCTGCCGAACCGTGTCGTCGAGCTCGATGTTGGGAGCCTCGTACCACGCATCGAGGGAGATGGTGGTCGAAGGGGTGATGCGGCCGTGATGACACGTCCAGCATGTGACGCGCTGCACTCCCCCGAAGTTGGTGCGATTGATGCCGGCCACCATCTCCACCATCCTGCGGGCGGTGACTTTACGCGGCGTGTCGATCACGAAGTCCGCCCTGTCGGTGCCGGCGTTCGGGTGACAGTCTGCGCAGTCGAGGCCCAGGTTGGCCGAGATGAGTCCCATGCTCGCGATGAAATCGTCGACGCTCAGCTCTTTGAGCGTGCTGGTCGTGACGTTCTTGAAGGCCTCTCCAGC
>QHUQ01000278.1 GCA_003221985.1 Gemmatimonadota bacterium | reverse complement strand
TGTGCTGAGCCAGGCGCGCCCGCGTGCCGGCCCCACACCGGGCTGCAGGCTTCCCGAGGCGTCCGTGCCTCCAACGACCGGACGGGACGATACGGGCACCGTCGGGACGCCACGGCCGAGCACGGGATCGGCCTCCGGCAGCTTCGCCAGGAGCTTGTCCACCTCGCCCATCTCGCGGTCCCAGTCGCGCTCTTTCTCTTTTGCCACTAGGTCGCTCCGCCTCCGCTTCCCTGGCCGCCGCGAGCCAAGCCGTAGCGTTCGATCTTCTTGTACAGGTTGCTGCGCGGCATCTGCAATGTGCGCGCAGTCTCCGACACGTTCCAGTCGTGCTCCTGCAACTTACCCACCAGGAACGCGCGCTCGGCCGCTTGCTTGAACTCTTCGAACGTGCCGGCCCGCAGCCAGGCTGCGTCGCCTCCACGGAGACTCGCGGTACCCGTCCCCCGTCCCCCATCCCCCTTCCCCACTAGCCGATCGACATCGTTCTGGGTCACGGTCGCGCCCGTCGCGAGGATCAAGAGGCGTTCGACGGCGTTCTTTAGCTCGCGGATGTTGCCCGGCCAGTCGTGCGCCGTGAGCCGTTCGATGGCGGCGGCGTCGAACTCCTTGGCCGGCAGCCCGCCGCGTTGCGTCAGCTCGGTGGAAAAATGGGCGACGAGCGGCGCGATGTCGCCGCGCCGCTCCCGCAGCGCCGGAACGTGGATCGGGACGACGTTGAGCCGGTAAAGCAGGTCCTCGCGAAAATGTCCCTGCTCGATCTCCGCGCCGAGGTTCTTGTTCGTCGCGGCGATGACGCGAACGTCGACGGGCAGCGCCTTGCCCGATCCCACGCGCGAGATCACGCCTTCCTGCAGCGCGCGCAGCACCTTGGCCTGCGCCGACAGGCTCATGTCCCCGATCTCGTCGAGAAACAGCGTGCCGCCGTCGGCCAGCTCGAGCTTCCCGGCCCGGTCGGCGAACGCGCCGGTGAAGCTGCCCTTCATGTGGCCGAACAGCTCGCTCTCGATCAGCTCCGTGGGAATCGCCGCGCAGTTGACCTCGATGAACGGACCGGTGGCGCGCCGGCTGAGGGCGTGAATGGCGCGGGCCACGAGCTCCTTCCCCGTCCCGTTCTCTCCGGTGATCAGCACGCGCGCCGGCGTGGGCGCGACCTTCTCGAGCAGGCCGATCACGTGACGAATCGCCTTGCTCGAGCCCACGATCTCGTACTGCGCGCGCACCTCCTGCTTGAGGCGCACGTTCTCGCTGACAAGCACGATGTGTTGCAGGGCGTTGCGCAGCGTCAGCAGGATACGGTCGGTATCGAGCGGCTTCTCGAGGAAGTCGTAGGCGCCGAGCTGGGTCGCTTCGACGGCGGTCTGGATCGTCCCGTGGCCGGAGATCATGACGACCTGCGCCTGCGGATCGAGCTCGCGCAGCTTCTTCAACGTCTCCAGGCCGTCCATCCCTTCCATCTTTACGTCGAGAAACACGAGGTGCGGCTTGAAATCGGGATATACGCGGATCGCCTCGTGGCCCTGACACCCGTCGTATGCACTTTCACGTCGGTCACGGCCGGATCGACCTTGACCGGTACGCCCCCGTTTGAGGACGCCCCCGCCATTTGCTTCGTGAGCTGCTTCACGAATGGACCGGGAATCTCGAAGCCGCGCAAACTGACTTCCGTGATGTCGTACAGGGCCGTCCCGGGGCGCGCGATCGACACGGTGCCGCCCATGCGCAACGGCTCGTGCTCGCCGAACATGCTCGCAAACGGCCCCAGCGTTCCCGCCGGTAACGCGCGTGTATCGAGGCGGGCGTGCAGAATCAGCTTCCCTTCCTGCAGCTCGACGCGCAGCGAGTCGTACATCTTGCGGACGTTCCAGTCGATCCCGCCGCCAATGAGCGACGCCATCTCGTTCGGCGTGAATACCACTGAGTCGGGGCCGGCGCTGGTCCGCAGATTCCCGACTTTGGCCTGGCCCGATGCGATCGCCTTCGGTGTCGGTGCGCCCACGGCCGTGTCGGCGACGGGCGGCAGCGCCGTCGACCGCCCGAACCAGCGCGCCGCCGTGCTCATGATCGGCTCGCGGAACCACCAGGCAAGCACGAGCGCGCCGAGGATGACCACGGCGCATCCGAGCCTGAGCGCTCCTTTAAGACAGCCGTTCATGGTATTTCACCTGATACACCGGCCCTTCCGCTTGGAGCGTGCTCTGCATCAGGTCCACGTCCGTCACGGTGACGGTCTCATCGAAATCGATTCCCGAGAGCAGCTCCTCGAGCCCCGCGAACGCGCGCGGGCGCGCATCCCGCGCGGCGCGCGCCAGCGTGACGTGCGGGCGAAACGGGCGCGCGTCCGTCGGGTACCCGAGCGGCGCGAACGCCTGTTCGACGCCATGCTGCAGCAGCTCCAATCCGGGATCGGGCGTGACTCCGGCCCACAACACTCGGGGGCGGTGATAATCGGGGAAGACGCCGAAGCCCGTGACCTGCAGCGTCAGCGGCTGCGGCTCGCTCAGCGTTCCCGCCGCATGTTTCAGCGCCGCACGCAGCTCGGGCTCACGCGCGGCGTCGACGTCGCCCAGAAACTTGAGGCTCAGATGAATGTTCTCGGGTTGCACCCATTTCACCGGCAACTTCTCTCGGCGTTGGCGCAGGGGCGCGAGCGCGTCCCACAACTCCTGGCGCATCGGGTCCGGAAAATTCAGGGCGACGAACGCTCTAACAGGCTCCCCCGGCGGTAGCCGCGCGGGTCGATCTCGACCTGCGCGAAGCCCAGCGTCGCGAGATGCGCGGTGACCGCCGCGCGACGCGATTCGATCCAGGGAATCCAGGACGGCTCGACTTCGACGCGGGCGAGCGCGCCGAGGTGGCGAACGCGCAAGTCCCCCGTGACGCCCAGGCCGCGCAGATACGCCTCTCCCTCCTCCACCTGTTTCAGGCGTGACGGCGTGATCGATAAGCCATAGGTCACTCGGCTGGAGAGACAAGGCGCCGCGGGCGCATCCCACGTCGGCAGGCCGAGCTCGCGGGAGACCGCGCGGATCTCCGCCTTCGTCATCCCGACTTCGGCGAGTGGTGAACGCACGCCCGCGGCGCTGCCGGCCGCCTTCCCCGGCCGATGCTCGTGCAGATCGTCCGCGTTCGTGCCGTCACACACGACGGCCAGCCCGCGCTCGCGGGCAAGCGGCACCAGCCGGCTCCACAACTCGGTCTTACAGAAGAAGCAGCGGTTGGTCGGATTGGCGAGGTAATTCGGGTCTTCGAGCTCGTGCGTGTGGATCTCGACGAGCGGAATGTCGAAGCGCGCCGCCAGCTCGAGCGCGGCCCGCCATTGCGCTTCCGGATAGGAGGCACTGCGGCCGATCGCCGCCAGCATCCGATCTTTGCCCAATTCCTGCCGCAGCACGACGGCGAGCAGGGTCGAGTCGACGCCACCCGAATAGCCGAGCAGTGCTGAGGAGTAGGTCCGAACGAGGGCGCACAGAGCCTGCATGGCCCGAATAGTAGCCCTGCGATTGTCCTAATCAAAGGACATTTTGAACGTCAAAACCGGATATTCCGTCGGAGAGGAACTGGTTAGACTTATGAAGCGTTCAGGAGCGAATCCATTTGGCGACGTATAGTCGGACAATACCGTGGAGAGCTTCCCAAATGCCCGCCAAGACTGAGCTCGACGCCACCGACAGACGAATTCTGCGCATTCTGGGGCAGGACGGCCGCGCCAGTTACCAGGCGGTCGCCGATGAAGTCGGACTCTCCCGTCCCGCGGCGACTACGTGGGCGACGAGCCGCGCATGCGCGAGATGGAAAAGCATCCCGGCGTCCTCGAGTGTCATCACGTCGCCGGCGACGACTGCTACATCCTCAAGGTTGTCGCGCCCGATCTCGAAGGTGTGCAGGAGATCCTGCGCGATCTGCGCGGCCCCAACGCGCAGATGAACACGCGCACGACGATCGTGCTGTCCACCTTGTTCGAGAAGCCGGGCTTCATTGCCACGGAGCCCGACTAATGGCGACGCTCAAGGGCAAAGCGCTCATCGCGTACCTGGTCGTGTGCGTCTTCTGGGGCTCCACGTACCTAGCGATCAAAGTCGGCGTAACGGAGCTGCCGCCGTTCCTGTTTGCCGGCCTCCGCTTCCTCGTCGCGGGACTCGTCCTCCTCGTCCTTGCGCGCGCCCTCCGCGATCCGCTGCCCAAGAAAGGCGACTGGGGCACGCTCGCGATCGTCGGGCTGCTGCTCCTCGCCGGCGGCAACGCGTTCGTCGTCTGGTCGGAGCAATACGTCGGGTCCGGAATCGCCAGCATCTTCGTCGTCACGGTCGCCATGTGGACGGCGCTGTTCGACGCAGTCATCCCCGGCGGTCAGAGTGACCTGAACTGGCGCATCATCGCCGGTCTCTTGCTCGGCTTTCTAGGCACGCTGCTCCTCGTCGGCGCGACACCGGCCGAAATCCTGGCGGCCGACAAGCGCGGGCCGATCGCGCTCACGATCGCGAGTGCCTCCTGGTCGCTCGGCTCGGTCTACGCCAAGCGCCATCCGACCAAGGCCAGCCCCTATATGGGCGCCGCATTCCAGATGATCGTCGGGGGCGCGGCGGTGGCGCTCATCGGTACGCTGCTCGGCGAATGGCCGTCCTGGCACCTGAGCACGCGGGGCATCGGCGCGATTGCCTATCTCGTCGTCTTCGGCTCGGTGCTTGGCTACAGCGCGTACTCGTATGCCCTGCGTCACGCGTCGGCGACGATCGTCGGGACGTATGCCTACGTGAATCCGGTGATCGCCGTCCTGCTCGGCTGGCTCTTGCTGCGCGAACCGGTGGGGAGCCGTACTTTCATCGCCATGGCCATGACTCTCGGAGCGGTAATCTGGATCCAGCTCTCGCATAAACTCAGACGGTCGGAGGGCCAGACGGCCGGACGGCCTCAGGCTGAAGGCGACAAGGCCGTCCGGCCGTCCGGCCGTCTGGCCGTCGATCCCGATCCAGAGGCTAGTACATGACGCCGCAACTCCCCCGTGATGCGGTTCTCTTGATCGTAGACGTCCAGAAAGGCATGGATGTCTACGCCGAGCGGTACAACCGCAACAACGCGGACCTCGAGACGAACATTGCGCGGCTGCAGGATGCGTGGCGCAAGACGGGACGGCCAATCATCCACGTCCAGCATCTGTCCACGGAACCCAATTCGCCGCTGCGGCCCGGCCAGCCCGGCGTCGAGATCAAAGATGAGGTCCGGCCGATTGCCGGCGAGCCGGTCGTGCAGAAGTCGGTCAGCAGCGC
>QHUQ01000277.1 GCA_003221985.1 Gemmatimonadota bacterium | reverse complement strand
AGCTTCGCCGCGCGCTGCGCCTGCCGCAGGATGTTCTGCATCTCGTTGCGCTGCTCGGCGGGGATCTGCGTGTCCGCCAGGCGCAGCTCGGCGTGGCTGGCGATCGCCATCAGCGGATTGTTGACCTCGTGCGCGACGCCGCCGAGCAGCTCGCCCGCGGCCGCAAATCGCCCCTGCTCCTCGGCGCGATCGCGCAGCACGCGCGTCATATGATTGAAATGCGTCGTGACGTCGCCCAGCTCGTCGTCATGAGCCACGGGCACCTGGATACTCAGGTCCCCTTCGGCGATCTGCGTGATGCCGCGCTCGAGCGCGGTCAGGGGAGTCCACATGCGGCGCCACACGATCAGCAGCGCGACGGGGACGAGGACGGCGCCGACGATCAACACCACGACCGCCGTCGCCGAGCCGAGGTTACCGGTGAGCGCGAGCGTCACCGCCGCGCCATAGATCATGGCCGCGAGGATGACGACGATGATCAGCCCGCGGAGCCGCTTCTTCATACGATCAAAATGCAACCTCCACCGTCACGAATGCCACTAGACGAGACGCTTCGAGCGGCCTAATCTCCCGGTTCCCGACCACCGCCCAAGGTACATTCCGATGCGATCCCTGTGTGTTCTTCTAACGTTTGGCGTCGTCGCCTGCACACATCCCACCGCCCTACAACCAGGTCATCACCCCTGGGGCGGTGACGGACTCCGGCGTGTTCATCGTGCATCGGATCGGCGAGAAGCTGTTCTACGAAATCCCGCGCGCGATGTTCGGCAAGGAGTTTCTGCTCGTCGCCGATCAGCGGGGCACGATGCGCGGGATACGCTACGCCGGGGAGGAAATCAGCAACCGCATCGTGGTCTGGGAACGGCTCGGCAACAAGGTGTTTCTGCGCATCGTGTCGTACGCGATGCGGGCCGACAGCACGCAGCCGGTCGCCCGCGCCGTGCGGCTGTCCAACATCGCGCCGATCATCATGAGCTTCGACGTCGCGGCGTGGCACACACCCGACAGCAGCGCGGTGATCGAAACAACCAAGCTGTTCACGACCGACGTCCCCGAGCTGAACCTGCGGCAGTCGGGCATCCGGCCACGCCGCATGGATCCGTCGCGCTCCGTCGTCGACCGGGCGCGCTCGTTCCCACGCAATGTCGAGGTGAGCGCGCTGCAGACGTTCGAGGTCGATTCCGTGCCGGGTCCGGCGGGCGCTCCCCCCAACCGGTCGCTGAACTCGATCACGATGCTGATGAACTATTCGATGGTGCTGCTGCCCGATCATCCGATGATGGCGCGGTTGTGCGACGATCGCGTGGGCTACTTCAACCTCTCGTTCGAGAACTACGACGAGGACCGCGTCTCCGGTCCGCGCCGCTGCTTCATCCAGCGTTATCGCCTGGAGCCGAAGGACCCGAACGCCGCCGTCTCGGATCCCGTCCAGCCGATCGTGTGGTACATCGATCCGGCGACCCCCGCCAAATGGGTGCCGTGGCTGATCAGGGGCGTCGAAATGTGGGAGCCGGTGTTCCGCGCCGCAGGGTTCAGGAACGCGATCACGGCCAAAGTCGCGCCGACCGATGACCCGAACTTCGACCTCGACGACGCGCGTAACTCGGCGATTCGCTGGCTGCCGTCCACCATCGAAAACGCCTACGGCCCGCGGCTCAGCGATCCCCGCTCCGGCGAGATCATGAACGCCAACATCGGCTTCTACCACAACATCACGAGCCTGGTGGAGGCGTGGTACTGGACGCAGGCCGGCGCCGCCGATCCACGCGCGCGGCAATTGCCGTTCCCCGATTCGCTGATGGGCCTGATGGTGGCCTACGTCGCGACGCACGAAGTCGGACACAGCCTCGGCCTGCGTCACAACATGGTGGCGTCCACCTACTATCCGGTGGATTCGCTGCGCAGCAAATCGTTCACGTGCCGCATGAAGGGCACGAGCCCGTCGATCATGGACTACGCGCGCTACAACTACGTGGCGCAGCCCGGCGACAGCGCCTGCCTGATGCAGGGCATCGGGCCCTACGATTTCTTCGCGATCGATTGGGGCTACCGCCGCATTCCCGGCGCAGCGACGCCCGATGCCGAGCGCCCCAAGCTCGACTCGCTCGCGCGGCTACAAGATTCGCAGCCCTGGGATCGCTGGATCGGCGACGGCGAGGCGGTCGATCCGCGCATCATCACCGAAGCGCTGGGCGATGACCCGGTGCGCGCCAGCGGCTACGGCGTACGCAACATCAAGCGGCTCGTGCCGATGCTGATCCCGGCGACGACGCAGGACCGGCTCGACAATTACGACCGCCTCGACGACCTGTACGGCGAGCTGATCGCCCAATGGGCCCGGGAAATGAACCACGTCGCGGTCGTGGTGGGCGGCGTCTACCAGTTCACGAAGTACGCGAGCCAGTCGGGCAGGGTCTATCAGCCGGTGCCGCGGGAGAAGCAGGCGGAAGCGGTGCAGTTCCTGAACGACAACGTCTTTACGACGCCGTCGTTCTTCTTCGATGCCGAGATCCTGCGACGCATCGAGCCGACCGGTTTCGTGGAGCGGGTGCGCCTCCGCCAGAGCGCGATTCTCAATACGCTGTTCCA
>QHUQ01000280.1 GCA_003221985.1 Gemmatimonadota bacterium | reverse complement strand
GTCGACGGTCACGTCGCACGGAGTCACGACGACACGCGCCCCGTCGGCGGTCAGCTCGGTGGCCAGCGCGTGCAGCCGCTCGACACGGCGGGCCGTGAGCGCCACGGCGGCGCCCTCCCGGGCGAAGCGCCGAGCCAGCGCGGCCCCGATGCCCGACGAGGCGCCAGTGATGAAGACGACTTCGTCTCCGAACGGTTTCATGGCGCGTGAATGATCGGGCGAGGCGGGGGGCGGGTCAAGCGTGAGGCGCACCTCCGCCACCCCGGACGGACGATTCTGAGGCCATCGACGCGCTCGAACGTTGACCCTCCGGAAGCCGCATGTTAGCGTGTGAAGGCTGCGTGGGCTCGTGGTGCAGCCTGGTTAGCACACTGGACTGTCAATCCAGAGGTCGCGGGTTCAAGTCCCGTCGAGCCCGCCAAAATTCCGCAGTGTTAGAGAGGGGGGAGTTACGCTCCCCCCTGAAACTTCCCTAGACTTCCCTGCGAGGCTCAGCGTTGTGGGAAGGCGATGACCTTCCTCGGCGCCTGGGCCACCTGCCGAGTGACGAAGGCGTCGACCTTGTCGAGCGCCGCCGCGACATCGGTCTCATCGACGATCGAGTACCGCGTCCACATCGACGTCGTCTCGTGCCCCGTGATCTTGCGACCGACATCTGAGCCGATGCCGGCCCGTCGAAGGTTGCGCGCGGCGCTTCGGCGCAGGTCGTGGAAGATCGGCGGCTTCACGAAGGTGGTTCGCTTGGTCGCCTTGTCGACGATTTTCACGACGCCGCGCGTGGTCGCGGCCTCGGTGGCAGTCAGGACGGTGTAGAGACGAGCAGCGAGGCAGGCCGAGATCCACGCCTTGCCGAAATCGCCGATCGGCTGCCCGTCGCGATGGAAGACTAGCTCGCTGATCGTGGTCGTGCCGTCCTCCTCCTTCACGGCCCGAGCCTCGCGCCGACGCTCGATGATGGCCGCCAGGTCGCCCCGGAGCGGCAAGGTGTACGACTTCCGATTCTTCGAATGCTCCCGGCGGAGCGTGACACGCTCGCCGTTGATGTCGTCCCATCGCAGAGCGCGGATCGCACCCGACCGCCAGCCGGTCAGGTACCCGTATCGAGCCAGGTCTTGGAGGTAGTCAGGCAGCGCGGCGACGACGGCTTCGAATTGATCGGGCTCGACGAACCCTGACCGCGGCTCCGACTCGGGCAGCATCTCGACGACGGGGAGGCGGGCGGGATCGAGGCCGAGCTTGCCCTGGCCGAGCTTGAACGCCCTGCGGAGCACCGAGAGCTCTCGGTTGACCGTCGTCGGTCGAAGCCGTCGTTCACTCCTCCTGGGCCAGGACGGCCCGTCTCTCATGAGTCACGGCGACCTCTTCCAGGCCCTGAGAAAACTGAAGCGGGACTTCGAGATGAACGTGGTGCCGGCCCTGCGGCGCCACGTCTACCACCTCGCGCCTGGCAGCAGGGAGCCTGAAGCCGGAATAGCGGCGTAGCGCCGACTTGCACGGCGGCTCCTTGCACCGTATCGTCGACGTGATGTCTCGTCCGCCGAAGGATCAAGAGCTCGTTGTCGCGTACGGATTCGATCAAGTCGGCTTGAGAATTCCCTCCCCCGTTGAGCGCCCGGAGTACCGCATCGAGTTTGTGCAGTACGGAAGTTCAGAACTCGGCACCAACGCGGGGGGAATCATATTCCCGACCGGAATCTTCGAGCATGTCGAGTACCACAACACCCCTCTTGGTGGTCGCCGTGCAAAAGTCAGTTGCGATCGTCCGATCCTCCTCGGCGTCGAGCGACACGTGACGAACCTGTTGAGGGCCGGCGGATGGATCGTCATCCTCGCGCGAGAGATTGTCGACGAATTTCCGACCGGGGACGGGTACGCTCCGTACGTCAAGCGGTGGGGGATCGCGAAGACGTTCTTCGAAAAACCAGACGATGTACGAGTCCTGGCTGTCGTCGACGATGCCATCGTCGGATTTGAGTTCGGAGCCCGCCTGTTCGTCTTGCCGTTCCTGTCGACCGAGACGTCTACCGAGCACGCCAAGGAACTCGGCGAGACGCTGGTCCGCGCCGTCCTCGAGTACAGGCGGAAGATGCGCGTCGAGCTTCCGCCGTGGGTCGCGGAATTCCAGTTCGTCGGCGAGCAGGAGCTACGCAGCGAACAGGCGGCCCTGCAGGAGCGCGTGCTCCAGGTCGAGTCCGGCGTCAAGTCCTGGGAGAGGCGCAAGCTCATTCTGGTGAGCTCCGGTGCGATCTTGAAGGAGGCCCTCGTCGACATTCTTAAGGACTTCTTCGGGTTCGCGGTCGACCCACTCGACGAAGGCCGCGAAGACTTCAAGCTCGTCGAAGACACTGACGCCAAGGCCGTGATCACGGTCGGAGAGGTGAAGGGTACGAACGGCGGGATCAAGCGCGAGCACATCAACCAGGTGGACAGTCATCGGGAGCGGCTGGGCGTCAGCGCTGACGTGCCGGGGCTGCTGGTCATCAATAATCAGATGGACGTTACTGGAATCACGAAGCGGCACGAGACGCAGATCGCGGCAGAGCACATCCGCCACGCCAGGAAGCTCAATGTACTCTTGGTCCGCACCATTGACCTGCTCTACCTGATGCGGCACCTCGAAGCCGAGTCCGAGAGGCGCGCCAAGGTTCTAGGCCTTCTTCGCAGCGGTGGCGGTTGGCTTTCGGCGGGGCCTGCAGGATACGAATTGGTCCCAGGTTAATCGGCCCGCTACGTCCGCAGCGGGCCGGCCAGAGCGCCCAGCGAAGTGCAAGAGAACTGGAGGCCCATCGACGGTGAGCGAGATTGAAACGCTTCGGGAGTACGAGGACTTCAACTACGGCGAGGTGAAGGCCGCGCTCGGTGACTCGCTCTCTCTCACCGAAGATCTTGTTGACCTGTACAAGCTCATGGCTGAGATCTGCTCGAAGACGTCCGCCGCGGTCCAGGACGACATCTTCGCGGGGCTGCAGTTCGTTCTGGCGTGCCGCTATCATCTCGTCGTCGGGGCGCTGACCGCGCTACGCGGGCACATCACTGATTCGTTCCGGAACTCACGGATGGCCATCGAGTCGGCGGCCTTCGCCGCCCGCGTGAAGCGCGATCCCGGTTTGGCGACGGTCTGGCTGAACGCAGGGCATGACGACGCCGCCTACAAGGAGTATCGAAATCAGTTCTCGAAACTCTTCGCCGGCGATGATCCCGTGCTGCGCGAGCTCGGGTCTCGGTACGACGATTGCGCCAAGCAAGGCCATCCGTCCGTGTACGCGTTCGCCGGGCATACGAAGATTGAGCAGACACCGACCGATCTGCTCGTCCAGTTCGAGTACTTCCAGATGCGATCCGACGCGTCCGAGCCTGTTCGGACCTACCTGTGGATTTTGACGACCCATCTCCTCATCGTGAGCTCTTATCGAACGTCATGGCGAGAGCGTTCGAACACGATCGACACCGGTGGGATCTTCAATTCAACAGCTTCGAGGCGAAGCTCGAGGTCCACAAGGTCAGGTGGCTGGAACGCATTCCAGCGCTGAAGCCAGCCGAGTAGAGTCAGCGGAGCAGGCCGGCCAGGCCGCCCAGGAGCATGCAGGCGACCAGCGATCGCATCAGGCGCCGGCGAGCCTCGGTGTCGTCAGCGGGAGGCGGGCAGTACTGGCAGAAGTCGGGCGGCTCAAGGCCGGCGGCTGAGGAGCCGCAGTTCGCGCAGGTCGCGATGTAGAGCTTGGTCATCGTAGGTCCTCCCAGAACTACCGTCACGGAGCGAGGACTTCCTCGACCGAGATGACGCCGCCGTGGGTTATCGCGATGACAACAGTCGTGGAGTACGGCTGCGCGCGGGTTTGTCTGCCCAATAGTAGCGAGCTGTTGCAATTACCCTCACCACCCGGTCGTGGCGGTCCCACTTCCTGAATTCGTCATCGAAGACGATCGGGGGCCTGCTGTCAGATTCCCCAGGGAAGACAGCACTCATCCTCGAGCCCGGGTTCTGCGGAGACCCAGCCTCGGGCGGAATCACAGAGATGCTCCAGTCATTCACGATCGCCGGCGCTCGACCGTGGTTCTTCAAGCGAAACGCCAGCATCTGATACGGTGGCGTCCCCCACTCGATCACGATCGACAGCCAGGGGCGGTGATCCGCCTCAAAGACCTGACGAGTGAGCACCACCATTTCCTTCGTCTCTCTCCAAAGCTTCCGAGTCAGCCAAGCATAAACGCCGGCGACGAATGTCGCGACTACCGTGGTGAGGAACGTGAGGGCTGCGGCGTGATCGTTGATCCAACACCATGCCGCTGAGACCGAGTTCATCGCCGACCACTGTACTGCGAGAGCCTTCCGAACGACCAGGGCCCCTCGTCCGCCGAAGGTCACGCAACCTGAAATTCTCAGGAAGCGGGTGGCCGGCCGGAGAGAGACTTCCCTAGAACTTCCCTGCAACCCGAGCCAATGAGCCCCCATCAGCC
>QHUQ01000279.1:2769-4176 GCA_003221985.1 Gemmatimonadota bacterium | reverse complement strand
CAGCGCCGACAGACAAGAGCCCTTCCAGGCTGTTGTAGCAAGCGTGGTCCATGTTAGCCACTGGCCACGGCGCACGACGCGGATTCGGGTGGCTGAGGTCATAGATACTGTGTCAGCGTAGCTACTCGGGGCTGCCTAACGGAATGGCGCTCAAGCTGCGGCGCCTGACCAGAACGTTCACAGACGCAATTCTACCACAGACGACGGGCGCCGTCAGCTTCAAGCGCGTGTTAGGCAGTGCGCCCGCTACTCTATGGTATCGACGGTAAGCGCGTGTAGATCCGGGGGACCCGCGCCCCGAGCGCCGAGTCGACACGCAGGCCTTCGGCCGTGATCCACGCAACGATGTGCGGCGGGGGCACGCAGTTCGCGTTGATCGGGCAGTCGAACGCCATCTCGATCCGGCCGCGTACCACGCGAAAGCCTAACGCCCACTGGGCGTGACGGGGGCCGGTCGTTGGTCCTCCCGTCAGAGGCTCGCTCTCCCTGACCGTATTGACCGTGCCGCGCCCGTCGGCCGTCAAGCGCAGCGTGTCCGCAAAGATGCGGACGGTGACGTACTGGTTGGTGTAAAGGAGCGTTGGCAGGGCATAGGCGCCCGCGACGTCATTGGGGCTCAACGGTTCTGCGCAAGCCAATGGCAGCGCGGAGACGAGAAGCGGCTTCAGGCGCCTGGACGGCATACCGAGCATCAGCATCTCCAAAAGAGGCTCACCAGAGGAGATACCCGCCGGCCTTGTGCAGGGTCACAGAGGCGGGCGCATCTGCCTAACGGGAATTCGACAGCACAAACGCAATATTATCGGAGACGAGGCGTAACCTGCGTCACTGGCTAAAGGAGGTCCTCTGCCCGTCACCCGGGATGTGCACGCTCCGCCGCGCACGGAACCCTCCCTGCGCTCAGGTCCGGTTTTCCTTCTGCAAGCGTCCCGTCCTGGTCTGTGGCTCACGGCACTCGCGTTCTACATGCTGCCGCTGGCGCAGCGCAATGTGTTTCACTCGGTCGCCTTCTGGCTCGGCGCGCTGTACGTCGGCTTGCCCATGGGACTGCTGCTCTACGGCTGGAACGACATCGTCGACTACGAAGTCGACCGCCTCAACCCTCGCAAAGGTACGTTCCTGTTCGGCGCGCGCGGCACGCCGGAGCAATTGCGCCGGTTGCCGCTCCGCATCGCGCTCGTGCAGCTGCCGTTCGTGGTCGCCTGCAGTTTGCTCGGCGGAGCGAAGCTGCTGCTGTGCTTCGCCGGCATGACCGCCGCAGCGGCGCTGTATAACTGGCCCCGCTACGGCTTCAAGACGCGCCCGCCGCTGGAGATCCTGAATCAGGCGGGGTACCTGTTCGTGTTCCTGCTGAGCAGTTGGCTGAATGACGTTCCACTGCTCCCCTGGGCCACCCTGGTCTTCGGC
>QHUQ01000279.1:0-2744 GCA_003221985.1 Gemmatimonadota bacterium | reverse complement strand
CGGGGTTGGCCGTTAGGGTTTTCGGCGCGAAAGAGCTGGCTGCGTTCCTGCTGGTGACCGCGGCGTGGTTCGCGATCGACGCCATGCTGATCTGGCGCAGCCGCCCCTACAGCAACGGGACGATGCGCTTCTTCATGTTGGCCTGGAACGCGATCGCGCTGATCAGCATGCCGTGGATGTGGGCGAAGGCCATCCTGGTGCACATGCGGTGAGCTCTGGCGAGTCGTCACAACACGGGCTCACCGGCACGCTGGTCGCGCTGGAGTCTGACACGCGCTCAGGCCTTCGCCGCAACCCATCGCGCCGCCGCTCGCTGCATCAGGGCCTGCCCGTGCCACGCGCACAGCACCGGCACATCACCCGGGATTTGAGCGGCGAGCCGCGGATGCGCGAACAGGATTACCAGCGACGCTCCGGGCACCAGCCGCTCCAGCCTGGCTCGTGATACTGGTCCAAGATCAGCACGACCCTTCCACGACCTCGGCTCGGCGTAGACAAGAACCAGGTGCCTGGTGTCTGGTGTCGGGTGCCTGAGAAACCGTGCACCTTGCGCGGTCAACGACTTGGCGAACACGTCGCGCGGCGGGATCGTGTAAGGTCCCCCTACATCATCATCCACGATCGTGATGCTGAGCGTCGCGCTGAGCTGTGGCCGCTCGCCGCGCACCAGGTGCACTGCGCGATCGGCCAATTGATCAGCGAACTTCTGGTGCTCGCCGAGCAAAGCGTCGTCCAACTCGATCGGCTGACCGGGACCGGCCCACGCCGCGACTGCCTGTTCATACCGCGCGAGCGCCGTTTCCGCACGATCCGCCGGGACCGTCTCCAAGGACCTCACGACGCCAGCCCAATCCGTCGGATACAGCAGCATGTCACACCCGGCGGCGATCGCCGCCGCTGCCGCGTTGCCCTCCGGCGCCGCCGCCGTCGCACCGCCCATGATGAACGCGTCCGTCACGGTGAGTCCGCGAAATCCGAGCGTGTCGCGCAGATACCCGAGAATGATCGGCGAGAATGTCGCGGCAGATCCGCTGGCGTCCCACCGCGGATAGGCGACGAATGCCGGCATCACGCTGCCGACGGCGGCGTCCACCGCCGCTTTGAAGGGAGCGACATCGGTGCGCTGCACCTCTTCGCCGAGTGCCTCGACGATCGGCAGCCCTTCGTGGGAATCGGTCGTGGTGCGACCGTGCCCGGGATAGTGCTTGGCGCAGGCCATGACGCCGTGCTCCTGACAACCCTTGATCCACGCCGCCGCGTGCGAGCCGACGAGGCTCGGGTCGGCGCCGAATGAGCGCGTCTGCACGATCGGATTCTTCGGCTCGGTGTCGAGATCGCACACCGGCGCGAACACCCAGGTGAGCCCGACGGCGCGCGCTTCGGTGCCGGTGATCTGCCCGCACGCGTAGGTCGCATCGAGATCGTTGAGATAGCCGAGGGCCGCGGGCGGCGGCAGCTCGGTGAGCCCACGCACCTGTTGCCCCGGCCCGCGCTCGAAGTCCGAGCCGATGAGGAGTGGGCGCTTCGCGAGGTCGCGCAACGCGGCGGTGAGCGCCGTGACGGCGGCGCGCGTGCCGCCAAACAGAATGAACCCGCCCACTCCCGCGGCGAGCGCCTGCTCGATCTTGGTTCGTTCGGACCTGAATGAGCCGCGCCGCCAACGGAGCGCCGGACACACGAGTCGCGCACGGGGGGAGATCATCCGGGCGGAATACGGTCCGCAGCGCGATTGCGGAGCAGGATCAGAGGCACCAGGAACGCCATGGCGATGAGGGCGCCGCCGAGATCGGGCAGGAGATCCGCCAACCGGCAATTGCCGGTCCGCGTCGCCCCCTCCTCAAGCTCAACGAGGATTCCCAGCGCGAGCGTCGTGACCAGGGACCACGACAGGCTCCTGCGATCCAGACGATCGAATTGCCACGCGGTGATCAGAAAGAACACACCGAACAGGACGAAATGAGGAACCTTCGTGAGGGACAGACGCGAGTTGTCCCACGCCATCCGGAAGTCGCACAGGGGCGCGTACAGACGAAAGTGGGCCTGGGCAGGAATCCGTAACACACCCACAATCACGAGCAGCGTGTAGCCCCAGCGTCGCAACCGCGAAAACCTGGTGAAACTGGCGATCATGCGGGAGTGATGTGGCCCAGAATGCGTGGGCCCCGCGCCCCTGTCGCCGCGGGCAGATTGCCCGGTCTTCCCAGTACCGTCTGATGGCCGAGGAACGCGAACGCCACCGCCTCCTTCGCTTCGCCGTTGAAGAACACCTGATCGAAGAGGACGACGGGGCGCGGCTGGATCTTCGCCGCGAGCCGCTCGACGAGCGCGGGATTCTTCGCGCCGCCCCCGGAGATCACGACCTCGGCCGTGTCATCCTTTCCCCACTTCGCAATCGCGCGTCCGATCGACTCGGCCGTCAGCGCCGTCGCCGTCGCCACCGCATCGTTGTCCGATCCGCCGGACTTCTTCACGCGCGCGAGCAGGAACGCCGCGTCGGGATCGACGCGCCGGGTAATTGCGTCGATCACGGCAACGCCGGGACCGGTGTCAAAGGCAAACGCCCCGTCGGGCACGCCGCGCCGCGGCACCCAGGTCACGTTCGCCATCCCGCCGATGTTGAGCAGCCAGCGCCCGCGCTGCTCGTGACCGAACAGCATGACATCAGCCAGCGGCACGAGCGGCGCCCCCTGCCCGCCCGCGGCCACATCCCGCGCGCGGAAGTCGCTCACCACGCGCACCCCGAC
>QHUQ01000004.1 GCA_003221985.1 Gemmatimonadota bacterium | reverse complement strand
CGGAAACGTGGGAAGCGCTGCGCCCCCATCTCGCCGAGCTGTGGGCGACCCGCCATCGCGCCGGCAGCCGGCTGCGGGTCTGGTCGGCCGGGTGCGCGTCCGGGGAGGAGCCCTATACCATCGCCGTCCTCCTCGCGGAGACGCTCGGCGACGACCTCCTCGATCAATCACTCATCGATGCGACCGATATCGACCGGCTCAGCCTGGAGCGCACCCACCAGGCGCTCTACCCCGACACGGCCTTCACGGAGATGCCGGCGTCCCTCAAGCGTCGCTACTTCGTGGACCAACAGCCGGTCCAGAGGATTCGCGAGATCCTCCGGGTTCTGGCGCACGACCTGACACGCGAGCCGCCGCCCCGCCCGGCGTACGATCTCATCGTGTGCCGCAACGTCGTCATCTACTTCGAGCGCGAGGCGCAGGAACGGCTGTTTCAGGTGTTCGTGAACGCGCTGGCGCCCGGCGGCGTCCTCTTGCTCGGCAAGGTGGAGACGCTGTTCGGGCCGGCACGGGAGCAGCTCACGCTGGTCGATCCGCGCGAACGCATCTACGTCAAACCGGCGTGAAAGAAACCGTTGTCAAAGTCGCCGAGTGGGCTGCCGAGCGAGGGGAAGGCGTCCTCGTTACCCTCGGCCTCGGCTCCTGCGTCGCCATCATGCTCTACGACGCCGAGAGCAGGGCCGGAGCGATGGCGCACGTGCTCCTGCCGTCGATCAGCCTGGCGCGCGACATCAGCAACCGCGCCAAGTTTCCCGAGACCGCCGTGCCGTTGCTGGTCGAGCGTCTCAAGGGTCTGGGCGCCGACCCGCGGCGCCTGGTCGCCAAGCTCGCCGGCGGTGCCAGCATGTTCAGCCAGCTCGTCACACCCGGCACGATCCAGATGGGCGAGCGCAATGTCCTCGCCGCCCGCACTTCGCTGCGGGCGGCGGGGATCCCGATTCTGCGCGAGGCCGTGGGCGGCGAGCGCGGCCGCAGCATTCGCTTTTATGTGAAAGACGGCCGCGTGGAAATCCGCTCCGTGGGGGAGCATGCCGACGTCATCTGATGCGCGGCCGACGGTCGTCGTGGCCGACGACAGCGCCCTGATGCGGCGCGTGCTCGTCGACGTCCTGGGCGGCGGCGCTGCGGACAACGGCGAGTTCCGCGTGGTGGCCACGGCGCGCGACGGGTTCGACGCCATCCGCAAAATCCACCAGCACAAGCCCGACGTCGTGACGCTCGATCTCGAGATGCCGCAGCTCGACGGCCTGGGCGCGATCGGCTACATCATGTCGGAATCGCCGCTCCCCATCGTCGTCGTCAGCGCCCACGCTGGGCCGGGCACGGCCACCGCGATCCGCGCGCTCGAGCTGGGCGCGGTCGAGATCGTCGCCAAGCCGCCGCCGCCACCCGATGGGTTCGGGCACCCGCGCGCGGCGCTCGCGGCGCTGGCGCCGCAGCTCATCGCCGCGGTGCGGCGCGCGCTCGCCGCGGACGTGTCGCACGTCAAAGTCCTGGCGCGGCCGCCGGCACCCGTCGTCCACCCTCCAGAGCTGGCGCTGCGGGGCCGCGCCGTGCTCGCCGTGGGCGTGGCTGCCTCGACCGGCGGGCCGCGCGCCCTGACCGATCTCGTGCCGCGCCTCCCGACTGGCCACGGTGCGGCAGTGCTCATCGTGCAGCACATGCCGCCGAAGTTCACGCGCAGCCTCGCAGAACGGCTCGACTCGATGAGCCGGTTGCGTGTCGTCGAAGCGGACGACGGCGCACCGGTCGTCGCCGATACGGCGTACGTGGCCCCGGGCGATTATCATATGCGGGTGCGTTCCGCTCTCGACGGTCCCGTCATCGCGCTCGATCAATCCGCGCCGATCCACGGCGTCCGCCCCGCGGCCGATCCGTTGTTCCGCTCCATCGCCGAGGTGTATGGCGCACGCGGCGTCGGCGTCGTGCTGACGGGGATGGGGCGCGACGGCGCCGACGGGCTGCGCGCCATGCATGATGCGGGCGCGACCGGCGTCGCGCAGGATCGCGAGTCGGCGGTCATCGCCGGCATGCCGGTCGCCGCGGTGCAGGCGGGCGGCGTCGATGCCGTCCTGCCGCTCGGCCAGATCGCCGATCGCGTCGCGGCCGAGCTGGCGCGGCGGGGTGGAGGAGGGGGGCCTGAGGAATGAAGGGCTATCTTCTGGTGCGCGCCGAGGGAAAAGCGTACGGCTTCCCGGTCAATCGGGTGCTGGAGGTCGGCGATGCCACCGAAGTGCTCAATATTCCGCGCAAGCTCCCGGCGATACGCGGCCTGACGCCGTTGCGCGGCCGGCTCGTCCCCCTGATCCACCTCGGTGCCTTTCTCGCCGGCGTTGAAGCTCCCGCGGCCGCGCCCAGCGGTGCGCGCACCGTCGTGCTGGTCGAGCTCGGCGCCGGCGGCCGACAGGTGGCGTTCGAGGTGGATGACGCGGATTCCGTCGTCCGCGAGCAGCCGCTGCCCGTTCCCCGCGGCCACACGCTGCCCTGGGCCGCGGGTGTCGCGGAGCAGGAGGGCGGAAACCTGGTGCCGATCCTCGACCTGGACGCCCTCGGAGACCGCATCGGATGACGACGACCGGGACCATCGAAGGCGTGCTGCAGTATCAGGGTGGCGCCGTCCCGCTCGTCGACCTGCGCAAGCGTCTCGGCACGCCGGCGCCGCTGCGGGAAGACACGCGCACCGTCATCCTCGAATTCGAGGGCGGCAAGATCGGCGTCATCGTCGATGCCGTGACCGAGGTCATGCAGGTGGCGGCACAGGCGGTGACGCCGCCGCCGGGGATCGTGAAGGGGCTGGCCGCGGAATACATCTCAGGCCTGGTCGTGCAAAACGGCCGCACGATCGTCGTGTTGAATACGAACAAGCTGCTGAATTCGACGGAGAAACTGGCCTTGCAGGAAGTGTCATGACGGAGTCGCCGGTCGCCGCGTTGCGTCGCGAATACGATATCATCGCGCGGCAGCTCGAGGGGGGGGGCCCGCCGGGAAACGCCGAGCGCGAAGCCGCGAAGCGCGAGATCATCGCGTTTTTCAAGAAGGTCGACGGGATGCTGGGCGAGATGACGCAGCTCAAGGACGACATCCGCCAGCTCGTCGATCGCTACAAGCAGATCGCCGCAGACACGAAACAGGCGGGCGCGCCCGAGTTCACCGGCCAGCGGCCCGTGCTGCACGCCGATCACATCGGCGCGACCACGTTCATCGAAAAAGGCTGGAGCCTCATCTCCCTCGGCGACCAGGCCGGCGCGATTCAGGCGCTCACCAAGGCGCTGCAGCTCTCGCCGGGCGAGACGCAGGCCGAGTCGCTGCTCGGCTGGGCGCAGATGCTGCACGAGGATTACGACGACGCGCTCGGCACCTTTCAAAAAGTGCTGATGAAGGAGCCGGCGAACTCGCTGGCCCGCATCAACGTCGGCTACATCTGCCTGAAGAAGCGGATTTTCGGCGAGGCGATCGAGCACCTGTCGAAGGCGATCCGGCTCGACAACGACAAGAAGGCGACGCTGTACGCGCACTTCTATCTCGGGCTCGTCTACCTGCAGCGCGAGATGTTCGAGGATGCGGAGACGTTCTTCCAGAAGACACTCAAGCTCGGCCCGAATTTGATCGAAGCCTATTACGAGCTGGGCCGCGCGCACTGGTTCGCGGGCGATCAAGCGAAGGCGAAATCCACCTGGGAAGAGGGCTTCAAGGCGAACAAGTTCAATCCCTGGGGCAAGCGCTGCCAGGAGATGCTGGAGCTCGTCGCCAAGGGCGAGGAGCCGCCGCGAGACTAGTGCTCTCCCTCGTCGCCCTGTTGCTGCAAGGCCCAACCCCGACGGCGACGGATGTGGGTCGTGTGACGGCGATCGCGTGGCCGGGTCAGGAGGCGCTGGCGGCGGCGATCGCAGAGCAGGCCGACCGCGCGACGAACTTTCCCGGCATCGGTGCGCTGCCGGACCGCCCCCTCCGCATCATCCTCGCGCCCGATCGTCACACGTACGACTCGCTGACCCGTGGCCGGTTGCCGCTGTGGAGCGAGGGCGCAGCCTTCCCGGATGCGGGTACGGTGGTTTTGCTGACCGACCAACCGCCCAACCGCCAAACCGCCGCACTCCGTCATGAGCTCGCGCATCTCGCGCTGCGCTGGCAGGTCGGTCGCCGCGTGCCGCTGTGGTTCGAGGAAGGCTATGCGGCGGTCGCGGCACAGGAGTGGGATCGCCTCGACGCGTTGCGGCTCAACTGGCAGCTGGCGCGCGGCGTGCGCATGAATCTCGACGAAGTCGATCGCGCTTTGCGTGGCTCGCGCGGCGACGCCGAGGCGGGATATGCGCTGGCGGCGACGGCCGTGCTGCTCCTGGAGCGGTGGGGTGGCGAGCGGGGGCTCGCGCCGCTGATGGCGAACCTGCCGCAGGCGGAATCGTTCGATGCGGCGTTGCGCGCGACTTATCACATCACCGAGGGCGACTTCGAGCAACGCTGGCAGCGCGACGTCGCATCGCGCTACGGCTGGCTGTCGTGGCTCGCCGCGATGGGGTTCTTCTGGCTGGCGATCGGCGCCGTACTGGCGGCGCTGCTGGGGTTGCGCCGCCGCCGTGACCAGGCAAAGCGGCAACTGCTTGACGAGCTTGGGATTGAGGAATAGACTCCGTGCCGATGCCGGACCAGACTCTCGCCCGTTCGCGCCTGCGCTTCGGACCGAAGAACTACATGGTTCTCGGTGGAGCGCTCGTGTCGCTCGCACTTGGCTACTGGTTGCTGTCGCGGGGTTCAACGACGCTCGCGCCGGTGCTGCTCGTCCTGGGCTACTGTGTGTTGGTTCCAGTAGGCCTCGCCCTTTAGCACCTCGCTCCCCCAAATGGCCCGGGCGAATAGCTCAGCGGTTCAGAGCGCCTGCCTTACACGCAGGATGTCGGGGGTTCGAATCCCTCTTCGCCCATTGGTGTAGCAGCCTGTAACGGAGGAACGAACAAGGTGAGAGCGCTTCCATTCGCAGTGGCTCTAACGGTGTGCGTTGCGACGACGGCGGCCGCGCAGCTGGCCGCGCCGCAGGCGCCGAGTCAAAGACTTCTCGTGTTGCCGCTCGCGGCCTCGGCCGCTGATTCGGCGGGCAGCATCGCGCTGTCGGACGCGGTGCGGGATCGGCTCACCGCGCTGACGAAAAACAAGGTCCTGGTGGTGCCGAAGGCCAAGTTATGCGAGGCGCTCGCGGCGTCGGGATTCCCCTGCAACGGCCTGCTCGATGATCAGCAGGCGCGTCAGCTCGCGCGGTTCCTACAGGTCCACGCGTACGTCACAGGCAATTACGGGAAGAACGGCAACGCGCTCATCGCCGACGTGCATTTGATCGACATCTCGAGCTCCGGCATGTCCGGCAGCTTCACGGTGACGAACGGCAATCCGGGCACGGCCGTGGCGTTGGCCGACTCCATCGCGCAACGCATCGCGACCATCGTGCGCATCAGCGAGCCGATTCGGAATTGCAACGACGAGCGCAAGAAAAGCCAGTTCGCGCGCGCGCGCGCCGAAGCGATGAAGGCGATCGCGGTGAGCCCCAATTCTCCGGGCGCCTGGCTGTGCATCGCGACGGTGTACGAAGCGCAGCGGCTGCCGATCGACAGCGTGATCGCGGCGTCGCAGCGCGCGCTCAAGGATGACTCCCTCAACGGCACCGCGCTGGAAAACATCGCGCGCGGCTATCAGCAGAAGGGCGACACCCTCAAGGCGCTCGAGGCGTTCATCCAGCAGCTGCGTGGGGAGCCGCGCAACAGCCAGAAGCGCCTCGGCATCGCGCAGCTGCTGCGGCAGATGAAGCTGTACGACCGGGCCATCGAGCTGCTGGACGAGGGTCTCAAGGTCGCGCCCGGCGATCCGCAGCTGCTCGACCTGGAGCTGACGATTTGCAACGAGGCGAGCAAGTTCACCTGCTCGGCGCGCGTCTTCTATCAAAAGGCGCAGCACGACACCGCCCTGCTCGCGGACAGCACGTTCCTCAAACCGGCGATCGGCGCAGCGCAGCAGGCGTCCGACACCGTCGCGCTGGACTTCTTGACCGCCGCGGCCATCCGGCACTTCCCCAGCAACGCGAGTTTCCACCGGACGCGAGCGGCGGCATATGAGATGCGCGGCAAGCTGGATTCGGCGATTGTTTCCCTGAACAATGCCTTGAAGCTCGAGCCCAATGACGTCGGCACCAGCCTGCAGATCGCGAAGACCCTGATCGACCGCGCCGTGTGGGATACCGCAGGCAAGGCAGATACCGCCGGCGCGCGCGTGCGGCGGGCGGTGTTCGTCCAAAAGGTCGACTCGGCAAAACCCTATCTGCGCCCGGGACTGGCGTCGGCTGATTCCACCCAGCGCCTCGCCGGGGCGGTCATGATGCTGACGGCCGGTTCCAAGCTCGCGCAGGCGGGGGCGTACGACGGGGCGTACCCGTGGCTCGACACGTTGCTCCAGGTCATCGCGCCGAAGAGCGCGGCGGACACATTGGGCCCAAAACACCAGGTCCGGATCAATGCGAGCTTCTGGTACGGACTCTCATCAGTGCTGACGCTCCAGCCGGTGTACAAGGCCATGTCCGAGGCAAAAGGAGCGGCTCGCTGCCCCGCGGCGCGCGCCGTCTTCGAGCGCTTGTCGCGCACCAAGGCGTCGCTGCAACTGGGCCGGCGCGTACACCCGCCGACGGCGGATCAGATGCTCGGCTTCGTGCGGCAGTACGAGGCCGCCAAGCCGCAGGTGCAAAAGGCTTTCAAGTGCTCGCCGCCGGTGTGACGCGCCGTTGAATTGACCTGACCCCCGGTCTATATTCCGGCGCTCCGCGAGGGGCTTGGGGCTGTAGCTCAGCTGGTTAGAGTGCCGGTCTGTCACACCGGAGGTCGCGGGTTCGAGCCCCGTCAGCCCCGCTCTCAGAACCGTCGATTTTGAAACCCCCGCCCCATCTCGGCGGGGGTTTTTCTTATGTTGGAGCGTGCCCACGGCTGCCTCAGGGTCCATTCCATACCATGTCCCCGTCCTCTCCGCGGCCGTGCGGGAGTGGGCCGGCGGCAGCACGCGGGCGGTCGACGCGACGCTGGGCGGCGGGGGCCACGCCGACATCCTTCGCGATGTCGGTGCTCGCGTGCTTGGGATCGACCGTGACCCCGATGCCATTGCCGCCTCTCGCCGCCGTCTTGGCACCGCCGGCATGGAGTACCTCGAAGCGTCCTTTGCCGCCCCTGCCGCCATTGCCGCCATTCTCGAGTTCCATCCCGACCGTATCCTCCTCGATCTCGGCGTGAGCTCGCATCAGGTCGACGACGCCGAGCGCGGGTTCACGTTCCGGCCGGGGGCGCCGCTGGATATGCGAATGGAAGGAGCAGGGAGCACGGAGCACGGAGCAGTGACCGCGCGTGACGTCCTGAACTCCTGGCCTGTCGACCGGCTCGCAGCTGTGTTCACCGATTACGCCGATGAGCGGCGCGGCCGCGCGCTCGCCAGGGAAATCGTGCGCCGGCGGCTGTCGGCGCCGTTTGCGATCAGCGATGACTTCGTCAACGCGATCCGCGCCGTGCTGGGGCCGCGCTCGGGGCCGCCCGATTTCGCGCGGCTGTTTCAAGCGCTGCGCATCGCGGTCAACGGAGAGCTCGAATCGCTCAGCGCCGCGCTGCCGGCCTTGCGGGACGCGCTCGTGCCCGGCGGGCGGCTGGGCGTCATCACGTATCACTCGGGTGAGGACCGCATCGTCAAGCATCAGTTTCGGGAATGGGCGCGCGAATGCATCTGCCCGCCACGCCAACCGGTGTGCACCTGCCGCGGCCGGGCGCTCGGCCGGGTGCTCACGAAAAAGCCGATCGTTCCCGACCCGGACGAAATCACGGCCAATCCGCGCGCCCGCTCGGCGCAATTCCGCGTGTTCGAGACCGTCGGTGACGTTTAGAGGCCGGCATTGGATCGCCTTCTGGCTGGTTGCGCTGCTCGCGGCGCTGTGGGCGGTCATCGCCCGCCAGACCTCCGCACTCAATTCGGCGCGCGCACTCGCGGACCTGCGCGAAGAGCGCGCTTCTCTGGAAGGGCGCCGCGCCGCACTGGATCGGCGGGTGCGCACGGCGCAGAGCAGAGCCGTGCTGCTGCCGCGGGCGCAGCGACTGGGGCTGCGCTTGCCGGCTGACACCGAGATCATCCTGATCCCCGTCCCGGTGGCGGCGCCGCACTGATGGCCAAGCCCCTGGTGCGCCTCCGGGTCGTGGAGGTCGGCCTCGCCGCCGCCCTCGTGGCGCTGCTGTTCCGCGCCGCGCAGGTGCAGCTCGTGGACGGGCGGCGCTATGCGGCCGCCGCCAAGGCGCAGCGCACCGAGCACGTCGTGCTCGACGCGCGGCGCGGCGCCCTCTACGACCGGCACGGGACCGCGATCGCCCTCACGCAGGAGACGTATCACCTCGGCATCGCGCCCAACGAGCTGCGCGATCCCTCGCGCGACATCGGCGCCATCGTGCGGCAGCTCCATCTCCCGCGGGCCGATCTGGAGCGCGGGCTGCGCCGCCGCTACGCCTGGTTTGCGGGACCGTTCACGGCGACCGAGGTGCAGCCGCTGCGCAGCATGCGCGGCGTGCATCTGGAACCGGTGATGCGGCGCTTCTATCCGTCGAACGAGTTCGCGCGCGCCATAATCGGGAGGGTGGGGGAGGACGGTCGAGGTGGTGGAAGTGGAGGGGGAGGGCTTGAGCGCCTGCTGGACAGCCTGCTTTCCGGGACTCCGGGCTCCGCCGTTGTTCTGAAAGATCGTGAGGGGCGCGAGTATGAATCCCCCGCGCGTGTCATCGCCGAGCCGGTCGCTGGCAACGACGTCGTGCTCACGCTCGATGTCGAGCTGCAGGAGATCGCGCAGCGCGCGCTCGATGATGCGATCGACAACATGGAAGCCGACGGCGGCGACGTGGTCATGCTCGACCCTGCGAGCGGCGAAATCCTCGCGGTCGCCTCCCGCCGCGCCGACGGCACGATGCGGCCGAGTGCGTTCACGGAGACGTTCGAGCCGGGGTCGCTCGCCAAGATTTTCGCCGCCGCGGCGCTGATCACGTTCGATCGCATCCGTCCTGGCGAGCGCGTCTCGGGCGAAGGCGGGACGTACCGGATGCCCGGCCGGCCGTCACCGCTGACGGACGAACATCCGTTGCCGTCGCTCACGCTCGCCGACGCGATCCGCGTGTCGAGCAACATCGCGCTGGCGAAATTCTCGGCGCGCCTGCATCCGGACGAGCAGTATGGGGTGCTCCGCGGGTTCGGGTTCGGCGCGCCGACGGGTGTCGAGTTTCCGGCCGAATCGCCGGGCCGGCTGCGGCCGCCGCGGGAATGGTCGCGGCCCAGCTCCGCCAGCCTCGCGATCGGCTATGAGCTGGCCGTCACGCCGATCCAGATCGCCGCGGCGTACGGCGCGATCGCGAATGACGGCGTGCTGCTCGAGCCGACGCTGATCCGCGAGATC
Source organism: Gemmatimonadota bacterium (assembly GCA_003221985.1). The sequence continues at coordinate 2,315 of QHUQ01000004.1, read as the reverse complement.
CGCACACCCAATGGCTTCGTCCGCTACCGGCACTACCCGCAACCGGTGCGCCGCGTGGTAACGCCGGACGTGGCAGCGAAATTGCGCGACTTGTTGCGCGGCGTGGTCGCAGCGGGCGGGACGGCGGAGCGGGCGGCGCTCGCCAACTTTCAGCTGGCCGCCAAGACGGGCACGGCTCGCCGGGTGGTGGCCGGCCGCTACGCCGCCGGGCAATACACGGCGTCGTTCGCGGCGCTATTTCCCGCCGACCAGCCGCAGCTCGTCGTGGTCATGAAGATCGACAATCCCCAGAAGGGCAGCTATTTCGCCGCCCAGACCGCCGCCCCGGTGACCCGCTCGATGCTCGAGCAGGCGCTCGCCGCACGCACCGTGGCGCTCGATCGGGCGCGTCTCTCGAACGTGGCCACGACCGCCGACCGCGCGCCGCTGGAAGAGCCCGACGGCGTCGTGCCCTACCTTGTCGCATGGCCGTATGTCCCGGACAGTGCCGCGGCGCAGCCGGACCGCATGGTCCCCAACGTGACCGGCCGGCCATTGCGCGAGGCGGCGCGGGCGCTGCACGCGCGTGGCTTTCACGTCGTGGTGAAAGGGTGGGGCATCATCCACCACACCTGGCCGGCAGCGGGCGAGCATGCGGCAGCGGGATCGACGGTCACGATGTTCGCTGAGCCCCCCCCGCTCCGTAGATGAGCAGATCGCTGCAGGAAGTCATCGACGCGCTCGCGCGCGCCGGCGTATTGATCGATGCGCCGAAACCCGCCGGGGGGCGGCTGCCGGAGATCACCGGCCTCAGCGCCGACGCGCGCCGGCTCACGCCCGGCATGCTGTTTTGCGCCGTGCGCGGCGCCGTGCTGGATGGGCACGCGTTTGTGGGCGACGCTGCCGCACGGGGAGCCGCGGCCGCGCTGGTCGAGTCGCGGCAATCCGGGGTCGCGATTCCGCAAATCCTGGTTCGCAATGGCCGGCGTGCGGCGGCGATCGCCGCCGAGGCGTGGTACCGCCGCCCGGCGGCACGGCTGCAGCTGATCGGCGTCACGGGGACGAACGGCAAGACGACCTCGGTCATCCTCTCACAGCATGTGCTGAGCCCGCTCTGGCCGATGGGAGCGATCGGCACGCTGGGCGCATTCGATCCGTCGGGAGCGCCGGTCGAAAGCGAAGCTGGCAACCTCACGACGCCGGGCCCGATCGACCTGCAGGCGACGCTCGCCGCGCTGCTCGATCGCGGTGCGGCCGGCGTCGCCATGGAAGTGTCGTCGCACAGCCTCGATCAGGGGCGTGTCGATGGGCTCACGTTTCGCGCCGCCATCTTCACGAACCTGACGCGCGACCACCTCGATTACCACGAGACATTCGATGCGTACTTCGCGGCGAAGGCCAGGCTCGCCGGCTATCTCGCGGACGCCGGGCTCGCCGTGATCAACGTCGACGACGCGGCGTGGGCGCGCCTGCCCCGCACGCCCCGGCGCATCACCTTCTCGGCGACGCAGCCGCGCGCCGATGTGACGGCGCGTGACGTGCGCGTCGATGCGAAGGGGGCGCATTTCACCCTGGTGACGACCGCAGGGAGTCATCACGTCAGCCTGCCGCTGCTCGGCCGCTTCAACGTGGCGAATGCGCTCGGCGTCGCCGCCTGTGCCGTGGGACTGGACGTCCCGGCACGAGTCGTCGCCGAGCGGCTCTCGACGGCGCCGCAGGTCCCGGGTCGCATGGAGCGCATTGCCGTCGATCCCTGCGTCGTGCTGCGCGACTACGCGCACACCCCCGATGCCCTGGAGCGCGCCCTGGAGACGGTTCGCGAGGTGACGCCGCCCGCTGGCCGCGTGATCGTGGTGTTCGGCGCGGGTGGGGACCGCGACCGCGGCAAGCGGGCGCCGATGGGGGAGATCGCGGTACGCCTGGCCGATGTCGCGATCGCCACGTCCGACAATCCGCGGACGGAGGATCCGGAACGGATTCTCGACGAGGTCGAAGCGGGCATGAGCGGCCGGCAGCACTATCGGGTCGTGGACCGCCGCGCCGCGATCGGCCAGGCGCTCGAGCTCGCGCGCCAGGGCGACACGGTCCTGTTGGCGGGGAAGGGTCACGAGACCTATCAGGTCGTCGGCACCGTCAAGGAGCCGTTCGACGAGCGGGAAGTGGTGCGCAGTCTGGGAGCGAACTGATGGCCGGGCGGCCGTGGACCAGCGACGAGGTTGCGGCCGCGCTGGGTGTGCCAGCGCCAGCGAAGCTCACGTTCAAGAGCGTCGCCACCGATACCCGACAACCGATAACCGATAACCTGTTTGTCGCGCTAAAAGGCGAACGCTTCGACG
>QHUQ01000271.1 GCA_003221985.1 Gemmatimonadota bacterium | reverse complement strand
CTCGCTCATCCGCCGCTTGGTGTTGGCGTGCGCCACCACGGTGGCGCCGGCGGCATGGAGTGGCGCGTTGTTGTCGGTGTGGTCGAAGTGCCAGTGGGTATTGATCACGAACTTCAGGGGCGCGCCCCCCCCGCCCCCGGCGCCCCCCCCCAGACTCGCGAGCGACTCCTGGAGTTTGGGCCACGCGGACGCGACGAACGTGTCCACCACGACCAGTCCGTCCGTGCCGTGCAGCACGACCACGTTGCCGCCCGGCCCTGAGAGCAGGGTGAGATTCTCACCGAGCTGCCGCGCCTGGATCGGGACGGCGCCGATCTGGGCCCGAAACGCTGCCGTCGGGTCCTGCGCCGGCTGCCTCCTGAGCCCCGAAGGGGCGAAGGACCTGCTTTTGATCAACGAGCGGGGGAGCAGCGCGCCCGCGCCCAGCGCCGCTATTGTTCTGAGCCACTCGCGTCGCGTCCCGATCGTCATGGTCGACCCTTCTAGTGCGCGAGCTTCACCACTGCGAATACCAGGGCAGCCGTCGTCGCTGCTTGAGCGATCCAGAAGTTGAAGAGGCGGCGAGTAAGCCGGGTCTCCATTTCGGCGAGCCGTTGCTCGAACCGCGCCTGGAGCTCGGCCATCTTCGTTTCCAATTTGGCCTGCAATCCTTCCACGCGCTGCTCGAGCTTCGCATCGAAACGCGCGAAATTGAGCTCGTTCAGGTCTCGGAGATCTCCCCGATACGTCGCATCGACCATGTTGAATAGTAGGCTCGGCGAGTCATGGTATCAAGAAAACGCTCATGAAGCGGCGGCGTGATAAAGCGGCGGCGAGGGGCGGCGAAATGACCGACTGTTGATCGCATGCCGGTAGGATGCAGCCGTGAAGACCGCACAGGAGCGCCTTGAAGACGCCATGCGAGAGGTGGGAACCCTGCTCATCACGTTCGCGCCATTGGATGCCGCGTTGACCGAGAGTCACAGTCTAGCCCGTGTCCTATTATTATTCTCGTTCCTGCTAATCGGCGTGGTCCTTTTCGCAGGATCGCTGTGGCTCGAGAGGAGAAAGTCCCATGTGGATTAACATTGCCGTGGGCTTTGGTGGTGTGCTCCTGCTGGGTGTCATTGCTTTCCTCGTGGCTCTGCGCGAGATCCGGCGCGACGAGGCGCGGCGCCGCTCCAAGACGCCACCCCGAATCTGAGACTGCTGAGCTGCTTTTCCCAAAGGGTCAGCCGTGCCGAAAAGAATCTCGATCTTGGTAGTCGAGGACAATCGGCTGGTGCGCGACGGCATCATCGCCATGCTGGCCGAGCAGCCGGACCTCACGGTCGTCGCGGCGGTGGACCGTCCCCCCGCGGCGCTCGAGAAAGCGCGCGCGGTCAAGCCGAAGGTGGTGCTCGTCGACGCTGCCCTGGGAGATCACGATAGTCACCGCCTCGTAGCGGCGATCAAGCGCGCGGCGCCCGAGGTGCGGGTGATCGTGATGGACGTGTTGCCCGTACCGGAGGAGTTGCACGACTTTGTCAACGCAGGTGCGTCAGGGTTCATCGCGAAGGACGCAACGCTGGACGCCTTTGTGAGCACCGTTCGCTGGGTCGCGAGCGGGACGGACGTTCTTCCACCGGCGTTCACCAGCTCGCTCTTCTCTCACATTGCGAAGCTCGCGCTCGGCCGCAAGCCGACAGAGGTGGCCGAGGCCATCCGCATGACCGCGCGAGAGCGGGCGGTGTTCGATCTGATCGCGGACGGGCTGAGCAACAAGGAGATCGGGCAGCGCCTCGACCTCGCCACCAACACGGTGAAGGGGCACGTTCACAACATCCTGGAGAAGCTGGCGCTACATACGCGCCTGCAGATCGCGGCTTACGCGCGGAGCGGCAAGTCGGAGTCCCCGACACCCTAATCTGTCCCGTCATCAGGCTCGGTCCCTCCCACCCAAACGAATCGGATCTCTGTCGCTCCGTTCGATCCATAGCAGCCCGTTCCATCAGCCCCACATTTGCAAAGGGTGCCGCGGTCGCGAAGCAAACTACGGAAGACTTGCGCGCTTTCTAAATCGAGCGTCCTTCAAGGAGACGATCATGCCTCAGGTACTTGTGGATGGGATCGTGTCGGACATTCAGCGGGGCTCGGAGACATCTGGTAGTGGTAGCTCCTACCGGGGCACTGGCCAAATGCACGTGCAAACGACGCAGTTAACGGTCATGCGAATTGGAGGTCAGGCGGCCGAGTTGAAGTCGAAGAACCTCTTTATCGTCAAGGACGGGGAACGCGTTATCGCGGCTGGGAAGACCAAACATGGAGTGCTCCGCATCGGTGCGGCGCGGAATCTGACTGCTGGCACCTCCTATCGTCCCCCGGTGGTGCTGACATGGTTTTTGGCAGCTTTGCTGGTCCTCTTGGGCCTGCCGCTTTCGGTCTTCCTCATCGGAATACCATTCCTGCTTGTTGGCATTTACGTCGCATACACGGCGGTCGGATGGATGAAGAGCATCAAGATGGTCGAGGCGGCGGCGGGCGGTGCCAACCTGCGTTAAGGTGCGGTCTTCCAGCCGGATTCTTTTTGGGGAGGGGGAGCCATGAAGCCAACGACGATGATGGTCGCGGTCGGTCTGCTGATCGCCGCGTGCGGAGGCTCGAAGCTGGACGGCACCTACACCGACGAGATGGGCCTGACGAACTACCGGTTTACGTCCGGCGGGAAGGTGTATATGTCCGTCATGGGGATCGAGACCGAATTGAACTACGAGGTCGACGGCAACAAGGTGAAGATCGGGGCTCCACAGGGAGGCAACCTGATTTTCACCCTGCTCGCCGACGGTGCGTTGTCGGGTCCCATGGGGATAAGGTTCGCCAAAGCGACAGCCGCGCCGCGGCGCGGCACGAGACCGAGGAACACGGCGGCGCGGGTGAGTCGGGACGGCGACATCGTTTTCTGGATGAAAAGTGATCTACGCAACCTGATTACGGCCGAGGAAGCCTACTTCGCGAATCATGTGAAGTACACGACGAACCCCAACGTTCCCGGGTTCGCGGTCACTCACGGCAATGGCATGCCGCGCCTTACGGTCACTGGCGACGGGTGGACGGCGACGATCCAGAACCCGAAAACGCGACAGGTGTGCGCAATCTTCGTCGGCAGTACCCCGATTCCACCGGCGACGAGAGAGGGCACGCCGGCATGTGGGTAACCGCGGCTCGACGGGGTGGCTGCCGCCTCGCTTCGCTTGTACCCGTTCTTCTCATTGTGGGGGCGTGCGCATCCGGTGACCGGCCGACAGCACCCCGACCCGGGCCCGAGTTCGCGATCTCCGATGGGGTTCACGAGG
>QHUQ01000266.1 GCA_003221985.1 Gemmatimonadota bacterium | reverse complement strand
CTCAAGCTGTTCGACGGCGAGGCCCTGCGGGAATGCGGTGAGTAGGCCGTCCGCCTAACCAGCGCTTGAAGCTGCCGGGGCCGGCTTTCAGAGGAGGCGTAGGTTTGTGCGCCGACGAGCTCGTACCGCAGGGCGGGGCGCTTGCGCCGGCCGGCGCTCGCCCCGCAGCTTAAGCGCGATCCGTTAGGCGGCGCCTTGGCGATAACTCGATACAGTCCTGGCCGCATCTTCGTCGTGACGCTCGGCCTTTCGGCGGCCGGAGCGGTCTTCGGCGGTGTCGCCGGAGCCGTTGCCCTCGCTATCAGCTTGGTGCTTTCGGGGGACTACGATCATCTCAATGAGCCTCTGCTCTTCGCGGTTGCTGCTACGTTAGGGGCCATGCTCGGGGCAGGGTGCGCCCCACTTGCTGGATGGCTCCTGCTTCGCCGCGTACCGCTGGGACGCGCCTTCGGTGGCCTCACCGTCGGGGCGACTGTCGGCGGTGTAGTCGGCTGGTTCCTCCCGAGGTCATTTGCTCATGGCGATGGAATCTTGATTGCAGCTGCTCTCGGCTTCCTGGGTGCGGCCGTGGTTCTGCGCAGCACGCACGCACATGACGCATCCAACCTTGCGTCGCGCGATGACGGCGCCGCCTAACCAGCGCATGAAGCTGCCGGGCGCACACAAGTAGGGAAGAGTTGCGTTGGCTCGCCTGGCAAGCCTTTGTTTCTGCCGGTCCACCGCCTTGCGCCCACGGGCGTTGCGCCCGCAGCTTAAGCGCGATCCGTTAGGCATCACGAGCGCATCTTTGTTACATTGAGTCCCGTGACCCTTCAACTAACCGCCGTGTTCGAGAAGGTGCCGGAAGGCTACATTGCCTTCGTGGAAGAACTTCCGGGTGCCAACACCCAGGGGGCGACGCTCGAGGAAGCCCGAGCCAACCTCGACGAAGCCGTGCGCTTGGTTCTCGAGGCCAACCGCACACTCGCTCAAGAGGCCCTCGGCACCCGCTCCGTCATCCGCGAACGCTTTAAGATCACGCCCGCTTGAAGCGGCGTGACCTCGTTCGCCATATCGAAGCCCATGGCTGCGAGTTGTTGCGGGAAGGCGCCCACCACTCTGTGTATGTGAATCGATCGGCCCGCAAGACATCCACGGTGCCGCGGCATCGTGACATCAACGATTTCCTCGCCCGTAAGATCTGCCGTGACCTGTCCATCCCGGAGCCGTGATGCCTAACAAGCGCTTGAAGCTGCCGGGGCCGGCTTTTAGAGGAGGCGTGCGTTTGTGCGCCGACGCTCGTACCGCAGGGTGCGGTGCTTGCACCCGCCGGCGCTCGCCCCGCAGCTTAAGCGCGATCCGTTAGGCCGCTGCCCATGCTCTTGCGGAATGTCCTCACGGTTTCGCTCAGTGCGGCTTCACTCCTGCTCGCGCCGGCCTGTGCATCGCACTCCTACTACCTCATCAGGACGGGCACCATAACGTTGCGCCTAGCCGACGATCACTCTCCGGCCATGCTGGTTGGTGATTCTGGTGTGTCTCCTCTCAATGCGTGCGGGCACGGAGCTATCGTATCCTTTGGGCCGGATACCAGAATTGTTTATGAGGACGGCACCCGCGCTGACACGTCTGCCCTAACGGTCGGGCGCAAGGTCTCGGCATTCATGGGAGACGACGGTGTGATCTTGGAGTCGTGTCCCCCTAAGGCATATGCGGCGAAGGTAATTGTTCATTGAAGGCCGCCGTGCGGGATATGGCCGCCGCGGGTCGGGTGCTGTTCCACCCTCTTCACGTCTGTGGATCTCAGACCGAAGCAGCCGACGTCACCGCGCTGCGCGTTGGCTGTTGGCTCCTTGCATATATCTTGGAGTTGCGGTGTTCGGTCTCATCATTGCAGTAAATCTCGGATGGCTCACAGTGACTGAGCGCCGTTCGATACAGTATGCTGTAACGATGGAGGACTGGAAGAATCATCCGGACGTCAACGAAGTACGGGTGATATATGACGAAATCAAGAACGGAATTAAGGAAAGCATATATAAAACCAAAACAAGACGGTTTAATGTTGAGTCACCTTCATGCTCGACCTATCCCATAAAGTCAGAGATGCTGCTATTGGATTCCCAGAACCGACCTCGGCTGTATCAGCTTGAACAAATTGGTTCAGATCGGGAGTCATTTACAGTGGAACGGTACTATGACGTTAAGGGTACGCTCCGATTCGTGTATGTAGACCGCGTCATCACAAACATTCGTATTTATCTTAATGGTGCAGGCAAAGTTGTCTGGGCGGTCGAACAACATAAGAACAAGTTCACCGTCTTCGATTCGGGCAATGAAGATTGGGAAGTGAACCCCAACACTGCGAACAAAGCGAAAGAGGAGTTTCAGGAACCAGAATCATGTCCGGAAATTGAAGCAAGACTTCGAGTCCGACGAGGCAGCCGCCTAACAAGCGCTTGAAGCTGGCGGCGCGCGTAGCCGCAGCTTAAGCGCGGTCCGTTAGGCCGCAACTTGGCGATTTCCCCGCCTGAGAAGATCCGGAGTCCTGCACCAACCGCGGCAACGCAGCCTCCTCGACCGGGCGGGGTGGCGCACCCTTCTTAACCCGAGCTTGCGCGATTCGTCGCCAAACAAACAGCTAGAGCATCTGAATGCGACGCGCGCGAGCACCGTCACGCGCCTCAAGCTACCGCCTTCGTGCGCCGTCCGAGCAAGGTCCTGGCCGCCCGGGCTTCCAACGCCGGCTTAACCTTCTGGATTCTCTGGTGGCTAGTACTACCTGAGCGCATCTTTCCCGCCAACCTCCTAGAAGGCGCCCCCGCCATGGCGGACGTTGCGTCGCTGGATCGCTTGAAGGCAGCGCTCGATGAGCGCTACCGGATCGAGCGCACGCTGGGAGCAGGTGGGATGGCCACCGTCTACCTCGCCCGCGACGTCAAGCACGACCGCGACGTGGCCCTCAAAGTCTTGCGCCCGGAACTGGCCGCGGTGCTCGGCGCCGACCGGTTCCTGGCTGAGATCCGAATCACTGCTGCGCTGGACCATCCCCACATCCTCACGCTCATCGATAGCGGCGAGACAGACCGCTTTCTCTGGTATGTCCTACCGTACGTACGCGGGGAGTCGCTCCGCGACCGCTTGAACCGAGAGGGGCAACTGCCGTTGGAGGATGCCCTGACCATCGCACGCCACATCGCTGGCGCTCTCGAGTACGCGCACCGCCAGGGGGTGATTCACCGGGACATCAAGCCTGAGAACATCCTGCTGTTCGAGGGGGAAGCGATGCTCACGGACTTCGGCATCGCACTGGCCGTGGGCGTGGCGGCGGGAACGCGCTTGACCGAGAGCGGCCTGTCCCTGGGCATCATCGCCAAACTGCTGGCGGACCGGCCGACGTCCTTGCGCACGCTGCGGGACACGGTGCCGGAGGTCGTGGAGGCAGCCGTCGCGAAGGCGCTGGCCAAGGCTCCCGCCGATCGGTTTATGAAGGCCTCGCACTTCGTCGACGCCCTGGGGCGCGAGCGGAACGCCGTCGCTCCGGCATTGCTGGCCGCGCCTCGCTTGCGTAGTCGGCGCTGGTTCCTGGCGGCGGCCGTCGGGCTGATCGCGCTCACCGCCGTCTGGTGGCAGCTCACGCCCTCGGGGCGGCCCTCGGCCACCCCGCAACACATGTCCATCGCGGTGATGCCCCTCACAAACCTGTCCGGCGATCCATCGAACGACTACTTCGGCGCGGGACTGGCCGAGGAAATGACGGGTGCGCTGGCGAAGGCCGGACTTCAGGTGATTGGGCGAACCAGCGCGCGGGCTCTGGCGTCACGGGGACTCGACGCCCGCGAGGTCGCGCGGCAGCTGCGTGTCGCGAGCGTGTTGGAAGGCAGTGTGCGCCGGGACGGTGACCGAGTCCGTGTGTCCGTTACGCTGTCGTCGGGCGTCGACGGGTCGATCACGTGGAACGAGCAGTACGAGCGCCGACTGCAGGACATCTTCGCAATTCAGGCCGAGATCGCGCGCACCGTCGCCACCCAGCTTCGCGCTACGCTCGCCGACGAATCCCGTGTCAGCTTGGTCCGTCAGGAAACCACCGACCCGGAAGCTCACTCGCTGTACCTCCAGGGTCTCTATCTGTGGAATCGCCGCAATGCGCCGTCGGTTCACCGGGCCGTTGGGCTCTTCGAGGAGGCCGTGAAGCGCGATCCGGGCTACGCGCGCGCATATGCTGGCATCGCGCTCGCCAAGGCTGTGCTGCCGTTCTATGAGGACGTCGATACCGACGAGGTGGTAGAGGAGGCACGCGAGGCAGCACGACGCGCCCTTGCGATCGACTCAACGCTGACCGAGGCGTGGGCGGTCCAAGGCTTGATGAACGCCTGTCTTTGGAAGAACACGGAGTCCGAACGCGACTTCAACCGTGCGATCGCGCTCGATTCAACTGCGGCGACCGCCCGGTTCTGGTACGGATTGCACTTGACTCATCTGGGACGGTTCGCGGAAGCGCACCGACAACTGGCCCGCGCCGGGGAGCTAGAACCCGTATCGCCCGTCATCAGGATCGGTCCGATCTTGCTGCTCATCAACCAGCGTCGATACCGGGAGGCGGAGGCCATGGTGCGGCAGCTGCTTGACGACGACCCTACCTTCGGGCTCGCGGCATTCCACCTCGGCGCCGTACTGGCGGATGCGGGACGGTTCGATGAGGCCGTTAGCACATTGTCCACCATGTTGGAGTTGCCAAGCGTGCGGGCGTCGGAAGTGCAATCCACGTTGGCGTATGCGTTGACGAGGGGGGGCCGCACCGTGGAGGCGCAGCGAGTGATCGGCGTGCTGCGCGCGTCCAAGGGTGGCCGCTTGCCGCCCTCTGCGGTGTTGGCGGCAGCTCTGATGGCTCTGGGCGAGCGCGAGGTGGCCCTCGACGTCCTACAGGCGGCGGTCGAGCAGCACGACCCCATGATTGTTATTCATGGTCGAAGTGCCCGGCTCGACGGATTGCGGACGGATCCGCGAGGTCGGGCGCTCCTGGCGATCACCGAGGCGCAATAGAGCAGTTCCGAGCGGCGCCACCGTTGTGACGATGCCCCTGCGACACCGGGTATCCATTGACGGGGCCGACGACATCACCTAGCCTCCGTTAGCACGCGGTCCCGCTTCGAGGAGGAGGTCCGATGCGATACTCGCCTCAGCTCGTAGTCGTCGCCCTATTCATCGCGACGCTCTCGCACCCCCCGACGGTACCGGCCCAGCAGCGCTCAAGCCTCTTCGGCGGCGTTCGGCCCAACCTCGCGCTCATCGACAACCAACAGGATGCTACGCTTCAGGGCACGGGCTTTCAGGTGTCGGCGTATGTCGGTCGCCCGTTTGCGTCAGACTTCGCCGGCCTGGTAGAACTGGGCGTCACGACTGTCAGTCACCGAGCCTATTATCCCCCCTGCGCCTTTCCCGGATGCAGTGGTCCCTCCTCTCTCGGTGTGGAGACAGGGATCAGTGTGGCGCCTGGCATCCAGTGGTACACGATCGCTGGAGTTGGGATCAGTGTAGGAGCTGAGTGGTGGGGCTCAACGGGGACGCTGCCGCGTTGGGTTCTCCCTCTGGGGCTGACGTTGGGGTTTCGGTAGAAGAGGGCGCAGCCTAACAAGCGCTTCAAGCTGGCGGGCGATTATCGCTCTAAGGGAAGCGGAATGTTGTGCGCTAGCGCGCACGAACTAACGTTCACGTACGCGGCGCCCTGCTGGCATGTCGCCCGCAGCGTAAGCGCGATCCGTTAGGCCGCGCCTCTGACAGAGAGACTCGCACCTGTGTTCACCACTCGGCACGTCGTCGACAATCGAGTCTTCCTCCTCGCTCTGGACAACTTGTATCGCGATGCGATGAAGCGTCAGGAGCGCGCCGAGCTCCTCAGTTGTGCGCGACAAGTTGCCTCCGCTCTCACCATCGCCCCTGCCAATCTCCCGGTTGAGGGCTATTACGCAGATGAGGAACAGCTGACGGAGTACTTCCGCCTCATGCGAACGCTGCAGCAGGTCGATGACCACCGTAAGTCGGAGGTGGCCGGACTACCTGCGTTTCGACGGCTCGAGCAGGTGGTGTCAGCTCCGCTCTACGGCTGTGCGCAACACCAGGGCAGGCTCCTGCCCGTCGGGCGGGATGCGCTCTCTCAGGCCCTGCTCAAGACGCGGCCTCACTGGACCATTGCACGAGTAACAGCCGCCGCGCTCGCCGCGGCCCAGGAAGACGACGACATCTCGCTCGTCGGCCTTGCCGCACGTGTCCAAGACGCTGTCGTGCTCACCGCGCTGCGCGAATCGGTTGTGCTGTACGCCGAGGTAGTCCTCCTGGGGATACCACCCCAGCCGGAAATCATCTGGCAGG
>QHUQ01000003.1 GCA_003221985.1 Gemmatimonadota bacterium | reverse complement strand
CCGGGGACGCTGCGCCGGCTGATCGAAATGGGCGGCGACAACGCGCAGCGCACCAAGTTCGCCATCGATGCGACGCACGGTCTCGCGGTGGATGCCGTGCTGGACATCGTGCGCGCGATGGCGGATGCGTCGCACAAGACCGTCTCCGATCCGCTGGTGCGGATGCTGTCGAAACTGGCGCAGCACGCCGAGCAGGGAACCGCGGCGGCGCGGCCACAGGCGGATGAAGCGTTGCGCGAGCAGGTGCGCGATCTCCTGACGGGCTGGACGCTCGACGACCCCAACCCCGATGCCTACGGGCGCGCCTTGCATCGGATGGTGGCGGCCGCGACGCCGGCACAACAGCGCAGCGAAATCGCACAGACCGCCGAGCCGCTCCGGATTCTCCAGACCGCCCTCGAAGCGGGCGTGCTCGGGTTCGCGGCGTGGCGCGCGGTGGAGCGGCTCCTGGCGGAGAACAACGTTGGGCCGCTGGTGCAGCTGCTCGAGTCGTCGCCCGGCCCCAGCGGCTCAGTGGACCCTCTGTGGGCGCGGATCACCGCTCCCGACGTCGTCCGGCAGCTTGCCTGCACCGAACCGCCGGACTTTCCCACCCTCGATCACGTGTTGCCGCGGCTCCCGGTCACCGGGTTCGAACCGCTGCTCGATGTGCTGGGTGCGTCGGAGTCCCGCACCACGCGCCGCGGGCTGCTCGATCGCCTCACCCGCGCGCCACACGAGCTCGGCGCCCGCATCGTGGCGCGGCTCGCGGGCGAGATCCCGTGGTACGTCACGCGCAATCTGTTGCTGATCCTCGACGGCCTGCCCGTGCTCCCCGATGGCTTTTCCGCGGCTGCGTTCCTGGCGCACCCCGACGTGCGCGTGCGCCGTGAAGCGGTGAAAGTTGCGCTCAAGATTCCCGCCGAGCGGGAGCGCGCGCTCCTCGGTGGCTTACAGGATTCCGACGCGCGGATGGCGCGACTCGCATTGACGGCGGCACTGGAGCACTGCCCACAGGCCGCGCTGCCGCTGGTGACGCAGCTCGCGCAGGACCACGCCACCGCCTCGGAGCTGCGCGTGCTGGCGATCAAGGTGCTCGGTCGCACCGGCAACACGACGGCGCTCGCCACGCTCCTCCAGATCGTGGATGGGGGGACGAGCTGGTTGGGCCGTGCGCGGCTGGCGGCACGGTCGCTCGAAGTCCTCGCGGCATTGATGGCGCTGTCAACCGGGTGGCGCGGCGACACGCAGGCCGCGAAGCTGCTCGCGTTGGCCGCATCGTCCGCCGACCCTGACCTGCGCAACGCCGCGATCGGAACCAGACGGTGACCGGCGATCCAGCCCGCTTCCTCAACGCGTTCGCGCAGGCGCTGGCGGCGATGGCGCTGTATCGCGACGGACATCCCGCCCGCGAGCGCGCCGTCGACCTCGCCTACCAGCACATCCAGGATCTGCAGGCCGACACGGCGCGGCCCCTCTTCACATTCCTCGGCGACGAAGTGGTGTTCGGCCAGATGCCGCTGCGCGAGCTGAAGGCCTGGGATTGGGGCACCCGGCTGGCGCAGGCGGGCATCCAGCGGCTCGAGTTCGAGACCCAAGTGGGACGCGAGGATTTCGAAGGGTTTCTCGAGGAAGTGCTGGCCCGGCTGACGTTGTCCGCCATCAGCACGGAAGCGCGGCAGATGCGCCGCAGCAGCATCCGGTTCGGCGCGGTGGGTCTGAAGGGCGAGACCGAAATCGCTCCTGAGCCGCTGCCGACGGCGACGATCAGCTTCTCCCTCGGCGAAGAGGTGGACACGCTGAAATGGGTACAGGGCGAAGTGCAGTCGTCCCGCGCCGTGCCGCTGGCGGAAGCGGAAGCCGTCGTGCGCTCGCTCGCGATTGCGATGCACGGCGGCCGGCAGATCATGCTGCCGCTGCTGCAGCTCAAGGAGTTCGATCAGTACACGACGACCCACTCGATGAACGTGGCCGTCCTGTCGATGGCGCTGGCGGAATTCCTCGGCTTGTCGGCGACCGACGTGCGCACCTTCGGCATCGCGGGACTGCTGCACGACATCGGGAAGGTGAAGATCCCCCTCGAGGTGCTCACGAAGCCGGGCAAGTTGACGGACGAGGAGCGGGCGCTCATGAACCAGCATCCGGTCGCCGGGGCGCGCATGCTGCTCGAGGCGGAGGAGGATCTCGACCTCGCCGTCATCGTCGCCTACGAGCATCACATCATGATCAACGGCGGAGGGTATCCGACGCTGCACTACGCACGCGACTGCCACCACGCCAGCAAACTGGTGCACGTCTGCGACGTGTACGACGCGTTACGCACGCGGCGCCCGTACCGCGAGGCCTGGTCGTTCGCGAAGACGCTCGGTTACCTCGAGGAGCGCAGCGGACTCGAGTTCGACACCGAGCTGTGTGCCGCGTTCACCCGGATGATGCGACAATGGGAACCGCAGGTCGCCGTCGTTTCGGATGCGGGTGCGCCGGTTGCCGCAGCGGCGTCCCCGGCCGCTGCAAAACCGGAACCCGGTGGGGTATGATTGCCACGATCCATTCGGGGACGATCATGCGTTGGGTAATCGTTTGGGGTGTAATGGTTGGTGCGGTCCAGGCACCGCTGCGGCTCGCGGGCAACTGGCAGGCCCGCGCGGGCGACGAGATCCGGCACATCATGGTGCGCGGCGACAGCTCGGCGCAGTTCGGGGAAGAGGTCGCCCGCTGGCGCGTGGTCGGCGACAGCCTCTGGATCACCTTGGGCGACGGCGTGTGGCAGGTCTACGGCATGACAATCGCCGGCGACAAACTCACGATCAGTGGTGGGGATTTGGAGAAGCCGGTCACGCTGCGCCGAGTTGGGCCGCCAACGGTCCGGCCCGATACACTCGCGATTCCCGATCCACCCGCCCCGAATCAACGCGCCTGGTAGCTCATTTCAGTTCGTTGACCGCAGCCAACCTCCAGCCCACATCCTTTTTCTCGAACCGCATCGCGAACCGCCGCCGGTCCACGCGCGGCGCGCCGCCGGGCGCCGGCACGTACTCGAACGTCGCGTGCACGTTTCCAGTCGCCGTGGCGCCTTGCACCTTGAAGTCTTCGACCGTGAACTTCGCGGTGATCTGATTCCAGTCGCGGAAGAAGGCCTCCCACCCCCGCCGTTCCGCGTCAGTCAGGCCCGGATACAATACGCGAATGTTGGAAATCCGCTGGCTCGCCAGCGCGCGGCCGAGATCGTCGAGCAATACATCCACCGCCGCGCGCGCCTCCGGCGGCTGCGTGCTGGGCGGCGCGATGCCGGCGTCGATGCCGATCTGCTCGGCGCTCTGCGCCGCTACCTTGGCGAGCGTGAAGTCCTGCTGGCGCAACAGCGATTCGGCGCGCGCCAGGAACACACCTGCATTGGCTGCGGCCGGCCCGGTGGGGATCGCCTGGACGACCGGCGTGACGCGGTCGATCATGCGCTGCGCCTCCCGGTCCATCGCCCGGGCTTCGTCGCGGGCGCGTCCGTAGCGTTGCGCCGCCTCGACGTATCCCCGCAGCGCCAGCGATTGATCCCCTCGCTGCAGCGCCTGCTCCGACGCCTGAAACATCGTCTCCGCGAGAAGCAGGGCCGGCACGGTGTTTTTTTGAGCGCCGGCCACTATCGCCCGGTCGCGGGCCGCGAGCGCGGAGTCGCGCCGCGTGCTGACGGCGATCGAGACCGGTTCGACGCCGGCTGCGGGTGGTGGCGCTCCGAAGCCGAGGGGCGGTGCCGCCACGGACGGATTGGTCCCCCCACCGGCATTGCCCGGCTCGGCCGCCGGTTGTCCGGGCGCATACAGCAGTAGTATCACCACGGCGGCGAGCGCGCCCAGCACCGCGAGCCGCGCCCTCATCGACGCATGCGTGATCAACTTGAGCACGGGCCGGGGCAGCGGCGTCCAGCGCCCGAGCGGCTGCGTCGCCTCCTCGTCCGCGCCCGACAAGGCCGCGCGGATCTGCTGCAGCATCGACATCATCTGCCCCGCGGACTCGTAGCGCTCGTGCGGCACCTTGTTCATCGCCTTCGCCACGACGCGCTCCAGCGCCGCCGGGATCGATGGCGCCACGGTGCGTAACGGGCGCGGCTCCGTCGTCAGCACCTGGTACAGCACGCCGTGCACCGATTCCGCCTCGAAGGGACGCTGATAGCAGAGCAGCTCGTACAGCATGCAGCCGACGGAGAACACGTCCGTCGCCGGGGTGATCGCGCCGTTGGTGATCTGCTCCGGCGCCATATACGTCGGCGTGCCCACAATCGAACCCGATCCGGTCGACTCCGCCTTCTGCAGCCGTGCGATGCCGAAATCCATGATCTTGATGCGGCCGTCGGTCATGACGCGCACGTTGGACGGCTTCACGTCGCGGTGAATGACCCCGCGCTGGTGCGCGAAGTGCAACCCATCGAGCACCTCGATCGTGATGTCGAGCTTGCGCTCGAGCGCGAGCGGATCGCGCAGCGCGATCATGTCGGAAAGATCGCGGCCCTCGACGAGCTCCATCGCGATGTACAGCTGGCCCTCGGCCTCGCCGAGGTCGTAGACCGTGACGATGTTGGCGTGCTGGATGGCGCCGGCGGCCCGCGCTTCGCGCAGGAACCGCTCCTGCATGTCCTTCGTCTTGCGGAAGCTCGCGCTCAACAACTTCAAGGCGACGTAGCGCCGCAGCACCGTGTCGTAGGATTTCCAGACGATGCCCATCGCGCCTTCGCCCAGGAGCTGATGCAGCTCGTACTTCCCCAGCCGGCGGTAGCGCTGTGGAGGCGAGGGCGGGGGGAGGGGGGTGGGGGGCGGGGGGGGGGCGCCGGTCATCGGGTCGACCACTCGAAGGCCCGCGCCAGATAGGCGCGCATGGCATCGCTTACCTGGACGTTACGCCGGGGCAGGACGCGCTCGACGATCGCCAGGAACTTCTGCTGCGTCATCCGCTCGGAGGCGACGCCGCCCCAGGCGAACGGCGGGATGTACTTGGGTGCGCGGACGCCGCCGAATACGCTGGCGCCGGCGCCGATGACCGACCCGGCATCGAACAGCGTGCCGATCGCGGTCTTGGCGTGATCGCCGAAGAGACTCCCCAGGAACTGGTGTCCGGTTTCCATGCGCGTGCCGGCCACCTCCAGCCGCACGGGACCGTAGGTGCTCTTCAGGTTGGACGTCGTCGTCCCGGCGCCAAGATTCACCCATCGGCCCAGCACCGAATGCCCCAGGAAGCCCAGATGGCTCTTATTGGAGTAGCCCAGCACGACCGTCGTCGACACCTCGCCGTGAATGACGGACCAGGGCCCGATGGCGGAGGTGCGAATCGCGCCGCCGACGAGACGCGTATTGGCACCGATCCAGAGCGGCCCCTCGAGTCGCGTACCCGAGCGCACTTCCACGCCGCTCTCCAGTACCACGGGACCGTTGCGGGTATCGAAGACGACACCGGGCTCGATGGCCCCTTCGCGCAGCGAGATCGCAGCGGGATCTCCCAGCACGATCGAGCCCTTGGGGACGGCGTCGGAGTCGCCGAGCAGCTTGCTGACGTCCTCGCGGAGCAGCTGCTCGAGGGCACCCACCAGATCGAACACGCCGTGCAGTAACACGCCGTCGACGCTCATCGTCTGCGCGTGCGCGACCGGGCCGGTCCAGGTCGTGCCGTCAGGAACCGCCCAGCCCACGGTGATGCCGTCGTGAGTCAGGCGCACGGGCGTATCGGGCAGCGGGCCGGCGAGGCCCCGGGGCGCAAACGTCGACGAGCCGATCACGGCCGGCCCCGTCACCGCCCGCCGGGCTTCGACGAGGGGGACGCCCGGCTCGGGAAATCCGGCGAGGTGCGGCATCGCGAACACGGCCGTCGCTTCGGTCCCGACGAACGTTTCCCACCGCTCTCGCACCAGATGCGCGCCCGCGCGCAGCTCGCACAGCGGCCGGATGCCGGCGAACGGGACCCAGGCCGGCCCGGGATCGGGATCGAGGAGGTACAGCCCGAGGCTCACAGGCCCTGCACCAGCGCTTTCAATTTGTCCGACTGTCCCGTCGGCATCACGAGCGTCTGCCCGTTCGCCCGCACGACGACCATGTCTTCCACTCCGGCAACCGCGATGTGCTCAGTCTCCGCCCAGATCACGCAATCTCGCACATCTTCACCCAGTGTGACGTTGCCGACGGTGACATTGCCCAGCTTGTCGCGCCGCCGGATGCGCAGCAACGCGTCCCACGATCCGATGTCGTCCCAGCGGAACGCGCCCGTCACCACGGCCAGGCGCGTCGTGCGCTCGAGCACCGCGACGTCCACGGCGACGGGTGTGACGGCCGCAAAGAATCGCGGTACGTCGCCGGCGTTGAGCGCCGGCCACCCGGGGGCCAGCTCTGCCGCATAGGCGCCCGCCTCGCCGAGAAAACGCGCCGCGCCCCAGGCAAACAGGCCGCTGTTCCACAGGGCCCCGCGCCGGCGCAGCAATGCGGCCCGCGCGGGACTCGGCTTTTCGATGAACCGCTTCACCTTCCGGGCGCTGCCCGACGCATTGCCGGGGATGATGTAGCCGTACCCCGTCTCATTGCGCGTGGGTTTGACGCCGACGGTCACGAGGACGTCCTGCTCCGCGGCGACTCCCAACGCGTGCGTCGCGGCGGCCCGGAACGCGCGATCGTCGCCCACCGCCCAGTCCGCGTGCAACGACAACATCTGCCCGCCGGGATCGTGCTTGGCGATCCAGTGCGCCGCCCATGCGAGCGCCGGCGCGGTGGATGCGGCGCGCGGCTCGGCGAAGATGTTTGCCTCGGGGACCTCGGGTACCGTCGCGGCGACCTGATCCACGAGCGCCGCTCCCGTCAGGATCAGGATCTGCTCGGGTGGCACCAGCCCGCGCAGCCGCGCGACGGCCTGCGCGAGCAGCGGCCGGTCACCCGTCAGGGGCAGCAGCTGCTTGGGCCGCTCGGGGGTCGACAGCGGCCAGAAGCGCGTCCCCGATCCGCCCGCGAGAATGGCGGCCCACGTGCTCACGTGGCCTCGCCTCCGGCATCGTCGTCGGGCGGAACGTCACCGAACATCATGGCGATTCGCTGGCTCAGCTTCGTCGGACTGAACGGCTTCGTTACCAGCGCGGCGCCCAGCCGCCGCGCCTCGCGCAGAATACGGTCTTCTCCTTCGGCGGTGAGCACGAGGACGGGGAGACGGGCGGTCCCGCTCTGCTTCCTCAGGTCGCGCAGGAAATCGATTCCCGAGCCGTCGGGCAGATGGAGGTCGAGCAGCATGCCATCGGTGGCCGGCGTGGCGCGCAGCGCGCTGCGGGCTTCGTGCAGCGTGCGCGCGAAGCTCACGCGATAGCCCAGCTGTTCGAGGAACGGGCGCAACACGAGTCCGATGTGCGGCTCATCATCCACCACCAGGAGGTGCCGTGCCGAGATGGTCAACGGCGGACCCGCTTAAAGCAGACCAGCGATGGCCGTGCGGTGTCGGCGAAGATCGAACAGGAGGGCGCCCACGTTCGTCGCAGGTTGCACCAGCACGATAAGGAGGGCGTCAGCATGGAGTACCGCGATCATCGCGGCCCACCACCACAACTGCGTCCACGCCGTTCGAGCGGCTGAGCGCATCGACCACGTCGCGGATGGTCGCCATAGGGGTTGCCAACGTAGGATTCGACGAAGTCGAAGTCAAGCAGCCACCGTGGGTTGACCCACTCGAACGCGGCCCTGTAAGTTCTCCAGCACTTCCATGCGCCTGCGCCCCCTCTTTCTCTTTACTCTTGCCCTCGCGGCGGCCTGCGGTGCTCCACTGGGGCTGCCGCGCGCCTGTTGCGAAAACAAGGTGATCACGGTGTCGCTGTATGCCTTGAGCGGCACGCCCGTCTCTTTCCCGTCGGCGTACTCGCTGCTATTAAATCAGCCCGTGCGGCCCGATCAGACCACGTCGCTCGATTTTGCGTTCGACCTCGATAGCGCGGGTCGGGCCAAGCTGTTTCCGACCGGGGCGCTGCACCTCGGCCGGGCCTCGGGCATCCAGCTCACCACCACGGCATTCGATTCCATCAAGGTCGCGCCTACGAGCCACTACCAGCTCGACAGCGCGGTCGTCGTCGATTCGAACAGCGTGGCGATCCTGCATTCGATCGTCACATCCTGCGCGTATCTGCAGCAAGTCGTGTATTACGCGAAGCTCCACGTGCTCGCCATCGATACGACGTCCGGACCGAACGGACGCCGGATCGACTTCGAGATTCTCACCGACATCAACTGCGGCTATCGCGGGCTCGAGACAGGCCTGCCGAAGCGTTAAGCCGTGATCGATCTGAAGTTGCTGCGCGCCTCGCCCGCTCAGGTGCGGGCGGCGCTCGCCCGCCGTGGCGATCCCTCCCTGATCCGGCTGCTCGACGAAATCGAAGCGCTCGACATGAAGCGCCGCACGCTCACCGCGCAGCTCGACACGCTCAAGGCCGAGCGCAACGACGCCGCGAAGACCGACGCGCAAATCGCCAAAGCGAAAGGCAAGCTGCCCGAGGAGATCGTTGCGGCCCGGCGCAAGCTCGGCGACCGGATCACCGGTCTCGAGTCGGAGTTCCGCCAGATCGAGACGACACTGGAAGCCAAGGCGCTGTTCGTACCGAATCCGCCGCTCCCCGACGTGCCGGAGGAGCAGACCATCCTGCGCAGCTGGGGGACGCCGGCGGCCAAAGGTGGCAAGCCGCATTGGGAGATCGCGGAACGGCTCGGCATCCTCGATCTGCCACGCGGCGCCAAGCTCGCGGGCTCGGGCTTCCCCGTCCTGATGGGCGTCGGCGCGCGGTTGGCGCGCGCGCTGATCAACTTCATGCTCGACCTGCACACGCGCGAGCACGGCTACGTCGAGGTCGAGCCGCCGTTCCTGGTGCGACGTGAAGTCATGACCGGCACGGGGCAACTGCCGAAGTTCGAAGACGATCTCTATCGCACCATGCCCGACGACTTGTTTCTCGTTCCGACGGCGGAAGTTCCGGTCACGAACCTTCACCGCGACGAGATTCTCGACGGCACGGCGCTGCCCAAAGGATACGTGGCCTACACGCCGTGCTTCCGGCGCGAGGCGGGCGCCGCGGGCAAGGACACGCGCGGCCTGCTGCGCGTGCATCAGTTCGACAAGGTCGAGCTCGTCCGATTCTGCCTCGCTGCCGACTCGCCGGCGGAGCACGAGAAGCTGACCGGGCACGCAGAAGCGGTCTTACAGAAGCTGGAGCTTCCATATCGCGTCGCGGTGCTGCCGGCGAACGACTTCGGCTTCGCCGCCGCCAAGACCTACGACCTCGAGGCGTGGGCGCCAGGTGTCGGCCAGTGGCTGGAGGTCTCGAGCTCCAGCACCTTCACTGACTATCAGGCCCGCCGCGCCAGTATTCGCGCCCGCCCGCGGCCTGGCGAGAAGCCCGAATTCGTGCACACGTTGAACGCGTCCGGTGTAGCGCTGCCGCGCACCATCGCGGCGTTGCTCGAGACCCACCAGCAGTCCGACGGCTCCGTGACCGTCCCGCCGGCATTGGCGCCGTATGTCGGCTCTGACCGCATTGCCTAAAGGCGCGCTGCGCCGCGCCGGCCCCGCCGCGCTCCTCGCCGCTGCACTGCTGTTCGGCGCACTGTCGGTCGGGTATGCCTGGATCGTGGCGCGCCATCTTCGCAACGATGCGCGCGAGACCAGCCGCCTTCTCGGCCACGTCTTCGCTGGTCTGAACGACCCGCGCGAAGGGGCGGCGGCCGACGCGCTGCTCGCCCTCGCCGACGAAGTCCGGCGGCTGGGCATTCCCATCGCCGTCACCGACGTGGCGGGCCGAATCACCGCGCTCGACAACGCGCCGTTCGGCGCCAATGCGAGTGAGGCGACCTTGCGCAACTGGATCCTCGAGCTCGACCGTATTCACCCGCCGTTGATCCAGCCGGGTGTCGGCACCATTCACTACGGGGCCCTGCCGGACGCGCGCGCGTTCACCGGACTGGCGGTGCTGCAGGGGGCGATGTTCCTCTGCCTCGTCCTGCTCGCGGTGTGGGCGATGCGCGAGCGCGTCAACGCGGCACGCGACCGGCTGTGGGTGGCGATGGCGCGCGAATCGGCACATCAGCTCGGCACCCCGTTGATGAGCCTCACGGGTTGGATTGATTACCTGCGGGAGAATCCGGGTACGCCGGGCAGCGAGTTGATCAGACATCTTGAAGCCGATGCGGAGCGCCTGCAGCGCGTCGCCAGGCGCTTCGAGCGCATCGGCCGTCCGTCGCGCCGCGACCCGGTCGGCCTGGGGACCGTCGCCGAGCGCGTCGTGGCCTACTTCCGGCCGCGGCTGCCTACGCTCGCCCACCCCGTGGCCATCACGCTGACGTCGCCCGGCGCGGGACCGACCGCAACCGGCGATCCGGTGCTCATCGAGTGGGCGCTCGAGGTGGTCGTGAAGAATGCGGTAGATGCGTTGAGCGGCCGGGGGGGCCGCATCGACATCGACGTCGAAGGCAGCGACACCGTCGGGCGGGTCAGTGTGCGGGATGACGGCCCCGGGGTCGCGCCGGAGATGCAAGGTCAGCTCTTTGAGCCCGGCGTCTCCAGCAAAACCGGCGGGTGGGGGATAGGCCTCGCGCTCGCCCGCCGCATCGTCGAGCAGCAACATGACGGCAAGGTCGCGTTCCGCCCGGGGGCCGAGGGTAAAGGTTCGGTGTTTGTGCTTGAGTTTCCGCTGACCACGAGATGACCGCGCAGCATCCCTTGCCGTTGAATCCCGCGCAGCGGGAGGCGGTCGAGCATCCCGGTGGCCCGTTGCTCGTCCTCGCGGGGGCAGGCTCCGGAAAGACCCGTGTCCTCACGGCCCGGATCGCGCACCTCATCACCACCCTCCATGTCGCGCCGCAACGGATTTTCGCCGTCACGTTCACGAACAAGGCGGCGGGCGAGATGCGCACGCGCGTCGCCCAACTGCTGGGCGCTGATCCGCGCGGGTTGTGGATCGGCACGTTCCATTCGCTCTCGGCCCGGCTGCTGCGCCGCGAGGCGCCGCTGCTGGGGTTCGGGCCGAACTTCACGATCTACGACTCGGACGACTCCGAGGCGCTGGTGAAGCGGCTCCTCGAGGCACGGCAGCTCTCGATCAAGGTCTACACCCCGCGCGCCGTTCACGGCCTGATCTCGAGCGCCAAGAACCGCATGGTCCAGCCCGAGGAGCTGGGTGCACGGGCGGATACGCCGCTCGTGAAGGTCGCGGCCGACATCTACGCCGACCTGGGGCCGGCGCTGAAGCAGGCCAACGCGATGGACTTCGACGATCTGCTGCTCCATCCGCTCACCCTGTTTCGCCAGCATCCCGAGCGGCTCGCCTACTGGCAGGACCGGTTTCAGCACGTCCTGGTCGACGAATTCCAGGACACCAACGCGGCGCAGTACCTGCTGGTCAAGCATCTCGCCAAGCAGCACGGCAATCTTTGCGTCGTGGGTGACGACGACCAGGCGATCTACGGCTGGCGCGGCGCGGACGTCCGGCACATGCTCTCGTTCCAGAACGACTTTCCGGGCGCGAAGCTGGTGCGGCTCGAGCAGAACTACCGGTCGACGCAGATCATCCTCGATGCGGCCAACGGCATCATCGCCGAGAACACGGCGCGGCTGGGCAAGACGCTGTTCACCGAAAAACAGGGCGGCGCCCCGGTGACGTTGCTGAGTACCGCCGATGAGCGGGACGAGGCCGAATGGCTGGCGAATGAGTTCGCCCGCCGCGCCGCGGATGGCGACATCGCGTACGAAGGCATGGCGATCCTCTATCGTACCAACGCGCAGTCCCGCCCGCTGGAAGAGGCCTTCCGCTTCCGCGGCATCCCGTACCGGCTCATCGGCGCCATCAGCTTCTATGAGCGGCGCGAAGTGAAGGACCTGCTCGCCTATCTGCGGCTGATTGCCAATCCGGCCGACGACGAGGCCTTCCTGCGCGTCGTCAACGTGCCGCGGCGCGGCGTCGGCGACGCCTCGCTGGCGGTGCTGGTGCGGGCGGCAACCGGATGGCAGCAGCCGCTGCTTGAAGCCGCGCGCCGCGCCTCGAACGTCAGCGACCTGCGGCCCAATGTCCGGGAAGCGCTCACGGGCGTGGCGTCGCTGCTGGATCGGCTGCGCGACGCCGTCGGGCAGGCGGACCCCGCCACGGCGCTCGAGACGATCCTCGCCACCACCGGCTACGAGCAGTACCTGGCGGAGGAAGGCGCCGAGGGGATGGAGCGGATCGAGAACGTACGGGAGCTGGTGGCCGGCGCCGCAGCCTGGGCGGAGATCCAGGACCCGGACGCGGCGGAAGGCACGGGGAGCCCGGTCGAGCGCTACCTCACCCAGGCTGCGCTCGTGACGCCGGCGGACGAAGACGGCAACGAAGCGGGCGTGACGCTCACCACCGCGCACATGGCGAAGGGACTCGAGTGGCCGATCGTCGCGCTCGCGGGTCTGGAGGATGGATTGTTCCCACTCGGTCGCTCGACCGAGCAGCCGGGCGGCGTCGAGGAGGAGCGACGACTCTGTTACGTGGGTCTCACGCGTGCCCGCGAAAGGTTGTATCTCTCATGGGCGCGCACGCGGTACCGCAACGGGCGTCTGGAGCTGGCGGAGCCGTCGCGCTTTCTCGCCGCGTTGCCGCCGCACGTCGTCGAAGAGCGGAGCACGACGCCGTCGTGGCACCCGCTGCGCGGGTCGAGTGCGATGCCTCCCCGGCCGCCACGGCCGCGTGGCGCTGCGGCGAGGCGATTGCCGGACATCGGATTTCCTGAAGACGTTTCGCAGGACGCGCCGCGCTACGTGAAAGGGGAACGCGTTCGTCACCGCAAATTCGGCGGTGGTGTGGTGCGCGCGGTGTCGGGTGAGGGTCGCGATCTGCGCGTGAGCGTAGACTTCGACGATCCGGACATCGGGACCAAACAACTGCTCGTCGCCTACGCGGGGCTCGAGCGGGACTGGCAAGGAGAAGGGGCATGAGTGTGTCGCGGGAGGAGGCGCTGCGCATCGCGCAGCTCGCGGAGCTCGACGTCGACGACGCGGCGCTGCCGGAGCTGGCGGAGCAGATGTCGCGGATCATCGAGTACGTGGCGCAGCTGAGCGCGGTGCCCGCGAACGGCACCGTGAAGGCGTTCGTGCCGGGGCCCGACGCGATCCGCTTCCGGGCCGATGAAGTCAACCCGGAGCCGCTGGCGTTCGGCCCCGCGGAGTTCGCCCCCGCATTCAAGGAAGGATTCTTCGTCGTACCGAAGCTGGATCAATTCGAGTGAGTGACGCCCCCGCCAAAGCGGTCGCGGACCGCCTGGTGAAAGCCAAGCGCCTCAACGCGCTGCTCACCCCTCCCAAGGATCTCCGCAAGTCGCTCACCGCGCAGGTCGCGGCGGCGCGTCCGACCGGGGTGCTGTACGGCATGCCCGTCGCGGTGAAAGACAACATCTGCACGCTGGAGTTCACGACGAGCTGCGGGTCGCGGATTCTCGAAGGCTACCGCTCGCCGTACGAGGCCACCGCGGTGGCGAAGCTGAAAGCCGCCGGCGCGCTGATCGCCGGCAAAACGAACTGCGACGAGTTCGCGATGGGCTCGTCCACGGAGCACTCGGCGTACGGGCGCGTGCTGCATCCCCTGGACAAGACGCGCGTGCCGGGCGGCTCCTCCGGCGGCTCCGCGGCGCTCGTCGCCGCCGGCGCGGTGCCGGCCGCGCTCGGCTCGGAGACGGGCGGCTCGGTACGCCAGCCGGCGGCGTTCTGCGGCGTGGTCGGCATCAAGCCGACGTACGGCCGCGTCAGCCGCTACGGCCTCGTCGCGTTCGGCTCGTCGCTCGATCAGATCGGCGTCTTCGGGCGCAGCGTCCACGATGCCGCGCGCGTGCTCTCCGTGATCAGCGGGCGCGACCCCAGAGATGCGACCTGCGAGGATCGCGATCCGTTGCGGTTGCCGACGGTGCCGGAGTCGCTGCAGGGCTTCGTCATCGGGTTGCCGCGGGAGTACTTCCCGCCCGAGCTCGACCCGGCGGTGCGGCGGGCCTGCGATCGCGCCGTGCGCTTCCTGAAGGATCTCGGCGCGGCGGTCCGCGAAGTCTCATTGCCCCACACCCCCTATGCGGTGCCGACCTACTACGTGATCGCGCCCGCGGAGGCGTCCTCCAACCTGGCCCGCTACGACGGCGTTCGCTACGGGCCGCGATTCGACGGGCATGCCGATCTGCGCAGCCTGTATCGCACCACGCGCGGGCAGGGCTTCGGCCCCGAGGTCCGGCGCCGCATCCTCGTCGGCACGTACGTGTTGTCGTCGGGTTACTACGACGCGTACTACCGGCGGGCCCAGCAGATGCGGTCGCTGATCGCGCAGGACTTCAGGAACGTCTGGGATCGCGGGGTGGACCTGCTGTTTACGCCCACCGTGCCGACGCCCGCCTTCAAGGCGGGGGAGAAGCTCGCGGACCCGATTGCGATGTACATGTCCGACATCTTCACTGTGACCGCGAATCTCGCCGGCCTGCCGGCGATGTCGCTGCCGATCGGCCGCGTCAAAGGCCTGCCCATCGGCGGCCAGTTGATCGGCCAGGCGTTCCTGGAAGACGAGATGATCGAAGCGGCGTACGCGCTCGAGCGAGTGGTCCCCGCGACGGACGAGGCGTGATGAGCGCCGCCTGGGAAACGGTCATCGGGCTCGAGACGCACGTGCAGCTGCGTACCAAGTCGAAAATGTTCTGCGGCTGCTCGACGGCGTTCGGCGCGCCCCCCAACACCCAGGTTTGCCCCACGTGCCTGGGCCTGCCGGGTGCACTGCCGGCGGCCAACGGTGCGGCGATCGGGCTCGCCGTGCGCGGCGCGCTCGCGCTCGGTTGCACCGTGCATCCCAAGAGCATCTTCGCCCGCAAGAACTATTTCTATCCCGATCTGCCCAAGGGGTATCAGATCTCGCAGTTCGACCAGCCGCTCGCGACGAGCGGCACGCTGTCATTCCTCTCTCCCGAGCGCGGCATCGTGAATGCCACGATCGTGCGGCTGCACCTCGAGGAGGATGCCGGCAAATCGATTCACGATCGCTTTGCCAAAGCGACCGCGGTCGATCTCAACCGCTCGGGTGTGCCGCTCATCGAGATCGTCGGCGGCCCCGATCTCCGCTCTCCGGCGGAAGCGCGCGCGTACCTCCAGACCCTGAAGCAGCTGCTCGAATACATCGGCATCTCCGATTGCGACATGGAGAAGGGCAGCCTGCGCGTCGACGCCAACGTCTCGGTGCGGCGCGCGGGCGAGACCGAGCTCAACACGCGCACCGAGGTCAAAAACATCAATTCGTTCGCGTTCGTCGAGAAAGCGCTGACGGTGGAACGCGACCGGCAGATCGCGCTCGTCGAATCGGGCGGCAGCGTGAAGCAGCAGACGATGCTGTACGACTCGCGCGAGAACAGCGTGCGCCCGCAGCGCTCGAAGGAAGAGAGCCACGACTACCGCTATTTCCCCGAACCCGACTGGCCGCCGCTCGGCCTCACGCCGGAGTTGGTACCCAAGCAGCAGAGCGAGCTGCCGGAGCTGCCCGCGCAGAAGCGCGAGCGATTCGTGGCGCAGTACGCGCTGAGCCGGGAGCATGCGGCGGTGCTCACCGCCAATCGCGCGGTCGCCGAGTACTACGAGAGCGTCGTGCGCGCGCCCGCGGAGCCGCAGGCGGCGGCGAATTGGGTGATGACGGAAGCGCTGGCCGATGCCAAGGACCATCAGGACCAGCTGCGGGTGCCGCCCGCCGCATTGGCGCAACTCATCGCCCTGGTGAAGGGCGGCACACTCAGCCATCAGGCGGCGAAGCGCGTGTTTGGAGAAGTGGCGGAGCAGGGCGGGGACCCGCGCACCGTCGCGGAATCGCTCGGCGTCGTGCAGGTCGCGGACAGCAACGTCGTCACGGGGTGGGTCACGGACGTGCTGGGCGCGCACGCGCCCGAAGTCGGCCGCTACAAGAATGGCGAGACCAAGTTGATGGCGTTTTTCGTGGGGCAGGTGATGCGCGCGTCGAAGGGGAAGGCGGATCCGAAGCTGGCCCAGCGCGTGCTCGAAGAGAAACTCGCCTCCCCCGCGTCCCCCGCTCCCTCCTAGCTTGCCCGCCAGGGACGCTGCGCGCGCGACTGCTTCCAGTAGTCGAGCGCCGGGGTCGGCAAGCCGAAATGCTGCTGTGCCGTTTCTTCCACGCGCTCGGGCTCGTGCCGCCCGCCTTCGCGGAGCGCTTGCCGCCGCATCCGCTTCGCCATGCCCAGCGCTTTTTCTCCCGCCGGGTCGAGCCGCCGAGCCGCCGCGTCACGGGCGTCGGCGCCCAGCGTCGGCGGCGATTGGTTCTGACGCTGAACAGGGTGGGCGACAGAATCTCGTCGAGGTGGGCATCGCTCGCCGCATGGTCCTTCAAGATGACGTCGCGGGCCTCCCGCGCGTACGCGTCCCCGAGGTGCGTCTCGAACCGGCTCTCCCAGTAGGAGTGACCCAGCGCGACGGTGCTCGACGTCAGCACCAGCTGGCGCGGCACGAAGAAGTTGTGCGCGATCGTATCGGCGGCGAGGTGCGAGAGGTAGCCGAGTCCAAACGCGCGCAACGGGTCGCTCGGCGCGAGATCGAGAATCTCCTGACCCACATGCCACGCGTGACAGTGCCGGCCGACGGGGGCGTACTTCTTCGCCATCGACGTGTCCGCGGCGATGTTGCCGTAGAGAAAATCGTAGGGGAAGGCGCGCAGCAAATCGGCGATCAGCGTGGGCAGCTGGTACAGGTTGGCGAGCACCGACTCGCCGAGGAAGATGTGGGTGCCGGGTGTCCAGGCGTGCGCGACGCCCGGGAAGAGCAGCAACGCGATGCCGGCGAGAGCGACCGCCACTCCGATGCGCTTCACCGTCGTTTCTTGCCTTTCAGGAGCTTCCGGCTCCAGCGCCAGACCGAGAGCCCACGGCGCACATCGCGCATGGTGGCGGCGGCATCGAGCGCCGTCGCCTCGAGCTCGTCCTGCATCACCTCGGCCAGCGTGTCCAGACTGGTGAGCCGTTCTTCGGCGGCATCTGCTGCGCGTACAATGCGGTGCCGTACATCGCGGGACGCCCCCACGAGCGCATCCGCTTCATTCTTAATGGCGCCGATCAGCTGCCGCACATCGGCGATCGCCGGGCCGGCATAGCCTTTCAGCGCCTTAACGGCCGCGCGGATGCCCAGCGCCGCGGCTACGATGGCGACGGCCCCTACCAGGGCGGCGAGCGCGATGATCGCCAGACTCAGTGCCGACACCACGCCGACCCAGGTCGGGAGCATCACGAAACCTCTGCGTGCCTCGGGCGTGCTGTCAACGGGGTGCACGCCGCGATGGCCTCGCCGGCCATCACGCTCAGCAGGATCGTGACCAGCACGGCGCCGAAGGTTCCACGTGCCAGGTCGAACCCGGCCGCGAGCGCGATGGCGCTCGCGCCTTGCCGCAAGGCGGGATACGCGAACTCGGGCGGCGGCGCGTAGGGCAGTGACCGCCACACCGGGTCTACCTGATCGAGACCGAATCGTACCGTCACCCAGCGCACCGCGACGCGGATCACAGCGAGGAGCAGCGCCGCGGCGAGGACCCAGCCGCTCACGGGGCGGAGCAGGGCGCCGGCGATGATAAGGAAAGCGGCAAACAGGACCAGCTCCCAACGATCGAGCAGATCCGTGACGGCACGGCGCACCGCGGGCGATGCGAAGCTGACTATGACGGCGGCCTCCAATCCGCAGACGACGAAGGGCGAGAGCCCCAGCGCGTAACTGAAGCCCGCTCCCCAGAGGATCGCCGCGAACGCGGGGATGCCGGCTTCGCTAGGGGTTAGCGAGCTGCGCGCCAGCACAACGAAGAGGCCGCCGAGGCCGAGGCCGGCGATCAGCGTCACCACGAGACTGCGCAACGCGAGGTGGGGGTGATACAGTGCAATCGCCACTACTACGGCGGCCGTGCCGAATGCGGTATCGAGCAGCGCGTTGCGCCGACCGAGCCGCGGCCCTCGCTGGCTGGCCGCGGTGGTGAGTGCCCCCGCGAGCGCGAGGGCGATCGCGAGCGACGGATGACCCCATGTCTGGGCGAGCGACGGAAACGCGCGGGCCAGAGCCCAGGCGGTCGCGGCCGTCGTCAGCAGCACGGGCACGGCGAGTGTCGCGCCGATCAGCCACGTGCGCGGGGACACGCGCCGCACCATGCGCCACTCGAGGCGTGACCCGAACAACGCGCCCATCCATCCGATGCCGAGCGCGACGACCGGCTCGAGCAGGCGCAGTCCGGCGGCGTCGACCACACCGAGACCCGGCCCGAGGAGCAGGCCGAGCAGCAGGAACGGCGCGCCGGTTGCCAGCAGATCGTCGAACACCTTGGGGTGTCGCTGTGCCGGGCGGGACAGTCGCGTCACGCCGATGCCGGCGAGGATAACGAGCGCCAGCGCGAGGAGGGGATGCACGAGGGCCAACGTTCGCGAACGCTTGACGCAGCCGCAAGCGGCTTCGTAGCTTGGGCGGACCTATGCCACCGTCGTTCCGTGTCACGGGAGGACGCCCGCTCACGGGCACGATCCGCCCCGCCGGCAACAAGAACGCGGCCCTTCCGATTCTCGCGGCTACACTCCTCGCCGATGGCCCGTGCCGCATCGACAACGTTCCCCGCATCCGCGACGTCGAAACGCTGCTGGCCTTGCTCCAGCACGTCGGCGCGGCGGTGCAGTGGCAGGGCGCGAACACGGTGGAGATCGACACGGGCGGCGCCGAACCACGCCCGCTCGATCCGCAGCTGTGCAAAGAAATCCGCGCCTCGATTCTGCTTGCGGGACCGATGCTCGCGCGCTTCGGCCGCGTCACATTGCCGCCACCCGGCGGCGACGTCATCGGCCGGAGGCGCGTCGACACCCACTTTCTCGCGTTGGAGCAGCTCGGCGCCGAGATCAGCGTCGGTGACGCGTACAAGCTCGAAGGCAAGCTGAAGAGCGCCGATATCTTCCTCGATGAGCCGAGCGTGACGGGGACGGAGAATGCGCTCATGGCGGCGGTGCGGGCGCCGGGCACCACGGTCCTGCGCAACGCCGCATCGGAGCCACACGTCCAGGACCTGGCGCGCTTTCTCGTCGCGCTGGGGGCGGCGATCGACGGTATCGGCAGCAATACGCTCACGGTCGAAGGCGGCCGGCCGCTCAAGCCCGCAGCGCATACCGTGGGCCCCGATCATATCGAGATTGGGTCGTTCATCGGGCTCGCCGCGGTGACAGGCGGTGAGGTCACGATCGACGGCGTGCGGGCCGACGACCTGCGTTCGACGCTGCTCGCGTTCGAGCGTCTCGGCGTGCGGCCGCGGCTCGACGGCGCGAGGCTGATCGTCGATGCCGGCCAGGAGCGACGCATCCGCCCCGACCTCGGCGGTCACGTGCCGAAGCTCGAGGACGGCCCGTGGCCCGCGTTCCCCGCCGATCTGATGTCGATCGCGATCGTCGTCGCGACCCAGTGCGAGGGGTTGCTGCTCGTCTTCGAGAAGCTGTTCGAATCGCGGCTCTTCTTCGTCGATAAACTGATCGGCATGGGCGCGCGGATCGTGCTGTGCGATCCGCACCGGGCGGTGATTGCCGGGCCCTCGGCGCTGCGGGGACAGGTGGTGGAGAGCCCCGACATCCGCGCCGGCATGGCGATGTTGCTCGCCGCACTCGCGGCGCAAGGCGACTCCGTCATTCAGAACATCGGCCAGATCGAGCGCGGGTACGAACACATCGACACACGACTGCAGGCACTGGGAGCGCAGATTGAGCGACGCGGTACTTGAGGTTGCCGAAGTCCCAGTCGGCGATGCGGCCGTTCCCCGTCTCGAGCTCACCGACTGGGCCGAGCGCTACGGCCTGGTCGCCGGCATCACCACGCGGCCGCTGAGCCTCGGCCTCTGGAGTGACGAACCGGTGGGGCAGGTCAGCGGCCGCTGGCGCGCCTTTCACGCGGCCTTCGGCACGCGGTTCCCGGCGATCGTGCTGTCGCATCAGGTGCACGGAACCGAAGTGCGGTGGCACGAATCGCTGCCGGAGGGGTGGTTGATTCTCGACGGCAGCGACGGCCACGCCACGGGCGACAGCGGCGTGTTGCTCACCATCACCGTCGCCGATTGCATTCCCGTCTACCTTGCCGTGCCGCAAAAAGGCGCGATCGCGCTGGCCCACGCCGGGTGGCGCGGGACCGCCGCCGGCATCCTCGCCAAGTGCGTCGAGCTGTTGAAGTGGCGCGGTTTTGCGAAAGGTGCAGACATTGTAATGCATTGCGGCGTAGGAATTTGCGGTAATTGTTATGAAGTAGGTTCTGAAGTCGCCGATCGCTTCGGATTGTCCGGTACGGTGCAACTCGACCTGCGTGACATCTTGGCCCAGCAGGCGCGCAGTCTGGGCATCCAGGAAATCTCCATCTCGCCGTGGTGCAGCGCGGAGGGGCGCGACCGGTTTTTCTCGCATCGTGCTTCTCGTGGGCGGGACGGCCGCATGGTGGCGTACCTGGGACGGCCGCTCGGTTGACATAGGGGGCCCCCCGGCTACATTCCCCCTGCGTGATGCGGGCGAAGTTCGGCCCGCGCTTTTTTTTCCATGCTCACTGAGAGTCTTGTCGAGGCCTTTCGGACCCGGCTGCAGGCGCTGGGATTCGATCTCGCTGACCTGCGCATCGGCGGTACGCCGAACCGGCCGCTCGTCCAAGTCCGCATTGACTGTCCGCCACGGAACGTCACGGTCGAAGACTGCAGCCGGGTAAGCCGGGCGCTGGAGCAGTGGCTCGACGCCGGTGGTCCCCTGGGCAATCGCTACGTGTTGGAGGTGTCGAGCCCGGGGATCGAGCGGCCCGTGCGTTGGCACCGGCATTGGGCCCGATTCGTGGGCCGGGACGTGAATGTGAAGCTGGCGGGAATGGGCCGGGTCCGCGCGCGAATCGTGGCCGTTCCGAATGCGGAGACGGTCGTACTCCAGCCGCACGGCGGACACGAGCGCGAATACCGGCTGAGCGAGGTGAAGGACGCTCGTTTGGCGAGCGATTCAGACGGCTGATGGCAGATTGACTGAGGGCAATAAATGGCAAACGCGACCGATGTCGTTTCGGCAATCCGAGAACTGACCAACACCAAGCAGCTCGAGCGCAGCGAGCTGATCGACCTGCTCAAGGACGGGCTGCACGCCGCGCTGGTGAAGCGGTATGGCCCGAACGTGCGCGCGGAGATCGGGATCGACGAGCTCAAGGGCTCGATCCGCATCGTCGTGCTCAAGACCGTCGTCGAGACGGTGGAGGATCCCGGCACGCAGGTGTCGCTGGAGGAGGCGCGCTACGAGGATCCGGAGTTTGCGCCGGGCGACGTGCTCGAAGAAGAAGTGCCGTTCGAGCAGTTCGGGCGCACCGCGGTCCAGGCGGCCAAGCAGCGCATCATCCAGCGCGTGCGGGAAGGGGAGCGCACCCGCATCCGCGAGGAGTTCTCCGGCAAGGTCGGCGAGCTGCTCTCGGGCGAGGTGCAGCAGATCGAGCGCGGCAAGATCGTCGTCATGCTGAATAAATTCCGCGAAGCCGAAGCGATCATCCCCTACCGCGACCAGAACCACCGCGAGCACTTCCATCAGGGCGACACGATTCGCGCGGTGCTGAAGCGCATCGAGGAGACCCCCAAGGGTCCGCGCCTCATTCTGTCGCGCGCCGATCCGCTGTTCGTGAAGGCGCTGTTCAAGCTCGAGGTCCCCGAGATCCAGCAGCAGATCGTCGAGATCCGCGCCACCGCGCGGGAGGCGGGCAGCCGCACCAAGATCGCGGTCTGGTCGCGCGATGACTCCATCGACCCGGTGGGCGCCTGCGTGGGGCTGAAAGGCTCGCGCGTGCAGGCGGTCGTGAACGAGCTGAACGGCGAGCGCATCGACATCGTGCCGTGGTCGTCCGATCCCGAGCGCTTCGCCAAGCTGTCGCTCGCGCCCGCGCGCGTGGCCCGCGTCTTCTCCGACCCCGAGTCGAAGACGATCCAGGCGATCGTGGACGAGGATCAGCTGTCGCTCGCGATCGGCCGCAACGGCCAGAACGTCCGCCTCGCATCGGAGCTGACGGGATGGAAGGTCGATCTCTACTCGAGCCGCGAATGGCTGGAGCGGGGCGGGGAAGGGCCGCTGTTCGCGCCGCTGCCGCCGGCCGACCAGTCGTCCGTAACGCAGGTGGCGCTGACCGAAATGAAGGGGCTGTCGCCCGAGCTCGTCGCGGTCCTGGAGCAGGCCGGCAAAAAGACGCTGCAGGACATTCTCGATCTCGAGCGTGAAGAAGTCGACCAGATTCCGGGCATGACGCCCGACCTCGCGGAAAAGATGATGTCCTTCCTGAACGAGATGACGGAGGAAGGCGGCGAGGAGGAAGAAGCTCCCAAGACCACGGCGTGAGCGCGCGCCTGACGAGGCTGCTTGGCCTCGGTGTCCGCGCGGGCAACGTGGTGATCGGAGTGGCAGGCGTTCGGGCGGGATTGCAGCGCGGCAAGCTGGTGTGCGTCGTGCTGGCGGCTGATGCCGGCCAGCGCACGATGGAGAAGGTGACGCGGCTCGCGGAAGCACGGAGCATTCCCGTGATACGCGGACCAGGGGCAACGGAGTTGGGGACGGCACTCGGGAAGCCGCCGGTGCAGGCGGTCGGAGTCTCGGATCGGGCGCTGGCACGAGGACTGATGGAGGAGTAAGAGTGGCAACGACGCGGATTCATGATCTGGCAGCGGAATTCGGGATCTCCAGCGAGCACCTGATGGGCATGCTCAAGGAGATGGACATCTTCGTGCGCAGTCATCTGACGCCGCTCAAGGACGAGCAGGTGTCGCTGGTGCGCGCGCGCTGGGAGCGCGACAAGCGCAAACAAAAGCAGCCGAGCGCGCCGCCGAAGCGGCGCCGCGCCGCGGCCAAGATCGTCGAGCCGGCGCCGGAGCCCGTGGCCGTGGGCGACAGCCGTCCCAAGCGGCGGCGCCGCACCGCCGCGGAAGTCGCCGCGGCCGATGCCGCGGCCGCCGAGGTCGCCGCCGCCGAAGCCGCCCAAGCCGAGATCGCGCGCCTGGCGCTCGAGACCGCCGCTCGCGAGCAGGAAGAAGAGAAGGCCGCGGCGTCGCTCGAGGAGCGCGCGGCGGCATTGTTCAAGGATCTCGCGCCCGCCGAAGCGGCCGAGTCTGCAGCGCCAGCGGCAAGCTTGACGTTTGCGCCTTCGCCGCCCTCCGCCGCCCCTTCGCCGCCGATTTTTTCGCCGCCGTCGTCTCCGCCCCCGCGCCCTTTCATCCCCACGCCCGTGCGTCCACGCCCAGTGGCGCGTGGCGCGCCATCCGGGGGGGGGCCGAGCGGGAGCAGTAGCGTGCCACCGCGGCCCGTCGCATCGGCCGCCCCGGGCGCGCCGCCGCTCGATGACCGGCGCCGCGAAAAGGGCAAGAAGCGCAAGAAGGGCAAGAAATCGCTGGTCGATCAGGAAGCGGTGGCGCAGAACATTTCGCGCACCCTCGCCACGTTGAAGGCGCCGGTCGGCAAGAAGGGCGTGCACCGCCGCGAGGAGGGGCCGACGTTCCGTGAGGTGCAGGAGGAGCGGCGGCGCGAAGAGCGCGAGCGCGAGAAGACGCTGGTGCGGGTGACGGAGTTCGTGACCGTCTCCGAGCTGGCGAGCACGCTCAAGGTGCCACCGACGCAGATCGTCACCTTCGCCTTCAAAGAGCTGGGCCAGATGGTGACGATCAACCAGCGGCTCGACTTCGACATGATCGAGCTGATCGCCTCGGCCTTTGGATTCCAGGCGGTCAAGGAAGAGGAGTACGCCACCACCCAGACCGAACAGGTCAAGGACGCGGACGAGACGTTGAAGCCGCGGCCGCCGGTCGTGACGATCATGGGCCACGTCGACCACGGCAAAACCTCGCTGCTCGACTACGTCCGGAAGGCAAACGTGGTCGCCGGCGAGGCCGGCGGCATCACGCAACACATCGGCGCCTACCAGGTCACGCTGAAAGACGGCCGCAAGATCACGTTCCTCGATACGCCGGGCCACGAAGCGTTCACCGCGATGCGGGCCCGCGGGGCGCAGGTCACCGACATCGTCGTGCTGGTCGTCGCAGCCGATGATGCGATCATGCCCCAGACGATCGAGGCAATCTCGCACGCCAAGAACGCCGGCGTGCCGCTCGTCGTCGCGATCAACAAGATCGATCTGCCCACCGCCAACGTGCAGAAGGTCAAACAGGACCTGTTGTCACACGGCGTCGTGCTCGAAGAGTTCGGCGGCACCACCTTGATGACGCCGATCTCCGCCAAGAAGGGCACCAACGTCGACGCGCTGCTCGACCAGATTCTGCTGCAGGCCGAGCTGCTCGACCTGAAGGCCAATCCCGAGCGCAAGGCGCAGGGCACAGTGCTCGAAGCGCAGCTCGATCCCGGTAAAGGCGCGCTCGCCACGATTCTCGTCCAGACCGGCACGCTGCGCGTGGGCGACGATTTCATCTGCGGCCAGTACTCGGGTCGTGTCCGCGCGATGTACGACGAGCGTGGCGGCACCGAGACCGAAGTCGGCCCCTCCACGCCGGTGCAGATCCTCGGCTTCGAGGGCGTGCCCGAGGCGGGCGACAGCTTCCTCGCGATGGACGACGCCGCGGCGGCGCGAGACATCGCGCAGAAGCGCCAACGGCTCGAGCGCGAGGCGCAGCATCGCCGCTCCGGCCGGGTCAAGACGCTCGAAGACTTCATGGCGGAAGCCGCGGCGGGCGGCGTCGCCACGCTGCGCATCATCATCAAGGCCGACCAGGGCGGCCCCGCCGAGGCGCTCGCCGACGCGCTGGCGCAGCTCTCGACGGCGGAGGTGAAGGTCGAAGTCGTGCACCGCGGCGTCGGCGCCATCACCGAGTCGGACGTACTGCTCGCACGGGCGTCGGGCGCGATCATCGTGGGCTTCCACGTGCGCCCAGACTCCAATGCGCGCGCGGCGGCCGACCGCGAGCGGGTCGAGATCCGTACCTACCGCATCATCTACGAGGCGGTCGAAGAGGTGAAGCTGGCGATGGAAGGCCTGCTCGCGCCCGAGAAGAAGGAAGTGGTGCTGGGGGAGGCCGAAGTGCGCCAGATCTTCAAGATCGCCAAGATCGGCACGATCGCCGGCTGCTTCGTGCGCAGCGGCGTGATTCCGCGCACCGGGCGGGTGCGCGTCATCCGCAACGGCGTCGAGGTCTACGACGGGACGTTGGCGTCGTTGAAACGGTTCAAGGATGACGTCCGCGAGGTCCGCGAAGGCTTCGAGTGCGGCATCGGCATCGAGAATTTCAACGACGTGAAAGTGGGCGACCTCATCGAGTCGTACCGTATCGAGGAGGTCGCGCGCTCGCTGAGCGCGGCTGAGTCGTGATCGTGGGCGTGATGGTGTGGGAGCTGCACCTGCCCGCGTGTCAGTCGCTCAAGGACAAGCGCACGATCGTGAAGAGCCTGAAGGATCGGATGCACAACCGCTTCAACGTGTCGGTCGCGGAGACGGGGCATCAGGACCTGTGGCAGCGCACCGAGCTGACGGCCGCGGTGGTGAGCACCGACCGGCGCCACGCCGAGAGCGTGCTGCGCGAGGCGGACCAGCTGGTGGCCGGGGCGGACGGTGCGCGCATCGTGGACACCAGCACGAGCTATCTCTGAGATGAAGCGTCGCAGCCATCGTCCCGAGCGCGTGAGCGAGAACCGGCGCCACGCCGAGAGCGTGCTGCGCGAGGCGGACCAGCTGGTGGCCGGGGCGGACGGTGCGCGCATCGTGGACACCAGCACGAGCTATCTCTGAGATGAAGCGTCGCAGCCATCGTCCCGAGCGCGTGAGCGAGATGATCCGCCACGCCGTGGGCGTGTTCCTCACCGGCGACGTGCGCGATCCGCGGATCGGGTTCGTCACGGTCACCGGCGTCGAGGTCTCGCCCGATCTCTCGCATGCCAACGTGCGCGTCAGCGTCATGGGCTCCGACG
>QHUQ01000002.1 GCA_003221985.1 Gemmatimonadota bacterium | reverse complement strand
AGACACGGTGATCACCATGTCCTCTTCGGCGATCAGGTCCTCGATCGAGAACTCGCCCTGGTCGGCGACGATCTCGGTACGCCGCTCGTCCCCAAAGCCCGCGGCCAACTCGGTCAGCTCTTCCTTGAGGATCTTCATGCGCCGCGGCTTGGAGGCGAGGATCTCCTTGCACTCCTTGATGAACTTGCGGACGTCCTTCAGCTCCTCCTCGAGCTTGGTGATCTCGAGCGCGGTGAGGCGCGCGAGGCGCATGTTGAGGATTTCGGCCGACTGCTTCTCAGAGAGCTTGAACCGTTTGCGAAGGGCTGCATCGGCTGATGGAGTGTCCTTCGACTTCTTGATGATCTTGATCACTTCGTCGATGTGGTCGACGGCGATCTTCAAGCCCTCGAGGATGTGCTCGCGGTCCTGCGCGCGCTGCAGCTCGAACTCGGTGCGGAGCGTGATGACGGTGTGGCGGTGCTCGATGAAATGCTGCAGCAGCTCCAGCAGGGTCAGCTCGCGCGGCGTGCCGTCCACCAACGCCAGCATGATGGCGCCGAAGGTCTGCTGCATCTGCGTGTGCTTGTAGAGCTGGTTCAGCACAACCATGGGGATGACGTCGCGCTTCAGCTCGATGACGAGCCGGATCCCTTCCTTATCGGATTCGTTGCGGACGTCACTGATCCCTTCGAGCTTCTTGGCGAGCGCGAGGTCGCGGATCTGCTCGTGCACGCGCTCGGGACTGACCTGATAGGGGAACTCCGTCACCACGATCTGCTGCTTGCCCGTCGACTCTTTCTCTTCGGCGATCGCGCGCGCGCGAATCACGATGCGCCCGCGTCCCTTCTCGTAGCACTCCTTGATGCCGTCACGGCCGTAGATGATCGCCCCGGTCGGGAAATCGGGGCCCTTGACGAACTTCCGGATGTCCCTGAGCGTGGCGCTGGGATGATCCACCAGGTGCACCACCGCTTGCACCACTTCGCTCAAGTTGTGCGGCGGGATATTCGTGGTCATGCCGACCGCGATACCCGCCGAGCCATTCACAAGCAGGTTGGGCAGCCGGCCCGGCAACACGGTCGGCTCCTTCAGCCGGTCGTCGAAGTTGGGGACGAAGGCGACCGTGTTCTTGTCGATGTCCTCGAGCATCGTCATCGCAATACGGGTGAGCCGCGCTTCGGTGTAGCGGTAGGCCG
The DNA here is from genome assembly GCA_003221985.1 of Gemmatimonadota bacterium. Next base: position 8,119 of record QHUQ01000002.1, on the reverse strand, counting down.
CGGCGGAATCGCCGTCCACCGAGCCGAAGTTCCCCTGCCCGTCCACCAGCGGGTAGCGCAGGGAGAAGTCCTGGACCATCCGCACGAGCGAGTCGTAGACCGCGATGTCGCCGTGCGGGTGGTACTTGCCGAGCACGTCGCCGACGACCGTCGCCGCCTTCTTATAGGGCCGGCCTGGGACCAGGCCGAGCTCGTGCATGGCGTACAGGATGCGGCGGTGGACCGGCTTCAAGCCGTCGCGCACATCGGGCAGCGCGCGCTGCACGATGACGCTCATCGAGTAATCGAGGAACGACTCTTTTAGCTCATCCTCGATCAGCCGAGGGAGGATGCGCTCGCGGACGTTAGGTCCAGTCATTGATTATTCAGTCTGGGAAGGTGTAAGATGATAAAAATTAAACACTTAGACTCCCTAGAGCAACTCCACCACCACCTTTCCGAGCTGCTCAGCCCTCGCCAAGCGCTCGTACGCATCTCGCGCCCGCTCCAGCGGATAGACCCCATCGATAATTGGCCGGAGCTCGCCCTGGCCGAGACGCCGCACGATTTCCGCGTACTCGGCCGCGTTCCCCATCGTCGAGCCGAGGATGCTCCAGTGGTGCCAGAACAGTCTTCGCAGATCGAGGCTGACATTCGGTCCTGACGTCGCGCCGCACGTCACCAGCCGGCCCCCGCGCCGCAGACAGCGCAGCGAATCGTCCCAGGTCGCGGCGCCGACATTGTCGAACACCACATCCACGCCGCGCTTGTTGGTGAGTGCGCGAACTTCCTGCGAGATCTTCTGTGTCTTGTGGTTCAGCGTGACATCGGCGCCAAGCGCTTTCGCCTTAGAGAGTTTGTCGTCGTCTGACGACGTGACGATGGTGCGGGCGCCGAGCAGCTTGGCGATGCGCATGCCCGTCAACGAGACGCCCCCGCCGATCCCCCAAATCAGCACCGTTTCGCCCGCCTTGAGCTGGGCGCGCATGACGAGCATGCGCCAGGCGGTAAGGGTCACGAGCGAAAACGCCGCCGCTTCGGCCCACGTCAGCTCCTCGGCCAGCTGCGGAATGCGGGCAACGTTTTGCGCCGGGATCGTGACGAGCGCGGCGATGGTGCCGGGGAGATGCTCGCCGAGCAGGCGAAAATTGACGCAGAGCGAGTGCTCGCCGGCCCGGCAGAATTCGCACGTGTAGTCGGAGATGCCCGGATTGAGCATGACGCGATCGCCGACCTTCACCGTCTTCACGTCGGGCCCGACCGATTCGACCACGCCAGCGCCATCAGCACCGACGATGTGCGGAAAACGGTCTGCACCGCCGGGCATTCCTTCAGCGACGAAGAGATCGAGGTGGTTCAAAGCCGCCGCGCGAACGCTGATACGCACCTCTCCCACGGTGGGAGCCGGTGCGTCGGGAACATCGGTGATTTGGAGGTGGTCGAGGCCGCCGGTGGCGGTCAGAACGCAGGCGCGCATTCGTTCCCCCCGAATCCCAACTCCTGACTCCTGACTCCTATTAGGGCCTGAACGTCGGCGTGATCATCTGCTCTGTCCCCGTGGTCGGCATGGGGACCGGGGTCGCCGAGCTGACCGGCTGGATATAGACCCGATACGCGGGATTGCGGCGATTCTGCGGCTCGGCGTTGACGACCAGCGCGACGAGGTCACCGGACGGAGAAACGGCGAACGATGCGATCGCCAGATCGGTGCCTGTCAGCGCCGTGACATTGCCCGTCGCCAGATCGGCGCGCATCACCTGCTGCACCGTGCGATTGCCGTCCCGCCGTTCGACCAGATAAGCGAGTGTACCGTCCCGCAGGAAGCGGGGCTCGGTTTCGCGCTGCTGCGGGGAGCGCGTGAATTGGCGCTGGTTCGAGCCGTCGCGGCCCATGAGCCAGATGTCGGAATCCTTGTTGCGTGTCGAGACATACGCGACGGTCTGCCCGTCGGGGGACACCGTGGGCGACGCATTGACCGAGTCACGCGTGAGCTGTGAGAGTCCCGTGCCGTCGAGGTTCACCGTCCAGATCTGCTGTTTGCCCGCGGGCGCAGGGCGTGACGAATGGAAGACGATGGCCTGGCCATCGGGCGTGAACGCCGGCCGCCCATCCGCCTGCGGGTCATTGGTCACCCGCACGGCACCAGTGCCGTCCGCATTCATCACGTAGATCTCGGCGTTGCCATCGCGCTGCGATACGTACGCGATGCGGGACCCGTCCGGCGAGAACGCCGGATCGCTGGCCGACGACGTGTCAGAGGTGAGCTTGGTCAGCTGCGCGAGGTTCGAGCGCTCTGCGGCATAGAGCTGGAACTTGCCTGCCGTGCGCGAGCTCGCCACGATGATCTCGCCGACGACATAGACGTCGGCCGCCGCATTCTTGCCACCGGGCGCGGCCGCGGTGATGCGCGCATGACCATAGCCCGTCCCGGAGACCGTGCCGTCTTCTCCGACCGCCGCTACCTGAGGATTGTCGCTGCTCCACGTGAGGTTTGTAGCCGGTCCCAGGACGTTGCCCTGATCGTCGGCGTAGTTCACCCGCAGCGTATGCCGCTGATTCAGCCCCAAGCCGATGCGCGGCTGCGTGAATTTGGGAGAGCCCGCAATCACGCTGACATTCCAGGCAACTGACAGGCCGGCGCTGGGTCCACGCACGGTGAGCTGCGTCTTGCCGACCGCCCGCCCCGTGAGCGTGCCGGTTTGCGGATCGAAGCTCGCAATGCCCGGATCGGTAACCGTCCAGCGCATTGGCGCTTCGGGCACCGGAGCGTTCTCCGCGGTCAACGCTTGGGCCTCGAACTTTGCCGAGCCCGTCAGCGCCACCTGGACTTCATCGCGGGCGGTCGGTCGAACAAGGAGCTTGGCAACGACCTGGTGGACCGAGACTTCGATGCTCTTGCTCTGGAGCAACCCGGAGACGCTGAGCGTCGCCTTGCCAGGACCGGCGGCGGTGACGACGCCCGCGAGACTCACGCGTGCCACACTCTGGTCGCTCGACGCCCACTGCAGCACCAGCGGGTTCACCGTCCGGTTGTTCTGCGCCGCGACGATCACATGCAGGGTGTCGACCTCGCCCGGCGAAAGCATGAGCGGCGACCCCTCGCGGACCGTGTACTCCGCTTGCTGGACGACGACGGGCGCGGTAGCCGTGAGCCCGCCAGTAGCGGTCGCCTGAATCGTGCCCTGGCCGGGGGAAAGGGCGACGACATTGCCACTTTGATCCACGCTGGCAACGTCGGATCGTAGCGACGTCCACGTCACCAGCACGGGCGCCGCCGGTGACCCGTCCTCGCGCAGAGCCCGCGGCGATACCCGCGAGTTCTCCGAGGGGAGGAGGTAGATCACGCCCGGCTCCAGGCGCAGGGCGGCAGCGGGGCCACTGCCGGCCGGCTGGCCGGAAAACGGATCTGGGCCCGGCGGCGCGGCCGGCGGCGGCGGACCGCCCGGGGGGGGCGCAGGGGGCGGTTGTGCAGGTCCGCTACCGCCGGTCACCTGGACGGCCGCCTGGCCCCGCCGCGACCCGACCCGCGCCTCGATGATGGCGACGCCGTTGCCGACGCCCGTGACGGTGCCGTTGTTGTCGACTTTGGCGATGTTGATGTTTTTCGATGACCAGATGATGGTCACCGTAGGGATGACGTTTCCGATGCGATCGAACGCCGTGGCCAGCAAGCCGCTGCGTTCGCCGACGCGGATGGTGATGGAAGGAGGCGCAACCTGGACTTCGGCGACGTTCTGTGCCGCTCCCGTGCCCGGTAGGGAGAGCGCGAGGGCAGCAACGAGTCCGCGTCTGATCATGGCTGGCGAATGTGTGTCCGGCTAAATGCCATTGTCAAGCCAACTTGTCACGGCGGAGGCACATGAAACAGGCCCAAAAGGCGGTAGTCCGTATCACTTGCGAGGTCAGAATCCCGCGGTAAGCTATAGGCCACCCACGCCGCCCCCGCACCTTATCAGCATAGGAGAGATCCGATGCTTGAGCAGATGGATGTGACGGAGAGCAGTTGGCCCGGGCCGGGTTTCATGGAGCCGATGTTCCCATCGGCACCCACGCCACCGCCCAGCCCCTCGATGCCGATGGAAGAGTCGCGCTCTTCCAAGCCGAAGGCCAAGAAGAAAAAGAAAGCCGCCAAGAAGGCGCGGCCGAAGGCACGGAAGAAGTCGGCGAAGAAGGCGAAGAAGAAGAAGGCCGGGAAGAAGAAACGCCGCCGCTAACACGACAGGCAATGACGACCGCGGGAGCGTCTCGACGAGGCGCTCCCGCGGCCACGTTAAGGAGGAAAACTGTGCGTGGTGCGTGGTACGTGGTTTCCGTTTCGCTGTTCATCGGATGCTCGGCGCCAGGACTACCGCTCGGGGATCCGCCGCAGGAAATCGCCGCGATGCTGCAGCGCTCCGCCGCCGATTGGAATCACGGTGATCTCGCGGGGTTCATGAGCGACTACGCTCGCGACTCGCTCACCAGCTACGTGTCGGCCGGTCACGTGCAGTATGGCTGGCAAGCGCTGTATGATCGCTACCAGGCGAACTACTTTGCGCCCGGGAAATCGCGCGACTCGCTCTCATTCGACGCGCTGCACGTGCGCGTGCTGACACCCGATTTCGCATACGCGACAGCGCGCTTCAAGCTGACCCGCCGCGACTCGGTCGTCGCCAGCGGACCGTTCACATTGGTGCTTCAGAAGCAGGGCGACCGTTGGCGAATCTTGCACGATCATACCTCCGCGGATCCGAAATGAACGTCACACGTCGACACCCTTCGCTCCGCTCAGGGCAGGCAGTCGGCACGCTGCTGCTGCTATTGCTCGCGGGCTGCAAGTTTCTCCCATCAAAAGACCACGTCGTCGCGCTCGAGGGCGCGACGCTCATCGACGGTGCGGGCGGCGAGCCGAAACAGGACGCGCTGATCATCATCCGCAACGGCCACATCGAGGCCGTCGCGCGCGTCAACGAAATTCCGGTTCCCCGCAACGCCGACCTCGTCAATCTGGTGGGCAAGACCGTGATCCCGGGGTTGATCGATTCGCACGCGCACGTCGAACGCTGGGCGGCGCGGCGCTACCTCGCCTGGGGCGTCACCACCGTGCGCGACCTGCACGGCGCCACCGACTCCGTCGTCGCCTTGAAAAACGACATGAACCTGGGGTCGATGTTTGGTCCGCGGATGTTCGTGGCCGGCGCGATGATCGACGGCGTGCCCACGACCTACCCCAACGCGACCGGCATCGCCACTGCGGACCAGGCACGTCGTGCCGTGGATCAGCATGCCATCGCGGGCGCGGATTATCTCAAGATCTACACGAAGATCACGCCGGCTTTGCTGCGGCCGCTGATGGACGAAGCGGTCAAGCTACGTTTGCCCGTCGCGGCGCACCTCGGCAAGACCGATGCGCTGACCGCGGCACGCGCCGGCGTCGTCTCGATCGAGCACATGGCCGGCGTGGTGCAAGCCGCGACGGGCAATCCCGCGTATGCCGCGGCGCACAGCACCTTTCTTTCGGGCTGGACGACGGAAGAGAAGGGCTGGGCGTCGCTCGACTCGAGTACTGTCGCCCGCACGGCCCGCGCGCTCGCGCAAACGAAGGTGGCGCTCGTGCCGACGCTCGTCGTCCACGACATGCTGTCGCGGCTCGACAACCCGATCCTGCTTACGCGTCCCGGCATGGAAGACGTCCCGGACAACGCGGCGAGCGTTCGCAGCGTGTCGAGTCTGTTGCGCCGCACCGGCTGGCGCTCCAGCGACTTCGACGCGTTCCGCCGCGCCCGCAAGCGGCAGGATCAGTTTGTGCGCGAGTACAAACGCGCGGGAGGCGCGATCGCCGCCGGCTCGGACGCGGCCAATCAGCTCCTCATTCCCGGCTACTCGCTACACGAAGAGATGTCGTTGCTGGTCGCGGCGGGCCTGACCCCGCTCGAGGCGATCACCGCGGCGACCCGCCGCGGGGCGCAACTGCTGCGCGCCGATTCTCTCGGCCTGCTCACGGCCGGCAAAGTTGCGGACCTCGTGGTCCTGAACGGCAACCCGACCCGCAACATCGCCCTGACCCGCAACATTGCGATGGTCATGATCCGCGGCCGGCTGATCCGGCCGGATTCCCTGAGAGCCACATGGAAATGACACCACAGCCGTCAGCCGTCAGCCGTCTGCTCTTCCTTTTATTGACGACTGGGTGCGGGATGGGGGGGCGCACGCCGGCCCGCAGTGACGGGCTCTACGACGTCATCCTGAGGGGCGGATGGATCATCGATGGCAGCGGCAATCCACGCTACCGGGGCGACCTCGGTATCCGCGGCGACCGCATCGCGGCGGTCGGTTTTCTTGGTACCGCGGCCGCTCGCGAAACGCTGGATGTGAGCGGCCTCGTCGTCGCCCCGGGATTCATCGACATGATGGGCCAGTCGGAGACTAACGTCCTCATCGACAATCGCGTCCTGTCGAAAATCACGCAGGGCATTACGACCGAGGTGACGGGCGAAGGTGGCTCGGTGGCGCCCCTCACTGATCAGCTGGTCGTGGGTGACTCCGATGCCATGAAGAAGTGGCACTACCGGGAGGACTGGCGCGATCTCAACGGCTATTTCGCGCAGCTGGAACGGCAGGGATCTACGCTCAACGTCGCCACGTTCGTGGGAGCGACGCAGCTGCGGCTTGCGGTCATGGGGAATGAAGACCGCGCCCCCACGCCGGCCGAGCTGTCGCACATGGCGGCGATCGTGGACACGCTGATGGAGCAGGGCGCGCTCGGCGTGTGGACCGCGCTCGAGTACGCGCCGGCGAGCTATTCGAAGACCGATGAGCTCGTGGCGCTCGCCCGCGCCGCGCAGCGGCATGGCGGTATCTACGCGTCGCACATGCGCAACGAGGGCGAGCAGATCGACGACGCCCTCAACGAGGTATTCCAGATCGCGCGACAGGCCGGCATCCCGGCGGAAGTGTCGCACCTCAAGCTGTCGGGCCGCCGCAGCTGGGGGAAAATGGCGCACGTGCTGGCTCGCATCGATTCGGCGCGGGCGGCGGGGCTGGATGTTACCGCCGATCAGTATCCCTATATCCGCGCGGCGACGTCGCTCGATGCCTCGATCCCCACGTGGGCCGAGAGCGGCGGCTGGGATTCGTTGCTGGTGAGGTTGCGCGACCCGGCTACACGCGCGCGCCTGCACGCCGAGATCCTCAACCCCCGGACCGAGAGCTTTTACTCGGCCGCAGGCGGCGGCGAGGGCGTGTTGATCACGGGCACGTTCCAGGACTCGCTGCGTTACCTGCAGGGCAAGACCATCGCCCAAATCGCCGCCGCCCGTCACCGCGACCCGGTGGAGACGGTTTTCGACATCGTGCTCGCCGAGGGCGGCCACCGCACCGATGCGGTGTATGCGGTCATGAACGAGCAGGACGTGCAGGCGGGGATGAAGCAATGGTGGGTCGCCGTGAACACCGACTTCGGCGGCGTCGCACCCGACGGGCCGCTCGGCACGCAGTCGGCGCACCCGCGTGCGTACGGGACGTTCCCGCGCATCCTCGGCCACTATTCGCGCGACCTGAAACTGTTCCCGCTCGAGTTTGCGGTGCGGAAGATGACGTCGCTGGGCGCGCAGCGCGTCGGCCTCGCCGATCGCGGCCTGGTGCGGCCCGGGATGTATGCGGACATCACCGTGTTCAATCCGGCGACCGTGATCGATCGCGCGACCTTTGAACAGCCGCATCAGACATCGGTGGGGATCGAGTACGTGCTGGTAAACGGGCAGATGGTATTGAAGAAGGGGCAGCTCACGAGCGCGCGCCCGGGCCGCGGTCTCAGGGGTCCGGGATACAAGCAGTCGCGCTAGCGTGATGCTTGGAAGGTTAGTACTCGCCTGGATAGTCGTGGCGGTTTGGTTCTTGATGGCCACGATAGGTACCGAAATCGCAGCGACGCTTGCGTTACGCCCACCGGGTCAGGGTTGGATGATCCATCTCTCGGTTTCGATGCTTGTTTGGAGGGTTCTAGAGGCCGCGATTCTGACGCTCTTTGCATCGCTGTGGTTTGATTCGCTTGGGAGTGGGCAGTGGTGGCTGATGTTTCTCCTCGTGGGTTTGCTCGCGACCGTCCCCGTGCAGTGGCTCACCACGGCACAGGCGCCGCGACGAAGGTTGGTGTTCGTCG
>QHUQ01000281.1 GCA_003221985.1 Gemmatimonadota bacterium | reverse complement strand
CGTGCTGCAGCGCACGAGGCGCGGCGGCTGGACGGGTTGGTCCGCGCCGCGCGCCAGAGGAAACTGTACCCGCAGGGCGCCTGACGTGCGGATCTACCGCTGGCTCCTCTGGCTGTCCCCGCCGTCCTGGCGGCGCGAGTACGGTGGCGCGATGGAGGAGACCTTCGCCCTTCGCATCGTCGATGCGCGGGCCGCCGGCGTTCGCGGCCGCGCGCGGTTGTGGCGGCGGGAGCTCGTGAGCCTTGTGGCCCTGGCGATCACGGAGCGATGGGCCTCGCGACGCGTTCGAGCACTCGACACTGAAGGAAAGGCGCAGCGTATGGATGCGATGGCCCAGGAGATCAGGCATGCCGCAAGACGGCTCAGACGGAGTCCGGCATTCACCGTAGCGGCGGTACTTACGCTCGCGCTGGCGATTGGTGCCAACGCGTCGATCTTCGCCGTCGTGCATCGCGTGCTCCTCAACCCGCTGCCGTACGGCGATCCGGAACGTCTCATCGCGCTCGACTACGCCGTCCCAGGTCAGAACGTGCCGTCGGGGCTGACGTCGATGAGCTGGCAGCTCTATCACCAGCTGTCCGATCACGCCCGGACCCTCGAAGGCGTCGCGGCGTACGATACTGGTGACATCACGGTCACCGGCAACGGCGATCCGGAGCGAATCCGCGTTTCGCACGCGACGCCGTCCCTCGCTCCGACGCTCCGCGTATCCCCGGCGCTGGGCCGCTGGTTTACCGGCGACGAAGGCGTGCCGTATGGACCTGACGTGGTGGTTCTCTCGCACGGATTCTGGGTGCGCCGCCATGCGAGCGACCGCGACGTCCTCGGCCATCGCGTGATACTCAACGGAGTGTCGACGGAGGTCGTGGGCGTCATGCCGCCGTCGTTTGCATTCCCGGAGCCCGAGATCGCCGTCTGGCTGCCGGCCCGGTCCACGCGGGCGTCCGCCACGTTTCTCTTCCTCGTTGCGGGCGTGGCTCGGCTGCGTGACCGCGCCACGCTGGCCGATGCGCGCAGTGAGATCACGAACCTCATTGGGGCGTTGTCTCGCGTGTCGCCCAATCAGCGCGGAATCACGTCAACGGCGCTTCCGCTGAGAGACTCGATGGTCGGCCGCGTCGCCGACATGCTGTGGATTCTGCTGGCGTCCGTCGGTCTCGTGCTGCTGGTTGGCTGCGCAAACGTCGCGAACCTTTTCCTCGTCCGCTCAGAGGCACGCCAACGTGAAGTCGCGGTCCGCCGGGCGATCGGCGCCAACAACAGCGGTATTGCGCGCTACTTCCTGGCCGAGAGCGCGCTCCTATCGATTGCTGGTGCGGCCGTCGGGCTGCTGCTGGCATGGGGAGCCGTGCGTCTCCTGGCGCTTCTGGGTCCCAGCGGTCTTCCGAGGCTCGAGGAAGTCCGGCTGGATGGTGTCGTCGTATCGTTCACAGTTGCGTTGAGCATTCTCGCGACGTTCGCACTCGCTGCGATTCCGCTCGTGCGAATCGTGCCGCTTACGGTGTCGTTGCACGACACCGGCCGGGGGCAGACCGCGAGCCGGCGCCGTCACCGTGCCCGTCAGGTGTTGATGGCGTCGCAGATTGCGTTCGCCCTGGTGCTGCTGGTCGGCTCGGGCCTGATGGTCCGGAGCTTTCAGAAACTGCGTGCAGTCAATCCCGGCTTCAATGCCCCGGCCGTCACGTTCCGCATCGGCCTCCCCGAGCGGGACTCCCGGTCTCATCCACATCGCGTCGTTCCGCGCCGTGACGGGCGGCTATTTCGAGACGATGGGCATTCGCGTGTTGCAGGGCCGAACGATCGATCGCGGCCTGGTCGATCGAGGCGAGCCGAGCGTCGTCGTCAACAGGGCGCTCGCCGACTCACTCTTTCCCGGAAAAGATCCGATCGGCAAACGTGTGCGATCCTCGACGCCGCCGAACTCACCGCTCGGTATTCCGCCCTGGCTCACGATCGTCGGCGTCGTCGCGAACACGTCCAGCGCCTCGCTGGCGGAGCCGGCTCCCGTGCCACAGTTATACATGCCGGTGTCGATTGCGGGCGGTCCCGACATTCCAGCGAATGCGTTGATCGGTCCGAATGTCGCGACGACGAGCTACGTCGTGCGAACTGCGACCGCTCTCGATCTCACGGGATCCGTTCGCCGGGCCGTAGCGGCCGTGGATCCGAACCTCGCCGTTGCCCAGGTGCGCACGCTTCAGGAGATTCTCGACCGGGCGGCGGCACAGATGGCTTTCACGATGATCTTGCTGGCCATTGCCGCTGCCGTCGCGCTGCTGCTCGGCGTCGTCGGCATCTACGGCGTCATGTCGTACATCGTCGGTCAGCGGACGGGCGAAATCGGCGTGAGACTGGCGCTGGGTGCCGAGCCGGCCAGCGTTGCCGGCATGATCGTGCGGCAGGGCGGAGCGGTGGCGCTCGTCGGGATCACCCTTGGACTCAGCGCCGCGCTGGCGGCCAGCCGCCTGATGGCGTCGCTGCTGTACGGTGTCAGCCCTCGCGATCCCACGGTGTTCGCCGCGACCACGTTGATGCTGCTGGTCGTAGCGCTGGTCGCGTGCTGGCTGCCCGCCCGGCGCGCCGCGGGACTCAATCCATTGGAAGCGTTGCGCGCCGAGTAGCGCGCCCGCGCGTCACGAACCTTCGGCTCAAACCGCCGAGTGACGCTCCGGCGTCGAGCGAATCTTGCCAAGTCGCTGGATTTGACCGACTGCCTTTTTTCTAACGAGGCTCCGCCTCAGACCGTTCACATGCGCCGGCGCTTTTCCTCATCACATGCTCGACGGTCTGAGGCAGAGCCTCGTTAGAACTTCAATTTCACTGCAACCTGCATCTGCCGTTCCGTCGTGCCGCAGAGCGCGCACGAGGGGCTGGCCAACATCGCCGAGATGGTGCCGAAAGCCGCGTTCCCCAGCTGATTGTTGGGGTTCGCGAACTGCGGGTGGTTCAGCAGGTTGAAGATCTCGAGACGCAGCTCGGACGACACCGCGCCGATCCTGGTGTTCTTGATCATCGAGGCGTCGATGTTGAACTGCCCCGGTCCGCGCACGGTGTTCCGGCCCGTGTTGCCGAAGGTGCCGGTCGGGTCGGCGACCTGCTGGAAGCACGCGGTGTTGAAAAACTGGCCGATCGTCGGGTTGCCGAGCACCGGATCGCAGATGGTGTCCGGCCGGTTGTTCGCGATGCCGGTCGAGAGCATGCTCTGCGACTGGGTGATGGTGATCGGGAGGCCGCTGCGCGCGTAGAGGATGCCGCCAACCTGCCAGCCGCCCCACACCTTCTCGGTGGCCCACGGCAGCTCGTAAATCCAGTTGGAGCTGAACGTGTGCCGCACGTCGTAATCCGCCGGCCCGCGGTTGTATGCGGGGTCGAAGATGTTCGTCAGCGTGACGGTGCCGTCGTTGTCGGAATTCAGATCGATCGCGCGGCCGAACGTATACGAGTTGAGGAACGAGAAGTGGTTCGCGGACCGGCGCTGGAATTTCATCAGCAGCCCGTTGTACTCCACGTAGCCGCTGCTCGACAGCGCGCCGACGGTGCGCAGCGCCGGAGACACCGCCGCGAACGGCCGGTTCACATTCTGGTCGCTCACGCCCACGCGCGGTGGAGCCTGATTCAGGTCGGTTTTGAGCGCCGCGTTCTTCGTGCGGGATCCCGAATAGGCCGTTTCGATCATGTAGTTGCTGCCGAACTGCCGCTGCACGTTGATGTTGAAGTTGTGCGCGTGCGCGTCGCGGAAGTCGGTCAGGAAGGCGGACCGTGTCGATCCACCCGGGGCGATGTCGGGATTCACCGCGGGCGGCGCCGGCAGTCCCTGCGACAGCACGACGTTGGTCCCGAAGTTCGTGGTGTTCGCCTGCGCCTTGAGGAAGGGCTGATTCTGCGCTTTGGAAGACGAGGTGCCGCCGGGCGTGAAGTTCCAGAACAGGCCGTAGCCGCCGCGCACGAGCGTGCGGCCGACGCCGTCCAGGTCGTACGCGAACCCGAGCCGCGGTCCAAAGTCCGTCTTCGAGTAGGTCTGCAGATAGCGGCCAACCTGTACGCCGTTGATGGCCGCGTTGTCGGACGCCACGACGAACCGGCCGGTCGAGACGTCGAAATTCGATTGCTGGTTGTTCTCCTCCACCCACGGGACGTACATGTCCCACCGCAGGCCGGCGTTCACGGTCA
>QHUQ01000001.1 GCA_003221985.1 Gemmatimonadota bacterium | reverse complement strand
GCATACTCGATCCCAAACCGCTCGCGGCCCGTGCTCTTGGGAGGCGGCTGGTCGAAGTACGCATCGGCCAGCAGCTCGTCGAGCAGTTTCGCGACGGGCCGGCCGCGGCGCGCGCGCTCGCCGCCGACGTCATACGTCGCTTCCGGATCGATACGCCGCGTGACAGAGTCGATCACTCCCACACCAGGGCCTGTGTCGAACGCGAACGCCCCGTCGGGCACGCCGCGGCGCGGCACCCAGGTAACGTTGGCGATCCCGCCGATGTTGAGCAGCCAGCGGCCACGCTGCTCGTGGCCGAACAGCATCACGTCGGCGAGCGGCACGAGCGGCGCGCCCTGCCCTCCCGCGGCGACATCGCGCGCCCGAAAATCGCTCACCACCCGCACGCCGAGCCGCTCGGCGAGCACCGCCGCATCCCCAAGCTGCAGCGTCGCCCGGCCCGGCTCGTGCCAGATGGTCTGTCCGTGTGAGGCGACGAACGAAAGGTCTTTGGGCGACACACGCGCCTGCGCCAGCAACGCGAGCACGGCGCCGGCAAATCGCTCACCCAGGGCGACGTGGAGAAATGCGAGATCCTTCGGCGTGCCGCGCGCCATGGCGTCGATGATCGCCCCGCGCTCGGCGCTGCTGTAGGGCTCCTGGCGAAACGCCACCAGCTCGACTGCGCTGTCCCGCCATCGCACCAGCGCCGTCGAAATGCCGTCGAGCGACGTCCCCGACATGACACCGACAGCGAGTGCGTCGGTCATCGTCTCACGGACGGCGGATCACCAACCACGGGCCGCACAAAGCCGGCAGCGGCGTCCAGCAACTTGCGAGCTTCCTTCGCGCTCACGCCGCGCCGCACCATCACGATGGCGAGCTTGACACTGCCTTCCGCCTTGTCGATTGCGGCGCGCGCCTCGTCCCGGCGCACACCGCAACACTCCATCACGATCCGCTCGCCGCGATCGTGCAGCTTCACGCTCCAATCCATCAGATCCACCATGAGATTGCCGTACGCCTTGCCGAGCCGGATCATGGCGCCGGTGCTGAGCGTGTTCAACACGAGCTTGGTCGCGGTGCCGGCTTTGAGGCGCGTCGAGCCGGTGAGCGCTTCAGGCCCCGTGACGGGATTGATGATGACGTCGCACGTTTCCGTCAGCACTTTGGGGGGCGATCCGCACGTCACGAGCACCGTGCGCGCGCCGAGGGTCTGCGCGCGCGCGAGCGCGACGCGCACGTACGGCGTCGTGCCGCTCGCGGCGATGCCGACGACGAGGTCGCGCTTGGTCACGGCCGCGTTATCCATCGCCGTCGCGCCGGCATTGGCGTCGTCCTCGGCGCCTTCGGCGCTTTTCACCAGCGCCGCGTAGCCCCCGGCGATCACACCGGTCACCATCGCCTGCGGGACACCGAAAGTCGGCGGGCATTCCGCGGCGTCGAGCACGCCGAGGCGGCCCGACGTCCCCGCACCCACGTAGATCAGGCGGCCGCCGTTTCGAATCGCATCAACGAGGAGATCGATCGCGCGCGCGATCCGCTCGCGCTCGCCGCGCACCAGCCCCGCGACCTCTGCATCCTCGGCATTCATGAGATCCACGATTTCGAGACTCGACGCCACGTCGATCCGCTCGGTGCGCGGATTACGCTGCTCCGTGGGCCTGGGGTCGGTAAAATCGCGGTTTGTCATGGGAGGGAAATAGACGCAAGATTACCAAATGCGAAAGCTCTCCGCACTCTACCTTGTGACGGCGCTGGGCTGTGTTCATCACCCCGCGACTCCTGCGCCTGTCGTTCGTGGCGCTCCTCCCCCAGTTATCCCCGCCACGTGGACGTTGCGATCGCAGCCGGTGACGGCCCCGCACGCGATGGTCGTGACGGCGCATCCCCTCGCGACGCAGGCGGGCGTCGATATCCTGAAGCAGGGCGGCACCGCCATCGATGCGGTGGTCGCCGTGGCCTTCGCACTCGAGGTCGTACTCCCCGAAGCCGGCAACATCGGCGGCGGCGGCTTCATCGTGCACCGCACGGCGACCGGGGAAGTCTCAGCGCTCGACTATCGGGAGGCGGCCCCCTCCGGCGCGTCGCACGACATGTATCTCGACTCCGCCGGCAACTTGACGGACAAGAGCCTGGTGGGACACCTCGCCTCTGGCGTGCCCGGCAGCGTCGCGGGGCTGCACGAGGCGTGGAAGCGCTACGGCTCGCTGCCGTGGGCCACGCTGTTGGCTCCCGCGATTCGTCTGGCGCAGGGCCACGTGCTCGACAGCGCGCGCAGCCGCGACATCGGCTATGAGGCGGAGATGCTGGCGAGGTTCCCCGCCAGCCGGGCGCAGTTCCTGGTGCATGACAGTGCGCCGCCGCCAGGGACGATGTTCCGGCAGCCCGACCTCGCCCGCACGCTGCAGCTCATCAGCGATTCCGGGCCTGACGTCTTCTACCGCGGGCAGATCGCCGATCTGATCGTGGCCGAAATGCGGCGCGGCGGGGGGTTGATCACCAAGGACGACCTGGGGCGCTATCGGGCCAAGTGGCGCACGCCGGTGCAGCTGAGCTATCGGGGCTACCACATCTACTCGATGCCGCCGCCCAGCTCCGGCGGCGTGACGATGGGCGAAATCCTGAACATTCTCGAAGGCTACGACACGCTGCCCGCCTTCGGGACGCCGGCGTACGTGCATCTGCTGACCGAGGCGATGCGCCGGGCGTTCATCGACCGTAACCATTGGCTGGGGGACCCTGATTTCGTCGATATGCCGCTCGACCGCTTGCTCTCAAAATCATACGCCGCTACGCTGCGCTCGCAGATCGATCCACAGCACGCGACCCCGACGCCGCCGCAGGCCACGAGCGGCAACGAGGGAATGAACACGACGCATTACTCGGTGGTCGATGCCCAGGGCAATGCCGCCGCGGTCACGACGACGTTGAACGGCGGCTTCGGCAGCGGCGTCACGGTGACGGGGGCCGGTTTTCTCTTGAACAACGAGATGGACGACTTCACGTCGGCACCGGGCAAGGCGAATATGTACGGGCTCGTGCAGGGCGAGGCCAACGCCATCGCGCCCAACAAGCGGATGCTCTCCGCCATGACGCCGTCGATTGTGACCGACAGCAGCGGCCAGGTTCAGCTGGTGCTGGGAACGCCCGGCGGGCCGACGATCATCACGACGGTGACGGAGGTCATCCTCAACGTGCTGGACCACAGAATGAGTCTGGGCGCCGCGGTGGCGGCGCCGCGGATGCACCACCAGGCGCTTCCCGACGTCACGCGCTACGAGCGCGGAGGGCTGAGCGACGAGACCGCGGCGGCGCTCCGCGCGATGGGGCATGCGATCGAGCTGCGCGGCCGGCAGGGGACGGTGGCCGCCATACAAAGGACCGCCGAAGGGTGGGTCGGTGTCGCTGACCCACGCTACGCCGGCGGTGCACTGGGCTACTGAGAGGTCTCTGAAAATGCGCCCAACCCAGCAGTCCTCACCCGCGGACGTCGTCGTCGTGGGCTCGGGAGCCGGCGGTGGCATGGCCGCCTACGTCCTGACGAAGGCCGGCCTCAACGTCACCGTGCTCGAAGCCGGCGGCCCGTGGGACAACACGACCGACTCGGCCATGTTCACGTGGCCCTACGATTCGCCGCGCCGCGGCGCGTCCACCAAGGAGCGGCCCTTTGGGGAGTTCGACGGCTGCATCGGCGGCTGGGAGATCCCCGGGGAGCCCTACACCGTCGCCAGAGGCGACAGGTTCCGCTGGTGGCGGGCGCGGATGGTCGGCGGCAGGACGAACCACTGGGGGCGCATCTCGCTGCGCTTCGGCCCGCGCGACTTCAAGGCGAAGACGTTCGACGGCCTGGGCGATGACTGGCCGATCAGCTACGACGACGTCAGGCCCTATTACGACAAGTTGGAGCAGCTGGTGGGCGTGTTCGGGAGCAAAGAGAACATCCCCAACGCCCCCGACAGCATCTTCTTGCCGCCCCCCAAGCCGCGCTGCTACGAGTTGCTGGTACAGCAGGCGGCTCGCCGGCTCAATGTCACCTGTGTCCCGTCGCGGCTCTCGATCCTCACCAGGCCGCTGCCCGGACGCGCGGCGTGCCACTACTGCGGCCAGTGCAATCGCGGCTGTAAGACGAATTCCAACTTCTCCTCGACGAATGTCCTCATCGCCCCGGCCCTCAGGACGGGTAAGCTCACGCTCGTGACGAACGCGATGGCGCGTGAGGTGACGATGGGCCGAGATGGTCGCGCCAGCGGCATCACGTACATCGACACCAGGGACGGCAGCGAGCATCACATCGACGCCCACGTGGTCGTGTTGGCCGCCAGCGCATGCGAAACGTCGCGTCTGCTGCTCAACTCCCAGTCGCCATCATTTCCCAACGGTCTCGCGAACGGCAGCGGGACGGTGGGCAAATATCTCACTGACACGACCGGCACCGACGTCTCGGGCTTCATCCCGAAGATGATGGATCACGTCCCTCACAATCACGACGGCGTGGGAGGAATGCACGTCTACATGCCGTGGTGGCTGGACAACAAGAAGCTCGGTTTCCCGCGCGGCTATCACATCGAGGTGTGGGGCGGCGCCGACATGCCGGACTACGGCTTCATGGGCGGAATTCACCGCTACCCACCGGGCGGCGGCTACGGGAAACAGCTCAAGCAGGATTATCGCCGCTATTACGGCGCGTACGTGGGCTTCTCCGGCCGCGGCGAGATGATTCCCAACGACGGCAGCTACTGCGAGATCGATCCCAACGTCGTGGACAAATGGGGAATCCCCGTGCTGCGCTTCCATTGGCAGTTTACCGATCACGAATACCTGCAGGTCAAACACATGCAGGAGACCTTCCGGGCGCTGATCACAGAGATGGGTGGTGAGGTCTACTCGCCGATGCCGACGCGCGAGGACGGCTACGGCATTGCGGCGGGTGGCGTGATCATCCACGAGCTGGGTGGCGCGCGCATGGGCGCCGATCCCAAGACCTCGGTCGTGAACAGCAACTGCCAGACGCACGAGGTCAAGAATCTCTTCGTGGCCGATGGAGCTCCGTTCACGTCGCAGGCCGACAAGAATCCCACCTGGACGATCATGGCACTGTCGTGGCGCACGTCGGAGTACATCGCGACACAGCTGAAAGCGAGGAGCTTGTGAAACGGCGCGAAGCGGTAGGCGCGATGGCCATGGCCGCTGTGACGGCGGCGTTCAAGTGGACGCCGGCAGAGGCGGCACGGGCGGCAACGTTGGCGCGCACCGCGCTGCAAGCCTCCCCCCCGTACGCGCCGACGTTTTTCACGCCGCACGAATGGGAGACGGTGCGGGTGCTGGTCGACCTCGTGATCCCGCGCGACGAGCGCTCGGGTAGCGCGACCGACGCCGGCGTCCCGGAGTTCATGGACTTCATGCTCAGCGACCGGCCGGATGGCCAGGTCCCGATGCGGGGCGGGCTCGCGTGGCTGGACAACGAGTGTTCCGAGCGCAGCCGCAAGACGTTTGTGACGTCGACGGAAGCAGAGCGGACAGCCCTGCTCGACGACATTGCGTGGCCCAAGAAGGCGAAGCCGGAGATGAGCCAGGGCGTCGCGTTCTTCAACATGTTCCGTGACCTGACCGCGTCGGGGTTTTTCACGAGCAAGATCGGATTCGCCGATCTCGACTACCAGGGCAACACATTCGTGAGCGAGTGGAAGGGCTGCCCGGACGCAGCGCTGCGCAAACTTGGCGTCAGCTACGAGGGAACGGAATGAGCAAGCGGCTCGGCATTGGGATCGTGGGGAGCGGCTTTAACGCGAAGTTCCACATGCTCGGGTTCGTGGGCGTCCGCGACGCGGACATCCTGGGTGTGTGGAGCCCCAATCAAAAGAACGCCGCCGCGACCGCCGGCTATGCGAAAAAGCTCGGCGTCGGCGACGCCAAGCCGTACCCCTCCATTGCCGCAATGGTCGAAGATCCCGCGATCGGCGCGATCTGGCTCTGCGGTCCCAACCAGGCACGCATCGACAACGTCGAGGAGATGGTCAGCGCCATGGACCGTGGCAAAGGCTCGCTGCTCGGCGTCGCCTGCGAGAAACCGCTCGCCCGGAATGTCAGTGAAGCAAAGCGGGTGCTGGACTTGGTCAATCGAGTTGGGCTGCCTCACGGTTACCTCGAGAACCAGGTCTTTGCGCCGCCCGTCGAAGTCGGACGCACACTGCTGTGGGCGCGCGGCGCCAAACTCACCGGCCGTCCCTACCTCGCGCGCGCCGCGGAAGAGCACAGTGGCCCCCACGCGCCGTGGTTCTGGCAGGGGAAGCTGCAGGGCGGCGGCGTGCTCAACGACATGATGTGCCACTCGTCGTTGCTGGTGCAGCACCTGCTCACCGATCCGACGAAGCCGCGTTCCCTCAAACCGAAACGCGTCACCGGTCACATCGCGAGTCTGAAATGGAGCCGGCCGGCATACGTGAAGAAGCTGTCGGGGATGATGGGCAGCGAGGTGAATTACGACAAGACGCCGTCGGAAGACTTCGCGAGCGTGCTGATCGAATTCGAGTCCGAAGACGGCCACAAGGTCCTCGGCGAAGCGACCACGTCGTGGAGCTTCGTCGGCGCGGGACTGCGGTTGTCGGCCGAGCTGCTCGGGCCAGAGTATTCGTTGCAGTGGAACTCGCTCGACTCAGGGCTGAAGCTGTTCTTTAGCCGCGAGGTTCAGGGCAAGGCGGGCGAAGATCTCGTTGAAAAACAGAACGCCGAAGTGGGGCTCATGCCGGTCGTCGCGAACGAGGCGGTGGCGTACGGATATGAGGCCGAGGACCGCCATTTCGTGCAGTGTTTCCTGAACACAGAGAAGCCGTCGCTCACGTTCGATGATGGCTTGCAGGTCGTCAAAGTCCTGATGACCGCGTACATGAGCGCCGAGCAGGGCAAGACACTCGAGTTTCCGCCGGCGGGGATCGATTCGTTCCTGCCGGCCGTCGCCAAGGGGACGTGGAAGCCATGATCGACATGCTAGCTTTGCTGCTGATGGCACAAGCCCAACAGTGGCCGCAACACTCGATGGATCGTCCGCGACCCCCGGTCGTGGACCCGGGGGGGGGGCCGGAGCGCCCGCCGGTCCCCGCGCCGAAGGACGCGATCGTCTTGTTCAACGGCTCCGACCTCGCGCAGTGGCGCGCGCAGGACAGCAGCGCCGCGAAATGGATCGTGAAAGACGGCTACGTCGAAGTGAAGCCGGGCACCGGCATGCTCGTTTCGGCGCGCGGGTTCGGCGACGTGCAGCTCCACATCGAATGGCGGACGCCGACGCCGCCCCAGGGTGAAGGCCAAGAGCGCGGCAACAGCGGCATCTTTCTGATGGGGATCTACGAGCTGCAGGTGCTGGATTCCTACCAGAACGACACCTATCCCGACGGCCAGGCGGGGGCGATCTACGGCGAGAACCCGCCGCTCGTCAACGCCACGCGGCCACCCGGCGCGTGGCAGGCGTACGACATCGTGTTTCGCCGGCCCCACTTCAAGGCCGACGGCTCGCTCGAGCGCCCGGCGCGCATGACGGTATTCCTGAATGGGATTCTGATTCAGGATAACTTCGAGCTGGTGGGGCCCACGGCGAACCAGGCTCGACCGCCTTATCGCGCCCATCCTGACAAGCTGCCGCTGAAGTTACAGGATCACGGCAATCCGGTGCGCTACAGAGATATTTGGATTAGGGAGCTGGAGTAGCTCGCTCAGCTTTAAAGGACAACGCGAAGAAGACCAACACGGCTGCCGCAAACCCGGCCGGAAACACCCAGAATCGAGACCATTGCTGCAGTGTCAGATTCGCGGCGCCACTGAGGAACGAGTTGTATACGGAACCTGCGATCCGCGCGCCGATCCACATCCCGACGCCGTAGGTGACCAACACGAGGAATCCCTGCGCTTGTCCCCGCACCGCCGGGGTTGACTTCTTGTCCACGTAGATCTGGCCCGTTACGAAGAAGAAGTCGTAACACACGCCGTGGAGCAGGATCCCGAGGGCGATGAGCCAGAACACCGCACTCGGCGCCGCGAGCGCGAAGAGGACGTAGCGCAGAACCCACGCACTCATCCCCACCAGCAACATGCGCTTCACACCCAGTCGCAGAAACATGAGTGGCATGAGCACCATGAAAGCCGTCTCGGACATCTGGCCGAGCGTCATGAGAGACGATGGATTGGGCAAGAGCTTCGTAACCAGGTTGGTCGTGCCTGCGTCGTAGACACTCACCCGAGCGAAGATTGGGGCGAAGGCGTAGTACGCGGACAACGGGATGCAGATCAGCATCGAGCTGATGATGAAGACGTAGAACGGCCCGCTACCCAATTCCCGGAGCGCGTCCAACCCCACGATACTCCGGAGCGAGACCCGTTGACCGGCGGCCGGTGGTGGAGTGTGGGGCAGGCTGAAGCTGTACAGGCCGAGCAGCGCACTCGCGACGCCGGTCGTGTAGATCGGCAGGGCGGTGTTATCGGGCAACTGGTCGCCTGTGAACCGACGCAGCACGAACCCAATGAAGAGTCCGGCAACGATCCACCCGATCGTACCGAAAACGCGAATCAATGGGAATTGCTGCTCTTGGTCCTTGATGTTGTGAAAGGCCAGCGAGTTCGCGAGCCCAAGGGTGGGCATGTAGCACAGATTGTAAAGCAGCAGCAAGAGAATGAAGAGGGTGGGCGCGCCTGTGGCTCGAGGAACTAGGAGCATGATGGCGCCGCCTAGCAGGTGTAGAACGCCGAGCACCCTCTCCGTCGCGAAAAAGCGATCCGCGATCAAGCCCAGGAAAAACGGCGCCACGATCGCTGCGATCGGGTTGACCTGGTAAGGCCACGACGTCAGCGAGGCCATGCCGTGCGCTGACATGTAGTTGCCAATCGTCGTGTACCACGCCCCCCAGATGAAAAACTGGAGGAACATCATCACGGACAGCTTGGTGCGGATCACCGCGTCAAGATGCCGCTACCGCGAGTTCCTTCGTCAGTCGGATAATGATGTGCGCCCCCGCCGGCAAAATGATGTCCGAGTCCTTGGTCGCGTTCGCGGCGGCGGCGCCCGCGGCGCCGCCCACGATGCCGCCGATGATCGTGCCCTTGCGGTTACCGCCGAGCACTCGGCCCAGCACCGCGCCCGCAACTGCGCCCGCTCCCACCTTGGCCGCGTCACCGGAGGTCACACCGCGGCCCTTGTGCACCGTCTCGAGCGAGTCCACCGTGGCATCGATCGGGTATGTGTTGCCCCCTACGGTGACGCTCGTAACGCTCAGCGTCAAGGTCCCCGGCGTGCGCGGATTCGGCGCCGGTTTTACGTCGACAATCGTCCCGTTGACTACCGCGCCGGCGGGGACGACCACCCGCCGGAGCGACCGGCGGCGCTGGCGGGGTCGTATGGTGCGTCGGCGTGCGCTGCGCGGGCGCGCGCGTGGCCGGCGGATTGGTCTGATGCTCGGGCATGTCGCGCAGCGTCGCCGTGGAGTCGGCGGGCGCGAGCGTCAGGTTGCGGGCGGTCGAGTCGCTGGCCTGGGCCTGGTCCTGTCCTTTTTGGCAGGCGCTCAAGCCGAACACCGCGATGCTCGCCAGAATGGCAAACCGGTTCATAAAGTCCTCTCAGTTACGACGGTAGTACATCGCTATTTCAAGAATTCTTGAAATAGCCGCGGCCGGGGACCGCGCCACAAGCGTACCCGGGCTGCAACTTCCGGTTTCTACAGCCGTTCCCGCAAGAACGCCGGCGTCAAACCCCGCAGATACCCCGCTAGTAGCGTAAAACTATCTGTGACAAGGAGAAAGCCCAACAGGACCAGGAGCGCGCCGGCGACGCGATCCACCCAGACAATGTAAGGCCGAAAACGCTGGAACCACACTAAAAACCTGTCCAACGCGATCGCGGTTACAAGGAACGGGATAGCCAGTCCCAATGCG
The DNA here is from genome assembly GCA_003221985.1 of Gemmatimonadota bacterium. Next base: position 8,923 of record QHUQ01000001.1, on the reverse strand, counting down.
TAGACGGCAAGCAGCAAAACGCCGCGTCCCAGGCCGGCCTGCGTGGCGGCGAGCGTGAGGATGCCGCCGAGGATCGGCCCGATGCAGGGCGTCCACGCCGCGCCGAACGTGAACCCGACCACGCCCGAGCCGAAATAGCCGATCGGTTTGCGCGCCAGCTGGATGCGCCATTCGCGCATCAAGAACGCGGGCCGCAGGATGCCGAGCAAATACGCGCCGAACAGGATCAGCAGCACGCCGCCGATCCGCCCCAGCCACACCTGATAGTCGCGCAGCACGTTGCCCACCGCGGACGCGGCCGCGCCGAGCAAGATGAAGACGAGTGAGAACCCCGCGACGAACCAGACGCCGTGCAGCAACGCCGTCCAGCGCCGCCGCTCTACTTCCTCCACCGTCATGCCGGTGAGGAATCCGACGTAGCTCGGAATCAGCGGCAGCACGCACGGGGACAGGAAACTCAGCAGTCCGGCCGCGAACGCGACAGCCACGCTAACCGCAGAACGCGACCGCGGACACCACGGTGGTCCAGCGGGCGTCGGGACCGCACTCGGCGGTCGACGTCACGTTCATCGTGCGCACGATCTCGCCGGAGAGCAGCCACTGCTCGCGCCGCTCGTCCCACGCCTTCTCGGGATCGAAGGGGACGCCGAGCACCGTCCCCAACATCGAGGCGGCGAGGTCCTCGGCGTACTCCCCCGCGGTAACCTCGTTCTGGCCGTAGCTGTGGTGTTCGGAGATGTATCCGTGATGGGAGGGATCGGCGGGGAGCGCGAGCCCGATCGACGCCGCGATGAGACGGCTCGGCTCGTTGGTGGACGACTCCGCGACGACGGTGAACAGCACCTGCCCGGGCCGCAGCATGCTCAGCCCCTCTTCGCGATCGACAAGCTCGCAATGGGGGGGAAAAATTGAGCTCACCCGGACGAGGTTGAAGTTCGCAAGATGCGCATCGCGCAACGCCATCTCGAAGCTGGTGAGCTTTTCCTTGTGCCGACCGACGCCTTTGGTGAGAAAGGCCTTGGTCGGGATGAACATTCGGGCGTCAATCAACTCGGGACTACCTCCCTTCGTACCAAACCGCGGGACCCAGCTCGACCGGCAGCTCCGTATCGCCACCCCGGTCCACCGTCGCCTGCAACACCTGCGCCAGCACCTCCGCGGTGCTGAGCGCCACCTCAACGACTTCCACCTTAGCCTGCCCGCGCTCCTTGCCACGCACCACGAGCATGTATTTCGCGGTGTAGACGCGCAACCGGCCATCGGCGGAGGCACTCTTGCGCGTCACCACCGCCGTCCCCCACTCGCGTCCCTGCCGTTTGATCGGCCGGAACACGTAGATCGTCTCGATCTCCGCCGGCGGCACCTGCGCCGCGACGGCCTCGGCGAGCTTGGCCCAGCCCGCGCCCTGCCCTGCGGCTAACGGTGTAAGACCGCCGGCGCCGAGGCTTGCCATCGCTCCACATAGGAGCGCAGGACGTGCATGAAATCCTGCGCATTGGTGACGACGCCGTATGCCTGATGCGTGCCGCGGTCGCGTAACTTGGTCACCACGAATTCGGTCTGATCGACGCAGATCGTGGTCAGCGGCCGAATATCTTCAGTCACGTCCGTCTCGACAAAAGCGGGAAGCATATTCCCCACGGCGATCGCATGCAGCGCCGTAGCCACGAAGATCGCGAACGTCGCGGTCGATGTATGCGCGCGCATCGCGTCCTGCGCCGCGAGCGTGTCGGGGATGACGTCGGGCAAGGGACCGTCATCGCGAATCGAGCCTGCGAGCACGTAAGGAATGCGATTGGACACGAGCGTGTGCATGATGCCGCTCTTGACGATCCCCTGGGTCACGGCCTTCTCGATCGAACCCGCGCGCCGTATCGCGTTGATGGCGCGCATGTGCAGTCCGTGCCCGCCCTCCACACTTTCCCCGGAGCTGGACATTCCGAGCGTCGTGCCGAAGATCGCGGCCTCGAGATCGTGTACGGCCACGGCATTGCCCCCCAGCAGCGTATGACAGTAGCCGTTTTCGATGAACCAGATCATGTCTTCGCGCGCGCGGGCGTGGACGAGCGCGGGGCCGATGACCCAGACGATCTTGCCGCCGCGGACCTTCTCCAAGCCCAGCAACTCCGCGAGGACGCCGTAGTCCACGGGCCGCTCGCGCGACACTTCCGTCGCCATGAAGCGGAATTCGTTGGGACTGTGCGTACCGCCGAGAAAACCCTCGGCGTGGACGAAGATGCCTTCGCTGCCGTCTTCCGATGCGGCGATCGCCACCCGGTCCCCGCGGCGCACGCGTCGCGGCTCCGTGACGACGAGATCGTCGGCCGCCGCCTGGACGATGACGCAATCCATGCGCGGCAGCCGCGGCCGCCGCCACTCGCCCGGCAGCTTTACGTAGGTCGGGAGGTTCGTAGTCGAAAAAAAACCGTCGGGCAGAACCCCGTCGGCTGGTGCGGGCGTGAATCGCGCATCGGGCGCGCCCGACAGCGGAGGCGCGGCAAAGTTGGGTGGTCGGTACTGAAAACGGGGGCGACTCACAGGCCGGTGAAAATACCCGAAGGGAAACGGCTTTCACAAGAGTGAAACGGGATCGCGATCGACCATCACCGCGCCTCCCCGATGCGGCTGCGCGCGCCACGCGCGCACGACGCGGCCGAGCACGCGCGGCTCCGCCGCCTTCACGAGCACGTGCCAGCGCCAGCGTCCCTTGATGCGCATCAGGGGACATGGCGCGGGGCCCAGCACCGTCAGCAGCCCTTCCAGCCGCTCGCGGGAGGCGCGTCGCAGCCAGGTGGCGACCTTTTCCGCCAGCTCCGCCGTCCTGGCGTGATCGGTGGTCGCGATGACGAAGCGAACCAAGCCGGTTCGTGGAGGATAGGGAGGGTTCGGAGGTGCTCGAAGCGGCAGCTCGGCCGCCGCAAACAGCGAGACGGAGTGCGCCGCCGCCGCGCGGATCGCGTGGTGATCGGGCGAGCGCGTCTGCACGAACACGTGGCCACCGCGCGGCCCCCGTCCCGCTCGGCCGGCGACCTGGGCCACAAGCTGGAACGTGCGCTCCCCGGCGCGAAAATCGGGGAAATGCAGGCCGGTATCGGCATCCACCACGCCGACGACCGTAACGTTGGGAAAATCGAGCCCTTTGGCGATCATCTGCGTGCCGAGCAGGATGTCGACCTCGCCGCGCCCGACGCGCTCCAGGATGTGATGGTGCGCCCATTTGCTCGTGGTGGTGTCGAGATCCATGCGCGCGATGCGCGCCGCGGGATAGCGCAGACCGAGGAAGTGCTCGAGTTGCTGTGTGCCAAGCCCGCGCAGGCGCTGGGTCGGATTGCCACACACCGCGCAGATCTCGGGAATCGGCTCCTCGTGCCCGCAGTAATGGCACCGCAACGCCGGCGGCGTGTGGTGGACCGTGAGCGCGATGGCGCACTGCGGGCATCCCGGCACGTTGCCGCAGGCCGGACACTGGACGAACGTGGCGAAGCCGCGCCGGTTGAGCAGCAGAATGATCTGCTCGCGACGCTCCAGCGCTCCGGCAATCGCGGTATCGAGCGCCTCACTCCAGGGGATCACACCGGCTTCCGACGGCGCGATCCGCGGCGCGCTGCGCAAGTCCACCACCTCGACGGGTGGCAGCGGCCGCGCGCCCACGCGGTCGGGCAGCTCGAACAACGCTACCCGGCCCTGGTCGACCTGGTCCAGCGTCTCGAGCGACGGCGTCGCGCTGCCCAGGATCAGCCGCGCCCCCTCGAGTTGCGCGCGCATCGCCGCCGTGTCGCGCGCGTGATAGCGCGGCAGCGAGCCCTGCTTGTAACTCGGCTCGTGCTCCTCGTCCACGACGATCGCGCCGAGCCGCTGTACGGGCGCGAACACGGCGGAGCGCGGGCCGACCGCGACCACACGCTCGCCCCGGCGCAAGGCGCGCCATGCATCGGCACGCTCGCCGTCGGACAATCCCGAGTGGAGCACGGCGACCTTGTCGCCGAAGACGCCGCGGACGCGGGCGACGGTCTGCGGAGTCAGGGCGATTTCGGGGACGAGGAGTATCGCGCCCTTGCCCGATGCGACGACGCTACGAAGTACGTCGAGATAAACGAGCGTTTTTCCGGAGCCAGTGACGCCGTGGAGTAAGACAGGCTTATCGATGGGTGTACCGGCAATCCCCTCTACGACACGGCGCTGGTCGTCGGTGAGTGTAGCGGGTGGAGGTGACGAGAGGCTCGCGAACGGATCGCGCATTTCCGGCAGCCGCTCGATGCGCGCGAGGCCCTGCCGTACCAGCCCATCAAGGGCATTCTTGGACAAACGCAGCTGACCCACCAAGTGCGACACCGGAGCACGCCCCCCCAGAGCTTCGCTCCAGAGTGGGCCTGGAAGGATCGCGCGCAGCGACAATCCGAGGGGGGCACCGTAGTAGTCGGAGATCCATCGGCCCAAGGCGAGCAGCGCGGGTGAGAGCGCGGGCTCATCGTCCGGAGCCGCGATAATCGGCTTGATCTCGATGCCTGGTGACGGCAGCCGACTGATGGCTTCGGTTACCACGCCCACAACCCGGCGCCCCCCGCCCCGCAGCGGCACCACCACGCGGGCCCCCGGAGCCACGCGATCCGCCAGAGTGTCGGGGACTTCGTAGATGTAGGAGCGGTGAACCGGAACGGGCAGCACCACCGCGACATAGCGCGGCACGCTCATTTGCGCCGGACGCCGAGCCCGGGCTCCGTGGGAAGACGGATCTGACCGTTGTCGATCGTCGCACCGGCAAATGGATCATCCACCGTCAACGCCGCGCCGTCCAGGTCGGCGGCGTCCACGAGCGGCGTGAAGTGCGCGGCGGCGGTGATGCCGAGCGACGTCTCGATCATGCAACCGACCATGACGAGCATGCCGTGCGCGCGCGCCGTCGCGATCATGCGCAGCGCTTCACGCAGCGAGCCGCATTTGGCGAGCTTGATGTTGATGCCGTCCGCCCGTCCGACCAGGCGGGGAATGTCCGTCGCGACGAGGCAACTCTCGTCCACCACCACGGGCAGGTTGTGTTTCGCCGCCGCTCGTCGCACGTCGCTCAACCCCTCGAGGTCGTCGGGGGGAAGCGGTTGCTCGAGGAATTCGACGCCGTACTCCTTCAAGACCGGGATCATCTGCTTGGCCCGCGCAACCGTCCAACCGGCGTTGGCGTCCACGCGCAGCGGCTTGCGTGTCGCCTCACGCACCGTACGGAGGATCTCCTCATCGCGGTCGGTGCCGAGCTTCACCTTCAGAATGGGATAGTCGTCGGCCTCGCGGACCTTGGCGCGCATCTTGTCCGGCGCGTCGAGCCCGATCGTGAAAGACGAGAGCGGCGCCCGCTTGGGAACGAGCCCCCACAGCCGCCACAGCGGCTGGCTCAGCTTTTTCCCGACGAGGTCATGCAGCGCGGCGGAGAGCGCCGCGCGGGCCGCCCAGTTCTTCGGCAGCGCGTGCTCCCAGCGATCCTCCGCGGCTTCGACGTCGAACGGATCGCGTGGCAGGTGGGATGCGAGCTTTGCGAATGCCGCGAGCACGGTCTCGAGGGTCTCGCCGTAGAACGACGAGGGATCCGCTTCCCCCCACCCCTCCAGTCCGTCGTCGTCCACCAGGCGGACCCAGGCGCGCTTGTACCCGTTCGTCGAGCCGCGGGCGATGGCAAACGGATGACGGGTGGTGATGGAGCTCTGCTCGACGACGAGCTTCAGAGCCATCGATTCTTCTTGAGCCACCACACGATGACGCCGGAGGTCACCGCCATCACGACGAGGGCGCCGTAGAAGCCGTACGGATTGTGCGTGGAGGGCATCTGGCTGAAGTTCATGCCGAAGATTCCCGCGATGACGATCAGCGGCAGCGCGATCGTGGCGACGATCGAGAGCTGCTTCATCACCGTGTTCAAGCGGTTCGAGGTCTGCGAGAGATACGTCTCGAGCACGCCCGCCAGCAGGTCGCGCACGGTGTCCATCGATTCCACGATGCGGATCGTGTGGTCGTACACGTCGCGGTAGTAGAGCTGCGTGTCGGGGCGAATGAAGCCGCACGGCCGGTTGGTCAGGATGTTGAGGACTTCGCGCAGCGGGCCGACGTGACGGCGCAAGGAAAACGCCGAACGCTTCGCCTTGAAAATCTCGTGAATCAGGCCGGGATCGAACCGCTCGAAGAGCCGCTCTTCCAGCGAGTCCACCATGGTGTTGAGCTCTTCGACGATCGGGAAATAGGCGTCCACCGACTGGTCGATGATGTTGTGCATCGCCATCTCGACGCCGCGGGCGAGCAGGTCGGGATTGCGCTGCAGCCGGTCACGGACGATGGCGCAGCTCTTCGAGGGCAAGGCGTGCACCGTCACCAGGAAGTTCTTGCCGAGGAAGAAATACAGGTTCGACGTGGCGAGATCATAGGGCTCGGGCGTGCCCTCGTCGAAGCGAATGACCGCCATCACGACGAAGACGTAGCGGTCGTACTCCTCGAACTTGACCCGGCTCCCCGGCGACAGCGTGTCTTCGATGGAGAGCGGGTGGAACTCGAAGACTTTCTCGAGCAGCGCATGCTGGTGCATGCTCGTGCTGTCGATGTCGACCCACAGCTCGCCCTCGCCGCTTTGGAGAATCTCGCGAATGCGCGCCGGTGAAAAATCCTGCTCGAGCGTGCCATCGGGCCGCCGGTAGATGCTCGACGGCCAGTGCTTCGAGGCTTGCGGCTGTTGCGCCGGGACGGAAGTGGCGGTCACGACCTCAAGATAGCGCTCGCACGAGAGCCACGACACCGGCGGCAAGCAGGTCGAGCCGGTAGCCGCCTTCCAGCACGCCGACGACCGGGCGCGTTCCCATCCGCTCGCGTAGCGCCTCGGTCCAGCGGGTGATGTCGTCGGGCTCGAGCGTGAACTCGCCGAGCGGGTCACCGGCGAGGGAATCGAAGCCCGCGGAGATGAGGAGGAGGTCGGGTTGCCAATCCTCGAGCGCGGCATCCACGCCGGCGAGGAAATCGCGCACGTAAGTCGCGCGCGGCAGCCCGCTCGGACGCGGGATGTTGAAGACGTTGCCGACGCCGCGCTCGTCGGCCGCCCCCGTGCCCGGATACCACGGGTACTGATGCAGCGACACAAAACGGATGGAGGGGTCGCGCTCGACGAGCGCCTGCGTGCCGTTGCCGTGGTGCACGTCCCAATCCACGATCAGCACGCGCGCGCACCCGAGCGCCTGCGCCTGGCGGCCGGCCAGCACCACGTTATTGAGAAAGCAGAACCCCATGGCCCGGTCGGCCAGCGCGTGATGACCCGGCGGTCGGGTAATGCCGAAGGCGGTGCCCTTCCGCATCCCCTGTTCGACCGCCGCGAGCGCGACGCCGGCGGACGCCAGGACGCTCTCCCAGCTGCGCGGGCCGAGAAACGTGTCGGCGTCGAGCGCGCCGCCACCGCGCGCGTTCATCGCCTCGAGTAAGTCGACATAAGCGGGAGGATGCACGCGCTCGATCGCTCCAGAGGACTGCGGTCGACACTTTGTTCTGGCGGTTGGTGTGCAGCAGCTCGCGAATCGATTCCACTTCGCGCTTCATCTCTTTACGGGCGGCGGCCAGGTCCGCCATGATCCGGCGGTAGCGCTGCCACCCCACGATCACGAGCACCGCCGCGACGCCGCAGACGGCGGCCCACAGGAACCGGCTGACGAGCGCGAACAGCACCGCGTCGAGCAGCAAAAACCCGAAGGCGAGGATCGTGACGGCCCGGGTGAAGGCGGAGGTGCTCACCGCACCGGTTGGCGCCGGGCCGGCAGCACGATGAAGGGGGCGTTCGGGACGGCGCCCAGGGCCCGCAGCGTGAGCGATTCGTCGAGCACGGCGGCGCCGCGAAACTTCACGATGTACTCCTGTTCGCCGAGTGGCGCCCGCTTCAACGCGGCGCGCAACGCTTCCCGTTTGAGCTGTGCGACCGTCGTGGTGTTATCCACCTGCACGGGCACCTGCTCCCACGCGGGCGTCACCATGACGCGCACGGCGTACCGCTCACCGACGTCCGCGCTCATGCCACCTCGAGCGGCGACGCCAGGGGCAACGTCGAGAAGAACCGGTCCAGCGCCTGATCGAAGAACAACGTCGAGGCGCGGACGCGAGTCACGCCCCGCTCTGTGTCCACCCAGGCGCTGATCACGATTTCCTCGCCCCCTTGCCCGCGCAACGTCACGAAGCTCGGCCCCGCCTGCTCGATGAATGCCGCGGCGTGGGGCACACGCTCGGCGAAGAACTGCTGGGCGCGCGCCAGCACGTCGGCGGGCGAGAGCGAAACGGTCGTCGTGTGGGTCATGGCGTCGGGAAAGATAGCGCCTGCCGGCAGTCAGCGCGCGCCGCGGTCCCGGTCTGGAAGGGACCTGTCGGCTTCCGCGAGAATCTGTTGCAGGACGTCGAACTCGACGGGCTTGGTGAGGTGATGATTGAAGCCCGCTTCGATGGAGAGCTTGCGGTGCTGTTCCTGCCCCCAGCCGGTCAACGCCACGAGGACCATGTGCTTCGCCCACGGCTTCTCACGCATCAGTTTCGCCAGGTCATACCCCGTCATCTTGGGTAGACCGATGTCGAGAATCGCGACGTCGGGCCGGAAATCCTCGGCCGCCACCAGTGCCGTCTCTCCGTCACTCGCCGTGTTGACTTCGTAGCCCAGCATGCGCAGCAGCATCGCTAGGCTGTCCACCGAGTCCTCGTTGTCGTCGACGACGAGAATGCGGCAATGGTGGACCGTGTCCGGTTGATGCGGCGCGTGCCGCTCCGGCGCGGGCTGCCGGTGCGATTGGAGCGCCGGAAGCCGGATCGTGAACTGGCTCCCTTTCCCGGGGCCGCCGCTGGACGCGGTGACCTCGCCGCCGTGCAGTTTCACCAGCCGTTCCACGAGGGCCAGGCCGACGCCGAGTCCCCGCTGCGCGCGATCCAC
>QHUQ01000268.1 GCA_003221985.1 Gemmatimonadota bacterium | reverse complement strand
GTCGCCGTGATGTGCGCGGGGCCGGCGATGATGCGCTCGTGGAGTTGACCTCGGTTGAGGGTAGCCACGAGCACACCGTTCACGAGAACCTGGGTGTTGTTCGTGGAAGCGAGGAACCGGAATGTGTCGCCGTTCAGTCGCGTCGCGAGAGGCATCGTGGCGAAGCTCTTTCCCCACGTGTCGGGCGGCGTGAGCTGCTCCACGACGTGGTCGCACGCGACCTGCCCGGGCGGGATGTTTGCGCAGTTGTGTCCCCCGAAGACGGCGACCGGCTTTGTCGCGGTCACGATCGTCCCCGATAGGTCAGCGGGCGCTGCGTTGGTATTGACCAACTGGTACGCATCGCCCTGATTGAGCGTCACGTTGTACGGTGCGCCCGCCGGATGAGGGCCGGTCGTCACGGCCGGCGTGATCGTCACGACCGTGCCGTCCTGCGGCGCGACCACCGCGAACTCGGTCGCGTTTATGACATTCGAGTTCTTGTAGCCAAGAACGATGTACTCGGTGCCGAGGATGTCCACGGGGAGCCCGAGGAACGCATCGGTCGAGGCCTGGATCCGGTTCAGTCCGTAGACGGTGATCTCGGCTCCGGCGGTGACGTGAACGCCCTTCGCCTGGACTCCGTCGAACGTGGTCAGGTGAGCGTTCAAGGGAATTGCCACCGTGGTCACGGTGCCGGGCGTCACCGTGAAGTTGATGGTCGACCCGACGCCGGGTCCAGACACCGTCCCGGTCGTCGCGGTGGGGCCGGTGATGAAGAGGCTCAGCGCCGGCGTACCGTGGCCGAAGGCGTTGCCCGGGAAACCGACCCAGAACTCGACCCCCAGGCTATCGCTCGCGGCGTGAGCCTGCATCGGCCTAAGGGCGGCGGCGAAGACGAAGGCGAGAACAAAGACGGCGCGCAGTGTTCCCGAGCGCGCGGAGTCCTCCCGGCGCGTTCTCGACGGTCGGAAGCAAGATGAGCGGGGACGAGCGTCCATACGCCCAGAGGACCAACTCGTCGCTCCTGCCCGCGCCGGTGTCCCAGGTCCCAGTTCGCATCTCGATGCGCTGTACGTCGTACCGGTCGCGGCTGATCTCACCCACCCCCAGGACGACCGTCCGCTCCTCGACGACGCCGCCACTCAGGACCCAGGACCGGCGCATCAGGATCGCGCGAAGACCGACGACCGTGAAGGCAACGCCGACCGCCGCGACAATTCCGAGGACCACCACCGCGCCAAGGTTGAAGCCGTCGCGGACCGCCGCGACGATCATGCCGACGGTCACGACATCCCACAACACCGTCCAGATGGCCACGAACACCGTCACACAGGAGAGGGTGACGCCGGGCCGGACGATCTCCAACCCGCCGGCATCTGTCGTGCGGGTGATGTAACCCGCTGGCAGGGCTGGTTCAGGACGGTCGTCAGTGGCGTCCGGCTCGCGCGCGACCGCACCTCGACGCCAGGTCTCCAGGAGCGTGGCGAGCTCGTCAAGATCCATTCCATAGCTCGCCGGCAGGGTGGCCGCGGTCTGACGCAACGAACCGGGCAGCGCTTTCCGCCACGGGTAGGTCACCTGGCTGTCGGACCGAAGCTCGATGTGCATCCACGGACGCCCTCGGCCGCGGATGACTCTGGCGCCTGTGACGTCTGGCCAAACACATCGGACCGTATAGGCGCCGTGCGCGACGGTGAACCCGGCCTCGTCGATGGTCAGCCGATCGGGCCGCTGCCGGTACCAGGCGACGGAGACCGCAAGGAAGAGGCCGAATACCACGACAAGCGCGATGCCGCCGAGCTGGCCGGTCGCGATGGCGGCGATGCCGATCAAAACGCCGATGGCCGCGCATCCCGGTTGCCACAGTTGCGGCGCGCGCGACTCGTAGAGGATTAGCTCACCCGGCATCGCAGCTGGCCTCGGTGCCCCAGGTGCGGCGCGCCGCAACCTTGCGGTGCTAGGGCTGCCCGGGAGTCGCCGGCGAAACCGCGTTCACGATCGCGCGCCGCGCGACGGCGATTGCGGCAGCGACGGCGCCGGTGACCGCGGCCGCCAGGATCACCTTCGGGGTCGCTACATCGAGCTGCAGCGCAACCACCGCGGCGACTGCGCCCGCGATCGCGCCCTCGACCAAGTCGCGGACGAAACGGCCGACCGGTGTGCCGAGCCACGCGACAAGCCCTTTCATTTCGCCTCCTTCGGTGAACAGTCTGGGTAACCTAAGCGGATGAGACGCGCCGTGCCGGAAGGCTCAGAGACCACACGTCGTCTTGGTGCGGCCCGTCGCCGAGTAACGGTGGGCCTAGACGGGGCGGGCCATGTTCCCCAAGACCTGGACGAAATCCCACATCGGTCGCGCGAGGAGTAAGACCATCAGCGTTTCGTAAGCGCTCACGGCTTGGAGGACGATGGTGACGACTGCAACGGCGATGACTGTGATGTCGATAGCTAAAGCGCCGACTGCATAGGGCGCCGCGACCCGAACCGACATTCGTCGCTGCCGCAACGCGAACACCGCGATCTGGACAGCGATGTACGCGAGGACCACGGCACTACCCACGCGGGTCGCAGTCCCGAGGTCGCCCGATGCGGTGGCGAGGGGAATCGTGATCAGGGCGATGAGGGCGTTTGCCAGGCCCGTCTCGGCGAGCCCACGTAGGTGAAACACGTCGAAGGTCTTCAACCGATCGCCGCGATGGAAGGCTGCCACCAGACCTGAGAAACCAGCCAGCGTGACGTTGAGCGCCGCGACCCCCAGAAAGAACGGCGCCTCAGGAATCATGTTTCTTTTTCGCGATCCGCTTTTGCCGCGGGGTCATGAGCTCGGCCGGCGGCCGCCACTTCGACTTCTCCTCGCCGGGACGGCCACCGTATCTGGGATCGGGCACGTCCTCGAGACCCTGGCGCCGCTTGCGAGCCCGGCTGGTGACGCCACGCTCGGGATCCTGCCGGCCGGTCTTTTGAGCCCCACGCAGCGCGCGCTTCGACGGCGTCTCGCCGCGCCCGCGGTCTCGCTCAGCTCGTGACCTCGGCATTCTCGGCCTACCCCGGCGACGGCTTGAACAGCATGAGGAACAGGATGATCAGGAGACCGCCCGCGCCAGTCACGGCCAGAAGCCCCGGGCGGAAACGCGTGAGCAGGCGCTCCATCTCGGTGTCGTCGTGCGTGTCGGCGATGCGATCGATGGTCCGGCCGCCGTAGACGTTCATCACCACGCCGATCGCGATGAAGATCGCGAGCGCCGCCCAAATCCAGGCGGTCCCCCACCACGAACCCAGGAAACCGAGGACAACGCCGGACGCCACCGTGAGTCCGAAGAAGACCCAGCGCAGCGTGCTGGCGGCTTCGGTGACCTCGAGCAGCTCGCGAATCCGGATGTCATTGCGCTCCTCTTTCAGGTGGAACGCCACCGTCACCGGGTGGACCAAGAGCAAGCCAAGCACGCTCGCGATATGGATGAAAACGATCCAGCGATACATGCGGTCCTCCCCTCAGCACGTCGACTGAACACGCCGAGTATGAGCGCGTCCTCCCAAAAGAGAGGAGGACGGCCCGCCGGCCAGCTTGATCTTGCCCGCGCCGCTTTCGCCAATGGCGACCGGTCAGAGCTAGAGCACAAGGACGACCGGCACCAGCGTCAGCAGGCACCCGATCGTCCCGAAATGCGGAAGTCTGGGCGTGGAGGCCTAAGGTCGGCGACGCGCGGTTCTTATCGCGACCACGACGAGCGCGCCACCAAGGAAGAGCACCGGACCCGCCAAGGAGTCGCGCGAGTCGAGCATCAGCAGACCGAGAGGGATCAAGAGCACTGCTCCGAGTGACGCGAGCCGCACTTGCATGCTCGAGCGCCACCGGGTCGGCTCACTCGTCTCTCCGCTTCGCGACAGCGATACCGTGTCGACCGCG
>QHUQ01000267.1 GCA_003221985.1 Gemmatimonadota bacterium | reverse complement strand
TCCGCGAGAAATAGGATAGAATTGAGTGGCGAATGCATGTCGTGCGCCACTTCGACCAGCAGGCTCACGCCGTCGTTGCTGCCGAGGCTCGTCGCAAATGACTCGGCATCTCCGTTCGCGACCGCCTCGCGCACGCGCTCGATGGCGAGGAGCAGCATGGGCAGGTCGGTCTCGTGGATCCCGTGCACTCTCCAGCACTGTGTCACCTCTTCCCGAATGACCTCGATCAGTCGCCGCCCGATGTCCGTTTGCGCGCGGGCGTCGACAACCGCTCCCGGTGTGAGCTGGTTCTCCATGACGCTGGCCACGACGATGAGCAGGGTCCCTGTGACCTCGGCCGGCAACGGATCGCCAAACTCCTCCCTTCTCGCGATGACTCTGCGAAGCGCGATTTCCTGTACGGCTGACGGGATACTCACGAGCCCCCGGCGCGAGGTGCGCGATACAGGCGTCCGGCTGAGCTCAGCTGAGACTGGTAGCACGGTCATGGTTGTCGGGGCGGGTTAAAGGTCAAGTAGCTTAGGAAAGTTGCGAGCCACGGGTAGTGTACTACACCCGTTTGCCAAGAATGTGCGCGACGCCGACGCGGCAACCATCGAGCCAGAGAATCATTGCCGCTCAACCGGAAGATCTAATTCCAAAGATTGGACGCCTGGCTGCTAGGCCGCGGATGTCGCCTTGCTTCGCTGGGGGTCGCTGTTGCGACGCGAGGGGCACTCCGGCAATTCCAGCTCGAAGAAGAACCGCGTCCCGCGCCCGAGCTGGGTCTCCACGCGCAGCTGCGAACCCATCGCCCCGGCGAGCTTCCGGCAGATCATGAGTCCGAGGCCGGTGTTCGAGAACAGCTTGTTGCCGCGCCTTTCGTCGGGGTCGCGCTGTGGAGCGACGCGTACTGGATGGAAGAGCGTCGGCATCGCTGCCGCATCGATGCCACGACCGCTGTCGCGCACCGCGAACTCCAGCCATCCCTGTCTCGTTTCGCGCGCCGTGATGTTGACGGTCCCCTGCTCGGTGAACTTCAGCGCGTTCGTCGTGAGATTGAGCAGGACGCGCCGCAGCGCAACGGGATGACCGAGCCGCTCATCGACTTTCGGCGGCTCGATTCGTACGGTGAGCTGCTTCACTTCGGCCATCGGCCGCACGATGTCGCGGACCGCCTCGAGCACGGCCGTGACCGAGAATGGGACCGGGGCCGGCTCCAACAGCTTCTCGCTGCGCGCGAAGTCGATGATGTCGCTTCCGACCGTGCTCAATCCCAACGCCGCAGTACAAATCAACCCAAGTTGCCGGTGCTGCATGTCGGTCACAGGCCCGCTCCCGCCGCGCTGGAGCGTATCAGCGAGAAAAAGGATGGAAGCGAGTGGCGAATGCATGTCGTGCGCTACTTCCACCAGCAGGTTCAGGCTATCGGGACCGCCGAGCTCTGCGGCAAACGTCTCGGCGGCATCGCTCGCCATCGCCTCGCGCACTTGCTCGATCGCGAGCAGGAGCACCGGTAACTCGGTCACGGCGATGCCGTGATCGTTCCAGCTCCGCATCACCGACTCACGAATCAACGTCAGGAGCCGCCGGCCGAGGCTCGACTGTGCTCGCGCGTCGATCACGATGGGGCGTGTGATCTGCGTCTCCAAAACGCTGGCCACGACGATGACCAGAACCTCTGCGACTTGCGCGGGCGTGGGATGGCCGAGGTCCCCGCTATATTGCGCGAGGACTTCGCGGGCGGCGAGCTGTTGAATCACCGGAGGGATGCCGACCAACCCAAGGCGCCTGTTGTGCGCGAGCGACATCGTATCGGGCTCCGAGGACCTCAGGGACACCCCCGGGGCTACTGAGTGAGCTGTCATCAGACGCAGGGTAATGGGCAAGCCAAAACTACATCGACCTAGGGAACTCGCTAGCTCTCCAAACACCCTGGTCTGGTTGGGTAAATACAGTATGGCGACAGTCACCGCCCGGGATTATCAGCCAACAGACAGGATGTGATCGGAAATCGTATGGTGGGGTGTACAGCGCTGTAACCTGAATACATCAGTTTGACGCCATGGCGCTCGCGAATAGCGTGGCAATCTGTTGCGGCTCGCCATGTTACCGCGGGGAGGGCGCGCACGCATCCTGCAGAGTGTAATTTGCTGAGTGCGTGCGTGCACACAAACCCCGTAGACAGCAGTCTTCTAAAGGACCGGTATCCAATGCAAACGCCGGCGGCGCGCCCTGTCAACGTTCTCATCGCTAGCACGCACGAATGGACGAGCCGATCACTCGCGAGCATTCTTGCGCCGCTCGGATATGTGGTCCACAAGACGTACAATCGCGCGCAAACGCTCGCACGCATCCGCAGTAATCCGCCAGACGCGATCATCGTCGTTGAGCAACTCCCGGATGGGGACAGCTACGAGCTGTGCCGCGAACTCACCGAACAGATCCTGATTTCCCCCAGCACACCGCTCCTCCTGTCGTTGCCGCGGCGGCCGACTAGGCGAGACCGCCTCGCGGCCCTGCATGCCAACGTCGGCCTCATGCGTCGGGCTGAGGAGCTCGCCGCCCAGGCAGCGCGCCGACACTCGTCCCTCTGCTGCGTCCTCCTCGTCCCCGAAATCGAGGCGGCGCCGGAGGCGGCGCCGGAAGCAGACGGTCTCCCGTTGTGGCTGCTCCACCGCGTGGCCGTGGCCCTGCGGTCCGCGGCCCGGCGTTCGGATGCGATCGGGCGGTTGAGTACGAACGCGTTCGCCGTTGTCGCCACCGACACCGATGCTTCGCAGTCGCGCCGCCTCGCAGAGCGCCTCGCCGCAGCGATTGTCGTGGATCCGCATACCCCCAGCATCCCACCGGTGCCGCGGGTACGGATTCGAGCGGGCTGCCATGCCGTGTCTGATCTTGGTGCTGGACCACAGGACGTAGCGACGCTCATGTCGCAGGCGGAGAGCGCGCTGCGGCGCGCCCGTGCCGATTCGCAGAACGGCTGGATCCAGGCATATAGCGTGTAGACTCAAGTTTGCCACGGCTCGCTGACACTTCGGCGGGCTGAGGGGCACGTTTCACCACGCCGCGCCTGGCACTGCCCTTGCGCGAACAACCGGCGTGGCACACTCCGTCACGCTCGGTTTGATGGTCACTCTCGCCTGCGCGGGAGCTCGTCAGGCGTCGGCCCAGCGCGTGCCTGCCTCTGCCACCGCGTCCCCCATCCCACAGCTCCGGCTGCACTGGTCGGTGCCGCTCCCCAAGCTGGGATACCTCGCTCCCGGCTGGAGCCGGACCGACGTCGCGCTCGCGAGCGCGTTCGTGGCCACATTGTGGGTGGACGCCGCGCAGACCCGTTCGCTCGCCAAGCAGGGATGGGACGGCTTTCGGGAGACGAATCCATTGCTCGGCCGCCGGCCCGGTCTGGGTCAGATCAACACGTACACCGCCGTGGCCGCAGTAACGACGCTCAGCGTTGCAGCCGTGTTGCCCCGGCGGGCGCGTCCTTGGTGGCTCGCCGCGGCGTTCGCCGCTGAGGCGATCACAGTCGCCCGGACGACCCGCGTCGGGATCGCCTTCAGGGTGCGTTAAGGGAGCTAGAAGCGGTGGTTGATCGTGAGAACGGCGACGGGGATGCTGAGGATCAGTGCCGCCAATCGGAGGCCCTCGACCACCGATGACCGCTGCCCCACGGCGATCTCGTCTCCCGGCTGAACCTGTAAATCATCGAGGGTCCTGCCCTCGGCAATCGCTCGCTGCAGGGCTTTGCCTTTCCATACGGTGTTCCCGTCGTGCACGATCCTCACGTTCGTTACCTTCCCTTCCTTACTTCCACCGCCTGCGGCGGTGATCACCGCCGTTACGAGGGCATCAGGCGGCACGGCATAGAAGCCCGGCTTCTGAACGCCACCCGACACCGCGACGCTGATGAGCGCCCGAGCGTGCACCTCCGGGTTCCGGATCCGAGTGGCGATTTGAGTTGTCAGGTAGGTCTCCAGCTCACTACGCAACACCCCGCGCAGGGGCACGAGGCCCAGGAGCGGGAGAGTCAACTCCTGCGCGCCGTTGACCGTGAACGTATCGGTCAATTGCTGCTCCGGTGACTTGGCCGCCGCGCCTCCGCCACCCGGACGGCTGTTGCGCCCAAGTGCGCCCCGGGAGGGCGGCGAGTGGAGCGAACGCCAGAGCAGCCGCCGTCGCGGCAGTGACTTTGGTAAAGACCATCAACACAGTGGGTCGTGATTCAAGTTTGAGGCCGTGGCGCTGGACCGCGCACGTCCACCGGTCCGCGACCAGCAGCGCCCCACCGCAGCAGCGATGTAACAAGCTTGTGAGCATTCTTCTGCGATTCCGGCGGGGGCGTGCGGCCGTGCCAAGGAAACGTCGCGCGAGCAACGAGTTGTCTGAGGCGGGCGAGGTGCAGAGGTTGCATGACCGCCGGTGGCGTGCAACAGTGGGCCGCGAGGGGCTGGACGACCATGACAGGGAGATGCTAACATTGCAGCCGCCAATGCACCCCCCAAGTACACTCGAACGTCTGTCGGCCCCCCCTCGACGCGCCGCCACGCCGTTTGACGGACGCGACATGTCGCACCTCCTTCCGCTGAACCATGCGATGAAGGCGAGCGTGCGGATTCTTGTGGTCGATGACGAACACACGCTGCGCGACAGTTGTGCGACGGCGCTCCGGTTCGAAGGGTACCAGGTCGACGTATGTAGCCGCGGGGAAGAAGCGCTCCAAACTCTGCAGCGTCGCACGTTCGATATCGTCCTGGTCGACTTGTACATGAGCGGGGCGGCGGGCATGCAGCTGCTGGGCGCGGCGCGCGACACGAATCCGGACGCGATCGTCATCGTGATTACCGGCAAACCAACGGTCGAAACCGCGCTTGAGACGCTGCGCGCCGGCGCGTGGGATTACCTGCCAAAGCCGTTCACTGGGAGCCAGCTGCAGGTGCTGGTGGGCCGGGCCGCGCATACGGTCCACGTGGGGCGCGAGACGCAGGCGCTCCGCGCCGGCGCCACGGTCGGAGCGGACGAAGCTGTCGGCATGGGCTCGGCGCCCACCTTCCGCGAGGCGATCGCCCTGGCGCGGCGCGTCGCCACGACAGATGCATCGGTCTTCATCACCGGCGAGAGCGGCAGCGGCAAAGAAATGATCGCGCAGTTCATTCACCGCCAAAGTCGCCGAGCGAGCCGGCCGCTGGTTGCGGTGAATTGCGCTGCGCTCCCCGAGACGCTGCTCGAGTCCGAAATGTTCGGGCACGTGAAGGGCGCCTTCACCGGAGCGGTCCGCGACAAACCCGGGCTGCTCGAAGCCGCCAACGGCGGCACGATGTTCCTCGACGAATTGATCGAGATGTCGAAGCCAATCCAGGCAAAACTCCTGCGCGTCATCCAGGATGGCGTGGTGCGCCGCGTCGGCAGCGAGGAGACAGACGCGGTCGTCAACGTGCGCTTTATCGCCGCCACGAACGGCGACCCGGAAGCGGCCGTTCGATCAGGCGGCATGCGTGAGGATCTGTACTACCGCCTGCGCGTGGTCCCGATTCGTGTCCCGACGTTGCGCGACCGCGCCGAGGACATCCCGGTGTTGGCGAATCACTTCCTCGATCACTATTGGCGGCGCCACCGCGGCGCCCAGG
>QHUQ01000254.1 GCA_003221985.1 Gemmatimonadota bacterium | reverse complement strand
CAATCGGCAGGATGGGCAAGCCAGAAGAGGTTGCGGAAGCTGTCGTGTGGTTGTGTTCGGACGCTGCGTCGTTTGTCACTGGCAATGCGATGCCGGTAGACGGTGGCTTGGTCGCACAGTAATTGTGGGATGCGCAAGAAAGGTGAGCTAAGTTCGAAGTCTCACAACGGATGGACCGATGAGAGGGGCCCGGTCAATCGTGTTTCTGGAAGTCGATCTATCGGCCAAGGCACCCGATGGGAGACTGTCCAATCGCGCGGAGTGCCGGTGTTTCGCGTCAAGGGCGAGAAGCTCATTCCAGCGCGGCTACTACCTTCGGCAGGGCATCGCCGTCAGCGGTCGCTGAGCAGGCTAACTCGGCGCTGGAACCGACGGCGCTTCGCGCCGCGGCTCAGCGCCCAGAGTCGTTAGCCAGCAGGAGACAGGAATCACAGTCAAGGGAACGGTGCAGCGAGAATCGAATCGGACGAAGGCGACTTCGCAACGCATGGGGGCGTTGACGCCGCGGTATTCGTTCGCGCTGAACGCTCATATCGAGGCACGCTTCACGACGTGCCCGGGCTGCCAGGCGAAGACTCGCCTTCGCAAAGTGCCGCTCGCGATCCACACAGAGGGACTCGGGCTGTTCATTCTTCGCAAGAGCTGCCGGGTGTGCGTAAGCTGCGACATGCTCATCGTCCACCGAGCCGAACTCGAGCCTCTCATCAGAGCTCGGCAGCGCAACATAGAAGGCTCGAGTCGCGTTCTCGATTACCTCGTGCTCGGCACCGTCGATTCACGGGTTTGGCGGCGAGGCTTGACAGGCGGTGTCTCATTCGATGAACTACTCCGAAACATGGCGGACTTCAGCAGGCACATGCAGATCGAGCAGATCGGGCGAGGTTGGGAGCCGACGAAGTGAGCGGGCTGGCTAACCCCGCAGGTGACCGGACCGCTGGCTCGCATTCGCTCGCCGCGGCCGCTCACCGGGCGCGTTCGGCGGACAGATTGGCCTACGGTAGGAGGTGCCTATGAGTGACCAAGGTCAATGGCAAGTGGCTGGGAATGCTGCCGAGACCTACGAACGCGCTCTGATTCCCGCCGTGTTCGCAACCTGGGCACCCCTCGTTGTGGCTCTGGCCTCTCCGCGACCCGGCGAGCGCGTCTTGGACGTTGCATGCGGCACCGGCGTAGTGGCCCGACTCGTCGCGCAGGAGGTTGGCCGCACCGGGAGTGTGATCGGTCTCGACCTGAACCCCGGTATGCTCGCCGTCGCTGCCTCCAGCGCGGCTAGCACACCACCCACGAGCGCGCCGATCACGTGGCAGGAGGCCAGCGCGACCAAGATGCCGTTTCCGGACGCCGCGTTCGATATTGCGTACTGTCAGCTAGGGCTCCAGTTCTTTCCGGATCGCCCGGCCGCGTTGCGTGAGATGCATCGCGTCCTGGTACCCGAGGGCCGGCTGGGGCTTATGGTATGGCGGAGCATCGAGCATAGTCCCGGGTTCGGTATCCTGGCCGCTGCCCTCGCGCGGCATGTCAGTTCCGAGGCGGCCGGCGTCATGCGCGCTCCATTTGCGCTCGCGGATGCCGAAGAATTACGTGGGCTCATTGCAGCGGTAGGCTTTCGCGACATCACGATTCGGCCGGTCGCGGGGACAGTTCGCTTTCCCTCAGTCGTGCGCTTCGTGCAGGACTATGTGGCCGGGTCGCCGCTCGCAGGCCATGTGGCCAAGGTCTCTGATGAAGCTCGAGCAGCACTCGTCAGTGAGGTGGGCGACGCTCTGAGATCCCGTCTCGCGGCCGGTGCTCTGGCGTTTCCGATTGAGGCCCATCTGGCGAGCGCCAAGAAGTGAATGCGCTTGCCATCCGTCATTTGCGAGGTCGGCATGCCCGCCGAACAGCAGGCTCGAGCGGACCGGCTAAGCCGGCCGCTCAGCCTGGTCGTTCGACGACTCTTGTGAATCACTCCCGTGGCCATTACCCCGGCGGAGGACGTATCTTCTAGGGGGCCTATGGAGGGGTCGCGGATCGGACGCCGACTGGCCGCCATTCTGGCGGCCGACATCGCCGGCTATAGCCGGTTGATGGAGGAGAACGAGTCTGCGACCGTCGACGCCCTGCGCGCTCATCAAGCGGTCGTCCTGCCCCTGATCGAGACCCACGCGGGGCGAATTCAGGACACCGCCGGTGACGGCATTCTCGCCGAGTTTCGAAGCGTGTTTGAGGCGGTGATATGCGCTCTTGCCATTCAACGCAAGATGGCCGAGCGCAACGCTGATGAGCCGCCGACGCGACAGATGCAGTACCGGATCGGTATTAGCCTCGGCGACGTGGTATACGATGGAGCGCGAGTCTACGGCGAAGGCGTCAACCTCGCGGCCAGACTCGAGGGTGTCGCCGAACCCGGCGGCATCTGTGTCTCGGAGGACGCGTTCCGCCAGATAAGCGGGAAAATCGATGTCGAGTTCGTCGACCTCGGCCAGCCGAGCCTCAAGAACATCAAGCGCCCGGTGCGAGCCTACCGCGCCGTCCTGAGCTCGGCGTCCGGGTCCTCGATGTCTACCAGCGCATTGCCGCTGCCCGATAAGCCGTCGGTCGCGGTGATACCGTTTGCCGTCATGACCGCCGATCCCGGCTGTCCGCAGGGCCGGCACCCGGGTCCGCATCACGGCACGGCTCCTTGACACGGTCTCCGGCACGCACGTCTGGGCGGACCGGTACGACCGCGAGCTGGCCGACCTCTTTGCCGTCCAGGACGAGATCACCGAGCGCGTCGTGGCGGCGATCGAGCCGCAGCTCTACGCCGCCGAGCACTTCCGGAGCCAGGGCAAGCCGCCCGAGAACCTCGACGCCTGGGAGTGCGTGGCGCGTGCGCTGTCCTATGTCGGCCAGGGCACGCGCGCTGGAGACGCGGCTGCCGAGGCGCTCTGCCAGCGCGCGATCGCGATCTCGCCCGATTACGGCCCGGCGTACAGCCTGCTCGCTATCGTCGCCGTGCGGCGCGTGTCCTTTTCGGGTGATCTGAAGTCTGTCCTTCCGGAGGCCAGCGCGAACGCGCGCACGGCCCTCGGCCTCGATGAGCGCGATTCGTGGGCGCACATCGCTCAGGGCATGGTGTTCTTTCGCATGCGTCGCCATGGCGATGCTGTTCGAGCATACCGCCGGGCCTTGGACTTGAATCCGAACTCGGCATTGGCACATGCCGCTTTGGGTCATGCGCTCGCCGCACAGGGGGCTCAGGAAGAGGCCATCAAGAGCGCGGAACACGGGCTCAGGTTGAGTCCAGGCGATCCTCGCGTCGCTGCGCAAGCTTCTCACGTGCTGGTCTTCGCGCGGTTCGCTGCAGGGGACTATGCGGAAAGCGCGGCGTTGGCGCAGGAGATGATCGCAAGATATCCGGAATATCTTCCGGCGCATTACGTGCTGATCGCCGCACACGCCATGAAGGGCGATCTGGAGGCGGCATCAGCGGCGCTGGCCGCGCCACTTCGGCTGCGGCCAGAATTCTCGCTCGTATGGTTACACGAGAACATGCCGTGGATCGGAGAGATCAGCGAACGATTGATCGAGGGTTGGCGCAAGGCAGGGGTTCCACCCGGTGGCTAAGTGGTGGGGATCGTCGAATGAGCGTTCGGCGGACCATGAGGGCGTCGGCACGTTGCCATGGGTGGACCGGCCTGTCGTGGACATTGGACAAAATGATAGAGAGTCGCGGATAGCCATTGGGGCGACAGAAAGCCACTAGGTCGGATGGGGGACGGCACGTTGCCCACTGATCCGATCGCCGAAACACTCGCCGCGCTGTGGTCCCCACTGCTCGCGATCACGACCCATCATCAGGGCCGCAGCAATGGGATGGTGGCCGGGACCGGCGTCTTCGCGAGCCTGGTGCCCGAGGCTCCACGCGTCCTCGTCGAGATCACCAAGACGAGCCTGACTCATGATCTCGTGCTCGCCTCGCGCGTCTTTGCGCTCCATACCCTGCCGGCCACCCCGAACGATGCCCTCACAACCTCCTTGTCGCTGGTCCGCACGCTTGGGATGCGTTCCGGGCACGACGGCGACAAGATGGCGGGGATCGCGGCAAGGCCCGGCGTGACCGGGTCTCCGATTCTTGCGGAGACGCTCACCTACGTGGAGGCTCGCGTCGTGGGCACCCTGGATGCCGAGGAGTTGACCATCTTTCTCGCCGACGTGGTCGGTGGCGGCCGTCACCGAAGCGGCGAACCGCTCACGCTTCAAACCCTGCGCGAGCACCTTCCGAAGGAATGGCTGGCCGAGTGGGCAACCAGCCGTGAACGTCAAGTCAGCGAGGCGAGGCGCCGACGAGGTCTCCGCTGATGGATCGGGCGAACTCGTCGCCGCCGAACAACCCGGTCGAGCGGACCGCTGGCTTGCATTCGCTCGCCGCGGCCGCTCACCGGGCGCGTTAGACGGCTAGGGGACACACCCTTTGGGGCCACATATCAGAGTCTTCGAAACAGCCGACGCGACAGGCGTTAGCGGGCTGATTTCCACGACGTTGAGGGTCTCCAACGTGAGGGACTACCCCGAGGACTTCCTC
>QHUQ01000259.1 GCA_003221985.1 Gemmatimonadota bacterium | reverse complement strand
CGCCTTGCAGGTGGTCAGGGCCGGCCAGGAGATCACCGTCAAGGTCCTGCGCGTCGACGATGACAAGCAGAAGATCTCGCTCGGGTTGAAGCAGCTCACGGCCGATCCGTGGTCGAAGGTCCACGAAACGTATGAGATCGGCCAGGTACGCACAGGCCGCGTCACGCGCCTCGCGGAGTTTGGAGCGTTCGTCGAGCTCGAGCCGGGGGTCGAGGCGTTGGCGCACGCCTCGACGTTCGCGCCGACCGGACCGTCGGAGCGATGGTCCACCCAGGTGGCTCCAGGCGTGACGGGGGCCTTCGAGATCCTGAGCATCGATCTCGAAAAAAAAAGGATCGGCGTCGCGCTCGTTCCGGAGGGCTCGACGCGCGCCGGCGGGATGGCGCCATCGCAACCCGAGATCGTGCCGGGCGCGCGCCTCACGGGAAAGGTCGAGCGTCACGAGAAGTTCGGCGTGTTCGTGTTCCTGGCCCCGGGGCGCACCGGTCTCATCCCATTGAGCGAGACCGGTGTGGCCAGGGAAGCGGATGTCTCCGGAGCGTTTCCCGTCGGCGCCGACGTCGAAGTTCTCGTCCTCGACGTCGACCCGCCGGGCCGCCGCATTCGTCTCAGCGTGAAGGCGGTCCGGGACGCGCACGAGATCGAGGAAGTGCGCGAGTACGCCGAACGCGAGGATCTTGCGCCGGCGGAGGCGTTCGGATCGCTCGCCGACAAGCTCCGCGGCGCTTTCAAGCCGCGGGAGAAGTGACGACTTGCACGAAAGGCACGAAGGGCACGAAAGACGCGAAAAAGACAAACAGATCTTTTTCGTGGCTTCGTGGGTTTCGTGTTTGTCGTGGTTAAGCGCTCGCCAACTTCACGACTTCTGATCTCCTGTGAATCTAGTCAGCGAGCCGGTAGTCCCTGAACCGCTCGCGCAGCTCGCTCTTCTTGAACTTGCCGGCCGACGTGCGCGGGATGGCGTCGATGAACTCGAAGGCGTCCGGCAGCCAGAACTTCGGAAACTGCGGCGCGAGAAACGCCCGGAGATCGGCGGGCGACGCGCTCGCGCCGGCCTTCAGGACGACGGCCGCCAGCGGACGCTCGCTCCACTTTGGATGCATCACCGGGATCACGGCCGCCTCGGCGACGGCCGGATGGCCCATGAGCGCACACTCGAGCGCGACCGAGCTGATCCACTCCCCGCCCGACTTGATCAGATCCTTCGACCGATCCTGAATCTGGATGGTGCCGTCGGCGTCGATGGTCGCGATGTCGCCCGTCCTGAACCAGCCGTCGGCCGTGAAGCGATCGGCGGAGTCGGCGTTGTTGTAGTAGCTGCTGACGACCCACGCGCCGCGCACTTCGAGCTCGCCCATCGTCTGGCCGTCCCACGGCACGAGGCCGTCCTCGTTGCGCGCGCGGATCTCGACGAGCGGTGCCGGCCGTCCCTGCTTGGCGCGGTACGCGAACTTCCGTTCGTCGGTCGCCTCGGCCATCGTCCCGGGGATGTGCGCGACGGTTCCCACCGGCGCCATCTCCGTCATGCCCCACGCCTGGATGATCGGCAGGCCGTGGCGCCGCTCGAACGCTTCGATGAGCGCCTGCGGCACGGCGGAGCCGCCGACGTACATGGCGCGAATGGCCGACAGGTCGTACCGGCGCGGGTTGGCGTCGAGGAACTGCAGCACGCCCATCCAGATCGTCGGCACGCCGCCGGTGAGCGTGACGCGCTCGCGGTGAAACAGATCGACCAGGCTCTCGGGATCGAGATGCGGCCCGGGCATCACGAGCCTGGCGCCCACCATGACCGCGGAAAACGGCATGCCCCACGCGTTGGCGTGGAACATCGGCACGACCGGCCGGGCAGATCGCGCGCCGGCTGTGCCCTGGAGATCAGCGTTTCGTACTCGAGGTATCCGCCGGCGACGGGCTTCGACGCGGCGACGACGATCACCGTGGGCACGCTCACCAGCGGGCGGACCTGCTCCCAGAGAGGGAGCAGGCTCTCGTCCACGAGAACGGCGCGATCCTCCGCGTGGTTGACGATGTAGGCGAGCTCCTCGGGATGAAGGCGGAGGTTGAGCGTGTGGAGGACGGCGCCGATGAGGGGGATGCCGAAATACGCCTCGAGGTGCGGGCCGTGGTTCCAGCCGAGCGTGGCGACGCGGTCGCTGGGATGGATGCCGAGATCGAGGAGGGCGCGGGCGAGGCGGCGGGTGCGTTCCGCGAAGGCGGCGTAGTTGTAACGGCGGATAGACTTGTCGGCCGCGCGCCAGACGACCTCGCGGTGGCCGAAGAGCGATTCGGCGCGGCGGAAGATGGTCGAGAGGGTGAGCGGATAGTCCATCATGAGGCCGTTCATGCCGCGGATTGTATGCGGAATGCGTCGGCCGGGAGAATTCAAAAGCGTGGAAGACGTTAACCACGAAAACACGAAGATCCACGAACGACACGAAAAAGACTGAGCGTGCAGCCGGCCATGCCGGCCGCGGGTCGCACGCGCTGCCTCGGCGTGTCTTGCAGTCTCTGCGGTTAGACGTCTTCTTCGTCTTCTTCGTGTGTTTCGTGTGTTTCGCGACCTTCGTGGCAAGCCACAATCGTCGGAATCACGAATGCCGAAAAGCTCACTCGCCGGCAGCCGCGGCGTGGGGCGGCCCGCCGGGCCTGCCGCCCGTTCGTCGCGGCCATTTGAGCAGGAACGGCTGAATGAGACGGACGACGTCCTCAGCCAGGAACGGTTTCCGCAGCACAAGGAAATCCTGCCGCTGGCAAATCGCCGCCTCGTCGGGCGACAGCTCCGCTCCCGACATCAGGACGATCTGCAGCCGCGGCCACATCCGGAGCAGCTCGAACGCGACAGAGAGGCCGTCGCCGTCGGGGAGCAGCAGATCCACAATCGCGAGGTCGAGCCGCCGGTGCGTTGCGATCTCGCGTCCCTGCCGGGCTGTCGTCCCCGTCATCGCCGTCACCCCGGTCTCGGCCAGCATGCGTTCCAGCTTCCCGAGCAGCTGAGAGTTGTCGTCGAGCACCAGCACCACCGGGCTTGACCGTTGCAGCGACAACGCCGCGGTGCCTTCGGGTCGCAGACTCAGCTTCTCGCCTTCGGCGAGATCGACCAGCACCCGTCCCCCCGGCTGCACCTGCTGGTTCGCCACGAGCGCCGCGAGCGGCTGGGTGAGCATCCGGTGAATCGTCCGCTTCAGTTCGCGGGCACCGTATTCCCGGCTTGCGCCTTTCCCGACCAGCAGCTGACGCGCGGCCTGGCTGACCTCGATCTCGAAAGACCGCTCGCCGAGGCGTCTGTGCACGTGCCGCTGGAGCTCGCCAATATGATGATCGAGGATTTCGGCAAGCGCGTCGGCGTCCAGTGACCGGTACGTGATCACGACGTCGATGCGGTTGACGAACTCCGGGGAGAATCGTTTGCGCACCGCGGCGAGCCCGATGGTCTCCAGCCTGCTCGCGCATCGTCGCCCTGTCGAGAATACCCAGCAACAGCGCCCTCAGCGCCGGCGCGGCCTTCTCGATTTCGTCGAACAGGACCAGGGCCAGGTCGCATGCTGGACTGATCACACCGAGCAGGCGCTCCTGCGTCAGCAGCGGTTTCGACTCGCGGTGGCCGATGTACCCGGGTGGCGCGCCAATCAGCTTGGCCACCTCGTGATCCGACTGATACTCGGCGCAGTCGATCTTCAGCAGGTGCTTGGACGTGCCGTGAAGGATTTCCGCGAGCGCTTCGGCGGTTCGAGTCTTACCCGTGCCCGTGGGACCGAGCAGAAGGAAGATGCCCGCGGGCCGGTCCGCGGGGTTGAGACCTGCTTGGTACATCTGGATGTAGGGAACGATGTACTGAAGGGCGCTCGGTTGACCGACTACTTTGCGCGAAAGCAGTTCGACCAGATCGGCCGCCTGTTGCGGCGAGTGCAGCGGTCGTCCCGCATCGGCGTCCATGATCCGGAGCCCCCTCGACCGGCATTATATCTATCGCCCGCCGGTTGAGCCTCTCGTGCGGCGCGTCGCGTGCGATGCTCTCGCCGGCTGTAGAGCTTGTGTGCCACGGACCAGCTCAGCAGTGGAAGAACGTTGGCGAGCGGCGCGTCAAGAAGATAGAGTAGCGGTTTCCCGTTGGCTGCGGTCACGACCGGATCTCGGTGGGCCGACAGTCACAATAGAAGGAGGCAGCATGGCCGAGAAGCATGAGGCGATCGCACGCCGCGCGATCGACGACGTGTGGAACAAGGGGCAGCTCGAGGCGATCACCGAGTTGTTCACGACCGACTACGTGAACAACGATCCCCTCAACCTCACGAAAGGAGTGGAGGCCTACAAGAATTTCGTCAAGAAGTACCGCGTCGCGTTTCCGGACTGCCGGCTCGACGTCGACGAGCTGATCTCGTCGGGCGACAAGGTGGTCGTCCGCTGGCGGTACAGCGCGACGCACAAGGGCCCGCTCGAGGGCGTGGCACCGACGGGGCGCCGCGTAACCGGCACAGGCATCACGATCAACCATTTCACCGGCGATCGAATCAAGGAAGCGTTCATCAACTGGGATTCGCTGGGCTTGATGCAGCAGCTCGGCGTCGTGACGATGCCCGGCCGGACGACCGGAGCGGGAGCGTAGCTCACGCGGAGGGCCGCGCGCGGCGCGCGCGGTCCCTCGTCATCAGACCGTCCAGGTTTTACGTCTTCGGCCGCGTGGCTTTCATGGTGACGCGGACTTCCGACGCCTGCAGCGAGCCGCCGCTTTCGCGGTACGAGATCCCATATTCTCGGACCGCCCGAATGCTTCAGCTGGTGCCGCTGAAGTCGGAAGTCAGAAGTCAGACGTGTGGCAAACGGGCCGCGGCGTCGTCGTGAAAGCGATTCTCAGCGCGCCGCGACGAGCCGAAGCTCTCTGACGGCCGCCGGAGACTTGACGCCGGCGAGCGGCGTCTCCTTCGCCGCCGACGCCTGGACGGCGGTATGAATCGCCACGGCGATGTGCGGCGCGATCATCTGCAGCAACCGGCCGCGCTGCTCGTCGAAGGGCTCCTGATCGCTGCTGTACAACGTCAGCACGCCGGCCAGCGAATCGCCCATGATCAACGGGACGCTCATGCAGTTCGAGAGCGGCGAGTGCGCAAGCATGGCACGTTCACCCAGGTCGAGGGCCGCGGCCGAATTGACGACCATTTGACGGCTCGCGGCGACCCAGCCGGTGACGCGCTCGCCCATCCCGACGCTGGATCCGCGCAGCGTGTCCGCCTCGGGGCCAAAGGCGTCGGCCACCACGAGCCGATCGGACGCGGCGTCCGGTACATACCATGCGCCGCTGGCGTTGGGCACGATGTCGAGAATCAGATTCGAGGAGAGCGCGATCACGTCGCCGAGCGTGATGTCTCCGGACACGAGTCGCGCAAGGCTCACGAACGCCAGGACGCCGTCCGACGCGGCGGCGGGAGAGCTCTGGACCGGTTCAGATGACGGCGCCGCGTGCCGCGAGCGAGTGATGCGCTCGAGGACCTCGCGTTGCTTGGGCACATCGAGCTCCGCCGGCGCGATGTCGAGATGCGTCTCGATGAAGGCATCCACCACCCGAGGGTCGTACATCCGGCCGCGGCGCTCGCGAAGGATGTCGAGCGCGGCATCGTTGGTCATGCGGCGGCGATACGGCCGATCCGACGTCAACGCGTCGAAGCAATCGACCACCGACAGGATGCGCGCGCCCAGCGGGATGTCCTGGCCGGCGACGCCTCGAGGATAGCCGCTGCCGTCCCAGTTCTCGTGATGGCACCGGACAATCGGGACGACGGGGAAAGGAAACTCGACGAGCGACAGGATGTCGGCGCCGATGTCGACGTGCAGCTTCATCTTGTCGA
>QHUQ01000258.1 GCA_003221985.1 Gemmatimonadota bacterium | reverse complement strand
CGAGGAGGAGGCGGTGGAGTGGCTGGCGAGCTTCGAGGCTGAGCGAGCGACCTGATCCTCCTAGCCGCGCTGCGCGGGGGGCACTGCACCGCGCGCTGCGCGCCAGCCTGGAAGCGTTGAAAGAGGAGGAGGATGCCTAATTGTCTGTCTCTCCTGGGGCCTTGACAGCCGTCGCGCTACGGCACTATGCCACGTTCCAGCGCGGGACCGGGCGGCACACGGGGGACGCACGGGGAGGCGAGGCTGGCCGCTCCGGGCGGATCCGCGCAGTCTGGGGGAGACATGCCGCCCGCACCACGCTTGGTCGCGGCGACGCGGCCCCGGTGGGGCCGCCTCCGATGCTGGCTCGGCGCCCCGGCGCTTCCTCTCTTGATCGCTCGATACCCGCGGCACTCGCCGCTCCCGGTGAAACGCTCCGGGCGAGCGTTGCTGACCTCGGTGGGAACGGGGGCAGCCCCAACGCTTCCGCAACCCGCGCCGACGGCAGGTTCGTCGCCTTCAACTCCGCGGCGACCAATCTCGTTCCAGGCGACACCAACGGCCGATTTGATCTGTTCCAGCAACCTGGTTGGCGGCGACACGAACCCAGGGAACGATAGAGGAAGTGGTGGTAGCGAGGACGACGTACCATGTTTGCAGGGGCTCAGCCGCGCCACTCTGGCCGCGATCGCTGCGATCGCCATGCTCGCGTGGGCGACTCCCGCAGGCGCGAAGACGACCGAGCGAGTCAGCCTCTCCTCGACGTGCCAGCCCGGAAACAACTTGAGCGCGTCGCCCGGTATGAGCGCGGACGGGCGCTACGTGGTCTTCGAGTCAGACGCGAGCAACCTCGTGCCGGGCGACGGGAACGCCTTCACTGACATCTTCGTGCGGGACCGGCAGACGGGGACGACGGAGATCGTGAGCGTCTCGACGCTCGGCGCCCAGGCGGACGGCCGCAGCTACGAGCCGGCGATCACGCCTGACGGGCGCTACGTCGTCTTCACATCCGAGGCGACAACCCTGCTCGACGGCGGCGGCGACACGAACGGGAGGAACGACGTCTTCCTTCGCGACCGCCTGTTCAGGACGACCGAGCGCGTCAGTATCTCGAGCGCCGAGGACCAGGGGACCGGGCCGAGCGGCGGCGGCTTCTCCGTTGGGATAAGCGACGACGGGCGCTTCGTCGTCTTCCCGTCGCACGCCCGCAACTTCGCGCCCGGCGGTGTCTCGAACGGATTCGAGCAGATCTACGTCCGCGACCGTTGCGTCTCAAACGGGAATCCGGTCGATGGATGCATACCGGGCACGGTGCGTGTGAGCGAGTCTACGGCAGGCGACGAGGGGAACTCCACGAGCCAGCGTCCGGTCATCAGCGGCAACGGCACTTCGCCGCCCTGAGTTATGACGGACGCTATGTCGCCTTCGGCTCGGCGGCCTCCAATCTGGTCCCCGGGGACAGAAACGGCTGGAACGACGTGTTCGTCCGCGACCGCCAGGCCGGCACGACCGAGCGCGTGAGCGTGTCGAGCACAGGCGGCGAGGGCACCAGCTTCAGCGGCTTCCCGGTCATGACGCCGGACGCCCGCTTCGTCGTCTTCGGATCGTACGGCTTCGGGTTCGTCGTCCCGCCGCCGACGAACTCCTTCTTCAACACCTTCGTCCACGATCGCCTGACAGGCGCGACGGAGCTCGTGAGCGTCACGGCGACCGGCGGCGAGGCGGATGGTGAGAGCTTCGTCAACACGGGGGTGAGCGCTGACGGCCGCTTCGTCGCGTTCGCGTCGGCTGCGGACGACCTCGTCGCCGACGACACGCCTGCCGCCTTCCCGTATGGGACGGACGTCTTCGTGCGCGACCGCGCCGAGGGTTTCGTCACCCGCTCGTGCACGAGCCTCCTTCTGGACGGCCAACCGTACCGGCCGATCGGCCTCAACATCTACAACGCGAACTCTAACGGCTGGTGCTGGTACCAGATGGACGGATCAATCCTCGACGATTCGTTGACTGCGATCGGCCCCGGTAAGAACGCAATGCGGGCCTGGTTTTTCCAGCAGCTCGCGACGACCAACGGCGCTCGCGACTCACCCACAGGGATCCCTCAGGGACCGTCTCCTACCGCGACTGGGTTGCCGAGGTCGTCTCCCGCTACGAGAATGACCCGACGATTCTCGCCTGGCAGCTTGTCAACGAGCCTGAAGTCCTGCCCTACAAAGGCGCTGACTGCTCGACCGTCCCCGAGTCGACCGCGGAGAGCATCCTCTCCTCGTTCGCGGGCGACGTCTCGGGGCTGATCAAGTCGATCGACCCGAACCACCTCGTCTCGCTGGGGACAATCGGCAGCGGCCAGTGCGGCACGCAGGACACCGACTACAAGACCGTGATGAGCGTCCCCACCCTCGACCTCTGCGAGTACCACGACTACGACTACAACCATCTGATCCCAGGCGACCAGTGGAACGGCCTCCAGCGCCGGATCGAGCAGTGCAACGACCTCGACAAGCCGCTGATCGTCGGCGAGCTCGGCGTCATCCCCGATCAGGTCGGCGGCACGCTCGACGACCGCGCAAATGTCGTAGCCGGGAAACTCTGCGCCCAGCTCAGGGCCGGCGTTGCCGGTGAACTCCTCTGGGCGTGGGACAAGAACGGCTCGACATCGGACAACTTCGACATCGGGCCCAACGACCCTGTCCTCGACGCACTCAGCCCCTGGTCCGACGCGAGCCACTCCTGCTCGGCCCCGGAAGCACCAAGCGGTCTCGTCGCAGCCGCCGGTGATGGCTCGGCCGCGGTGAGCTGGCTTGCGCCCGACTCGGACGGTGGCAGCCCCGTCACCTCGTACACGGTCACTTCGAGCCCCGGCGGAATCACAAAGACCGTCGGCGGCAGCACGGCGCGCGCGACGGTGGGCGGGTTGTCCAACGGGACCGTCTACACCTTCTCTGTCGCCGCGAGCAACGCGGCCGGCACCGGAGCGGCCTCCTCGCCGTCGAACGCGGTGACGCCGCAGGCCGGCTATCCGGCGCCTGCGGCGGCGACGGGCACGGCATCGACGACTACGGTGACGACGGTGAGCACCGGCAGCGACCCGACCCTCACCGGTGGAACGACGTCGTCGGTCATCGTTCCTGAAGGCACCTCGGGCGGTGTCGTCTCCCTGACCCAGTCGGGGACGAGCGTCGCGGCCCCCAGCGGCTACCAGTTGGGGAACGTCCAGATTCAGATCAGCGCACCGGCTGCGACCGCGACCAATCCGCTCACGCTCGTGTTCACGATCACGCCGACCGCGGGGCAGACCGTGGACTCGACCCAGGTCTACAGGACCGACGCGGGGACGACGACCTTGGTTCCCAGTTGCGACAACCCCTCTACCCACCAGGCGGTTCCGGATCCCTGCGTGTCGAACAAGGGCTCCGTGACGATCAACGGCGCGAGCTACATCCAGGTCACGGTGCTCACTTCGACCGCGAGCATCTGGAACGTGGCGACTCCAGTTCCCGCCAATATCTCCGTGTCCGGCAGCGGCTACTCGCCGCCTACGGCGGGGCTCGCGTTCGGCGGGACGGCGAACTGGTCGTTCGCCGGTAAGAAGGCGCACAGCGTGACGGATGCGTTCGGGCTCGGAGCCGGCGGCGCGCCGGTGTTCGATTCTGGGCCGCTCGGCGCCGGTAAGCGCTACAGCTTCCGCTTCGTGTCGGCCGGCAGCTACGTGTACAAGTCGATCGTGAAGGGGGATTCCACCTTCCCGACCGGCGTCGTCGCGGTTCCCGCCCAGGTCACGCCCGCAGCGGGCGGCACGACCACCCGTTTCACCGTCATCTGGGCTTCGACTCGCCCCTCTGGCTACGTGTTCGATCTCCGCTACCGGTTCAAACCGGCGGGCTCAACAGGCTGGAAGAATTGGGCGACCTGGAAGAACGGTGTGTCGACCATAAGCTCCGGCTTCGTGCCGAACCAGGGTGCCGGAACCTACACGTTCCGGGCGCGCCTGCGCAACCAGAGCACCGGCCGCGCGTCGGACTACTCGCCCGACGTGATGGTCTCGGTCTCGTAGAGGTCGGCGGCAGTGGTTCCCGCCCGGGTGCGGCCGTCGGAGCGTCGCGCTGTGTGACCGGGCTCCCACGAGAACCAGGTTCGGGCTGGAATGCGTCTTGTCGGGTCGCCGCAGCGAGGTGTAGAGGGCTTCGACCGAGACAACAGGGGAGGGGCAGCGAGATCGCTCGGGCTGCGGTCATTGCAGCGTTCGTCGCGGGGGCGCTTTGGGCAGGGACGGTTGGGTGGCTTCAGGCCAGGCGGCAGGGAGTCTTGCGCGCGTATCTCGTGTTCGTCTCATTGCTGGCGCTTGGTACATTCGGGATGGGCTGCATCGGGCTGGCGGATGCGCAGATGTGGCCCGAGTATGGCCGGCGCGTTGGGGGCAGCGTGCTCACGGTGACGGGAGTCGCTCTGGCGTTCCTTGGTGCGACCCGAGAGGGCATCCGCTTCCAGGAGGTGCCCCTGGGGACCAGACTATGGAATCCAGAGCGTCTGCTGGTCCAAGTCTTCGGCATGGGCTATTTTCGCGCAAAGGCGATCATCGTTGGAGGGGGTTTTGCCGCGTTGGGAATCAAGGCCATAGTGCGACAATGAGAATTACGCGCGAGCACTGTTCTTGCCATCGCCTCGACTACGGTTTTGTCCGTTGAAGGGATGTGGACCTTCTTCGCCCCCACGAAGACGAAGATTGGCGCAAGCCTGATCATCGTTGGCGCGATGTGGGCTTTCAATGGATCAGCAGGGCCGCGTTCGCCTACTTGGCAGCTTGTATCGTGGTCAACGCCGTCAGCACGCCCAGCCGCCCGCAAGAGCCCGTCCCGGAAAATGAGCGGGCGAGCCAACTTCAACCCCCACTTGGCGCAGGCGGCTGACATGGGGCGGCGGCCGCGCGTGGTGATCGCGCTGGCAGCACTGCTCTTGGTTCTGGCCGCGCTGGTGATTGTACCTCGCGTCCGCCGCTTCATCGCCATTGACACCTACCTCGACCACGGGGGCGCCTGGGACTATGAACGCAGTGTCTGCGACGGAGCACGCACTTCACGGCTTCCCAGCGGGGGGCATGCCGATGTTGTCCAATGTCTTGATGTACGGAGCGATCCCACCGCTCCTTCTCTACTTCTACCTCTTCCGGCGGACGATCCATCTACTTGACGCCTCTGACCAGAAGCGTTTCGTCACAGACGCCGGGCAGCCGCGCTGGCACCTTGGGCTCATGGCCCTGCTCGGTGTTCTGCTGTTCCTTGCTGAACGCCGGGTCACGTCCATCATCGTCGGAGGCGTGTTGCTCGTTGATCTCGTCGTCGCGACTGTCGTCCACCATTCCAAGCTTAGAAGACTCGGCTTCCCCGATGCCTTTCGGCGCAGGCTGGCTGCGATCTCGTATCTGGCCGGCGTTCTCGTTCTCATGGTCGTTGCAGGAGTCGCCCTCAAGGGTCGATGATCGGCGTGACGGGGCGCCGGGGCTGGCTGATCAGTCAAGTGCCAATAACCCCTGCGTCAGCGGCATCGGTCAGGCTCCGTAGAATCGGGCACTTGCAGACCGGCCTGACCGACGCTTCCGGTGCGGTTAGAAGCACACGGTTTTGGCGCACGGTTCGACGGCGCCGCCGGCCACCTCGATGGAGCCGAGGGCGCCGACTGATCACTTCCTGACCCCCGGCGCCCATTGGGCGGAGCAGGAGTGTGCGGTGGGCTACCTGCGGGTGCAGGCTGGAGGGCGGGTCAGGAAGGGGCCGGGGCAGAGTCCGACGTTCTTGCCGCGCCGCGTCTTCGTCGCCT
>QHUQ01000257.1 GCA_003221985.1 Gemmatimonadota bacterium | reverse complement strand
GCCTCGATGCGCCCCCTCGCGAACAGGCGCCGCACCCGGGCAGCGGCCTGTTGTCGAATCTGTTCGCGATTCGCCATCGACTGCTCGACCAGGCGCTGTGGCGCCGCCCGCTCGCTCGCCGTGGGCGGCGTGTACAGAGAGTTGCCGGCAGCTCGCACTTGAACGCGTCGAACTCCAATTCCGGCGCGGACTTGGAGCGGCAACTAGCAGCAGAATTCGACGACGACGTCGCAGCCCCCCTCCTCCGATGGCCTCGAGCGTCGGCAAACGTGAACGGGGTCGCCGCCGAAGAGTCGACGGAAGCGTGGCGGTCAACCGGGCCATCTACGCGAGGGATTGGAATTTGGAATTTGTAAAGTTCAAGTCCCAAATTCCAAATCCAAATTACGAATTTGTCCTTGCTCGCGCGTCCCATCCGTATTAAGCTTCGCGCGCTCCCAAACGAGCGCTCGTTGATGTTTTGATCCGGCAGAGCTGTCTGCCACGATCGTTTCTGTCGGCAACGGCGCGTCCTTCGGAGGTCGGGTGAGTGATATCACCGGGCTGCTCACCGCGGCGAATCGCGGCGACGAGAGCGCGCGCGGCCAGCTCTTCGCCGAGTTCTACCCTGAGCTGCGCCGCCTGGCTCATGCCCGGATGCATGGGAGCCGCTCCGCTACGCTGCTCAGCACCACCGTCCTTGTCCACGAATCCTACGTCCGGTTTCTGAAGAGCGCGCGGATCCAGATCAGCGACCGCTCGCATTTCATGGCTTACTCGGCCCGCGTGATGCGGTCGGTTATCGTGGACCGCTTGCGCGAACCGTGCGCTCGGTGGCGCGATGCCATGGGGCCGCTCGACCTCGATGCCGTCGATCCCAGTTCCGGCGAAACTGAGATCCTCCGCGTCCACGAGGCGATCGATCATCTGGCGACCATAAGCGAGCGGCTTGCCAGCATCGTGGAAATGCGGTACTTCGCGGGGCTGACCGAGCCTGAAATTGGAGAGGCCCTCGGGATCACCGAGCGCACCGTGCGGCGGGACTGGCAGAAAGCGCGTCTGATCCTCGCGGCCGATCTGACACGATGAGGATCGCTCCCGGCGTCTGGCCCGCCCTGTCCGCTCTGCTGGACGAATACCTCGATCAGCCGGACGCAGCCCGAGCAGCGTGGCTCGCGAACCTAGGGCCCGAATACGCAGACATTCTTCCAACGCTGCGCGAAGTCGTGAGCAAAGGAACCGCGCGAGGCGACGCGTTTCTGGACACTCTGCCGGCCGTTACCTTGAGCGATGGGGTCACCGGTTATGCGCCGCTGGCGCTCGGGTCGGTGGTCGGGCCTTACCGCCTGATCCGCGAACTGGGCCGCGGCGGCATGAGCCTCGTCTGGCTGGCCGAACGCGCCGACGGTCTGCTCAAACGGAAGGTGGCGCTGAAGCTTCCGATTGTCCTGCTGCACAACGACACGCTCGCTGAACGTTTCGCTCGCGAACGCGACATTCTGGCGGGGCTCACACATCCGCAGATTGCCCGGCTGTACGACGCCGGGACCACGGCGTCGGGTGAGTCATATCTCGCCCTCGAGTATGTCGAAGGCGAGCCGATCACCACGCACTGCGACGGTCATGGGCTGAACCTGAAGGCGCGGCTGGAATTGTTTCTGGAGGTCCTGCGCGCGGTCGAGTACGCACACAACCATGGAGTCGTGCATCGTGACCTGAAGCCGTCGAATATTCTGGTGACCAGCGAGGGCGAGCTC
Organism: Gemmatimonadota bacterium; assembly: GCA_003221985.1. The sequence continues at coordinate 2,122 of QHUQ01000257.1, read as the reverse complement.
CGTCTGCTGGATTTCGGCATCGCCAAGCTGCTGGTGAAAGGCGAGGCGGAGGCAACCGAGCTGACGCGAGCCGGCGGTCGCGCGCTCACGCCGGAATACGCGAGCCCCGAGCAGCTTGCCGGGCGCCCTCTCACCAAGGCCAGCGATGTGTTCTCGCTCGGCGTCGTCCTGTTCGAACTGCTGACGGGCGAGAATCCCAGGAAGCACGCCCGCGACGCCGATCCGGTCCGCCCGAGCCAGGCGGGCGCAAGAAATGAGGAAACAGGGCACCAGACTAACGCGCAGGCGCGCGGCCTGGACCGGAAACGACTCGCCGCCGGGTTGAAGGGGGATCTCGACACCATCGTGCTGCGCGCGCTTCGCGACGCGCCGGCGGAGCGCTATCCCACTCCCGGCGAGCTCGCGCGGGACATCGAGCGGTATCTCGATGGGGAGCCGATTCTGGCGAGGCCGCGCGCCCCGTGGTACCGCGCGCGCAAATTCGTGCGGCGGAAATGGGCGGCCGTTGCCGCGGCGGCCGGCGTGACTCTCGCGTTGGGCCTCGCTCTGAGTCTGGCTCTCTGGGAGTCGGAGCGCGCTCGGCGTGCGGAGACGATGGCCGCCGCGCGCGCGGGCCAGCCATCATTGGCCGCGCAGGCCGAGCTGCTGCTCGTGCTGCCGTTCGAGAATCAGAGCGGCGATCCGGACCAGGATTCCTCGAGCGACGGCTTGACGGAGGAGACCATCGCGCAGCTACGCCGGCTGGATCCGCAGCACCTGGGCGTGATGGCGCGCACCACGACGATGCACTACAAAGGAACGCGGCTGCCGGTGGAACGGATCGCGCGCGACCTGGGCGTGCAATACATCGTCGACGGGAGTCTGCAGCGCCGGGACGACCGGGTGCTGGTGGCGGGCCGGCTGATCCGCATCCAGGATCGGCGCGAAATATGGGCTGAGCGCTTCGATCGCCCAGCGGCCGAGCGGCTCGTGCTCCGACTATCGGCGCGCCCTCGAACATTTCCAGCGAGCGCTCGACATCGATCCGGCCTATGCGCGCGCGTATTCAGGCCTGGCCGATTCTTACCTTCTGCCGACAGACGATGTGGGTCGCGATCCAAGCGAAACCTTGGCCAAGGCTGCCGCTGCCGCGCGGAAGGCGTTGGACATCGATTCCGCGCTGGTGGAGGCCCACACGTCGCTCGCGCTGACGCTGATGAGGCAATGGCACTGGGCAGAGTCCGAGCGCGAGTACCGGCGCGCCATCGACCTGGATCCCAATTACGCCACGGCTCACCACTGGTACGCGGAATATCTGACTGCGGAGGGCAGGTTTGATGAGGCGCTGGCGGAGATCGGCCGCGCCGGTAAGCTCGACCCCTTGTCCCCGGCCATCGCCACCGATCACGGCAAGATTCTGCACTACGCCCGCCGCCAGACGGAAGCGATCAAGCAACTGACGAGGGTGCTGCAGGATGACCCCGTGTTCGCGGAGGCGCACCACTTTCTGGCGCGGGCGTACGCGGCGGCAGGCCGGTACGACGAGGCATTGGCGGCCATCGACCGTTATAGCGACAACAAGACCCAAATCCCCCTGGTATTCATGGTCCGCGGTTATGTCCTGGCGCGAATGGGCCGTCGCGCGGAGGCGCTCCAGACGGCGGCCGACATGCGCCGCCGGGGCTGGGGGGAGCCATACATGATCGACCTCGGTCTTGGGGATAATGACCGAGCCTTGGCAAGGCTCGAGGCAAACATCGAGATCCGGGGGCCCATGTCCACGTTCCTGAAAGTGGACCCGATTTTTGACGGCGTGCGTGGCGAGCCGCGCTTCCAGCGCCTGCTGGAGCGCATAGGCCTCGCCCAGTGAATGTGCGAACATTTCGCCTGCTGGGATACGCCATGAGGTTCGATCCCGCTATCTGGCCCACCCTGTCCGCGCTGCTGGACCTCGATCGGCCTGAGGCAGCCTGGCTCGATCGCCTGGACCCGGCATACGCGGACATTCTCCCGACACTGCGCGAGGTGCTGAGCGCGTGAACCGCGCGAGGCGACGCGTTTCTGAACACGCTGGCGGCCGTGGCCCGAAACGTCCGCGGGCTCGTCGGGAACTGTTCGTGGATTTTGCGTGAAAGCGTCCGCC
>QHUQ01000276.1 GCA_003221985.1 Gemmatimonadota bacterium | reverse complement strand
CCGGAATTTCAGCAGGGCCCTCAGGCGCTGCGGGACATCTATGTCCGCTCGGCGAACGGCGGCCAGGTGCCCTTGAGCGCGTTCACGCAATTGACGGAGACGACCGCGCCACTCGTCATCAGCCACCAGGGGCAATTCCCGGCGGTGACCGTGTCGTTTAACGTGGCCCCGGGCGTCTCGCTGGGAGCGGCAGTGCAGGCGGTCGAGACAGCCGCGCACCAGATCGGCCTTCCGGCCAGCATTCGCGGCAGCTTCCAGGGGACGGCCCAGGCCTTTCAGGCTGCGCTGACCAATGAGCCGCTGCTGATCCTGGCGGCGCTTGTGACGGTCTACATCGTGCTCGGCATCCTGTACGAGAGTTATATTCATCCGCTCACGATCCTGTCCACGCTGCCGTCGGCAGGGGTCGGCGCGATTCTCGGCGGTTCCGGCCGATCATGATGACCACGATGGCGGCGTTGCTAGGGGCCCTGCCGTTGGCCGTCAGCACGGGCATGGGATCGGAGCTTCGACGGCCGCTCGGGATCTCGATCGTCGGAGGCCTCATTTTCAGCCAAATGCTCACGCTCTATACGACGCCGGTGGTCTATCTCGCGTTCGACCGTTTGGCGAAGCGTGTCGCCAAACGCCGCGCAGTCCCGTCGAAGCACGAAGCGCTCGGTCCGAGCGCTGGGTAAACCCGCATGAACATCGCAGCGCCCTTCATCAGAAGACCCGTCGCGACGACGCTCCTGACGATTGCCCTCGCGCTCGTCGGGGCGGTCGCCTTCCGTTTGCTTCCGGTCGCCGCCCTGCCGTCCGTGGAGTTCCCGACGATCCAGGTCTCGGCAAATTTGCCCGGGGCAAGCCCGGAAACCATGGCGACGTCCGTGGCAGCTCCGCTCGAACGTCAGTTCGGGCGCATCGCGGGCGTGACCGAGATGACCTCCACCAGTACTCTCGGGTCCACCAGCATCGTCCTGCAGTTTGACTTGAGCCGCAACATCGACGGCGCCGCCCGCGATGTCCAGGGAGCGATCAATGCGGCGCGCAGCTACTTACCAATAGCCCTCCCGAGCAATCCTATCTACCGCAAGGTCAACCCGGCTGATGCGCCCATTCTCATCCTGGCGCTGACCTCGGACACGGTCGGGCGAGGACGGATGTACGACGCCGCGTCAACCATTCTTCAACAAAAGTTGTCTCAGGTGGAGGGTGTTGGGCAAGTGACGGTCGGGGGCGGATCGCTGCCGGCCGTTCGCGTGGAGCTGAACCCCACCGCGCTGAACAGTTACGGCATCGGGCTCGGGGACGTCCGCCGTGTGCTGAGCACCACGAACGTGAACCGGCCCAAGGGACAACTGACGAACGAGACGCGAACCTGGGAAATCAAGACCAACGATCAGCTCCGCAGGGCAGAGGAGTACGGGCCTCTGATCATTGCCTACAGAGACAATCGGGCCGTACGGCTGTCGGACGTCGCGACCATCGAGGAGTCGGTGGAGGATGTACGGACGACGGGGTTGGCGAATGGTAAGCCGGCCGTATTAGTGATCCTCTACCGACAGCCGGGAGCGAACATCATCGAGACCGTCGATCGCGTCCGCGACCTGCTCCCGCAGCTGGAGGCGTCCATTCCCGGGAGCATCACGCTCTCGGTGGTGATGGACCGGACGCCGGTGATTCGCGCATCGCTGCGAGACGTGGAACGCACGCTCGTGATCTCGGTCATCCTCGTGATTTTGGTGGTGTTCGCCTTCCTACGCAATGTCCGGGCCACGATCATCCCAAGCGTGGCAGTGCCGGTCTCGCTCATCGGTACCTTCGGCGTCATGTACCTGTGTGGGTACAGTCTGGATAATCTCTCCCTCATGGCGCTCACGATCGCGACCGGATTCGTCGTCGACGACGCCATCGTGGTTCTCGAGAATATCAGCCGGTACCGTGAACAGGGGATGCCTCCTCGAGAGGCAGCCTTGCGTGGGGCGAAGGAGATTGCCTTCACCGTCCTGTCGATGACCCTCTCGGGAGAAAGCCCGTGTCCGAGGGCTGCTGTACAGAGCGAGTGAGTGGGTCTACGAGCGGATGCTGTCCCGCTACGAGTCGAGTCTCTCTTGGGCGCTGCGGCATCAGCGAGGCATGCTCGCTCTCACCCTTCTCACCATCGCACTCAACGTCTACTTGTTCATCGTCGTTCCCAAAGGGTTCTTCCCCCAGCAAGATTCCGGACGTTTGAGCGGAAACATCCAGGCGGCGCAGGACATTTCGTTTCAGGCCATGCGCCAGAAGCTCACTGAGGTGGTCGAGATCATCAAGAGTGATCCTGCCGTCGACACGGTGATCGGCTTCAGCGGCGGGGGCGGCAGTACGACCAACACCGGGCGGATGTTCGTCGCGTTGAAGCCGCTCGAGGACCGGAAGCTCAGCGCGGATCAGGTGATTGGGAGACTCCGGGGAAAGCTCGCTAAAATACCGGGCGCGCCGACCTATCTGCAGGCGGTCCAAGATCTTCGGATCGGAGGAAGGGCGAGCAGCGCCCAATATCAGTACACGCTCCAGGGAGATGACCTGACGGAGCTCACTGAGTGGGCCCCTCGTGTGGAACAGCAGCTCCGCACAGTGCCCGGGCTGGTCGATGTGAACAGCGATCAACAGGACCGCGGCACGCAGTCCTCGGTGGTGTTTGATCGCAGCACAGCCTCACGGCTGGGCATCACGCCGCAGCTCATCGACGATACCCTCTACGATGCGTTCGGTCAGCGGCAGGTGTCGATCATGTACACGCCCTTGAACCAGTATCACGTCGTGATGGGGGTCGCCCCACGGTTCTGGCAAAACCCTGCAACGCTGCACGACATCTATGTCCGCTCGGCAGGTGGCATGCAAGTACCGTTGAGCGCAGTGGCGCATTACGAATCATCCGCGACGGCACTCGCGGTGAACCATCAAGGCCAGTTTCCGTCCGCGACGCTCTCGTTTAATTTAGCTCCGGGGGTCGCGCTTGGGGAGGCGGTGAAGGCGATCGGGATGGACACGCAGCAGATTGGCTTACCGGGCGGGATTCGAGGCAGCCTTCAGGGAACGGCGAAAGCGTTCCAGGCCTCACTGGCCAATCAGCCGTGGCTGATCCTGGCGGCGCTCGTGACGGTCTATATCGTGCTCGGGATCTTGTACGAGAGCTATATCCACCCGCTCACGATCCTGTCCACGCTGCCCTCGGCGGGGGTGGGCGCGCTGCTCGCGCTGCTGCTCTTCAAGACTGAACTGAGTGTGATCGCGCTGATTGGCATCGTTCTATTAATCGGCATCGTGAAGAAGAACGCCATCATGATGATCGACTTCGCCTTGGAGGCGGAGCGAGCGGGGGGGAAGACCGCTCTCGACGCGATCTATGAGGCCTGTGTGCGGAGATTTCGGCCGATCATGATGACCACAATGGCGGCGCTGCTGGGCGCGCTGCCGCTGGCGGTGGGGACGGGCGTGGGGTCGGAGTTGCGGCGGCCGCTCGGCATTGCGATCGTGGGTGGGCTGCTCGTCAGCCAGTTGCTCACGCTCTACACGACTCCGGTTGTGTACCTCTACCTCGACCGCGTGCGACTCTGGTTCGCACGCCTGCGCGCCGGCTATGTGCGGCGGTGTCCGATGAGCTGACGAAGGCTTTACGTTCCGCAGGGCCTTCGTCGCCTCATGTCCTTGGTTGCCCCTTCCTCACAGTCCGCGCAGGAAGTTCAGAATGTTCTGCTTGTCGGGTTCTGGGAGTCGATTGAACTGAGCAATTACCTGATTGGCTTCAGAGGCGGGATAGCGCCCGTCACTCTGGCTTGCGTGGGCCCGAATCGCTTCCAGTAGGTTCCTCGTGCTTCCATCATGGAGGAAGAAGATTCGCTTCCCGAAACCCCACAAGGGTGCGGTGCGGAACTCATCGCCGCGGGCGTCGCCCTGACTAATGTCATCGGCCAGTCCTGAGCCCATGTTGTGCAGGAGTAGATCAGAATAGAGATTCGCGTCCTTGTTGCGCAGGGCCTCGACGACCACCTTGCCTGTGTGTAGCGTCGGCGTGTGGCAGAGGGCACAGCCGATGTCCCCGAACAACTTCCGGCCACGGATGATGGACGCATTGTCCTGCGCCGGCGTCGGTGGCGCGAGGAACCGCATGAAGACTGCGAACTTCACCACGTCGCTTGGAACGTCGATGGGATTTGTCTCGTCGAAGTGGACTGAACTCTCCGGCGTCGCATTAAACAGGCAGCCTGACGTCTCATCCCGCTCTTGCGGGAACACATCGTTGGTTACGCCCTGCTCGACGTAGTAGGCTTCGGCCGAGAACAGCTCAAGCGATTTGTTCTGGGCTTTCCAACCGAAGCGAGTAAGCGTGCCGTCATTTCCACTGGTGTTGGGGCGACCACTGGTATTGGGGCGACCCCGAATACCTAGCGACTGCTTCATTGTACTGTTGGCCTGCATGTTCATGAGGATCGTGTCGTCATCAATCGCTTCAATTAATCCGGCCCCGAAGACAGGGGTTGGAATCCGGAAGATCAGGTTTTGGCGGGCGGCGGCGGCCAGGAAGTCTGGTTGCGAGATGGCACAACCATGGGCATCGCTGCGGCCGGTGATCGTAAACAGACCATGCACCCCCCCATCAGGCG
>QHUQ01000275.1 GCA_003221985.1 Gemmatimonadota bacterium | reverse complement strand
ACAGCCGGATGAGCCTTGGGCCGACGATCTGGCGGGCGCCCCGCGATCTAGTCGGCCCAAGGCTCATCCGGCTGTCATCGTTTTGTAATGTTCGATCTACTAGCGGCTGTAATGCTGATGGGTACTTATTAATGAGCCACCTAGCCCGGGAGGGAACGGCGGTGTTCAATAACCTGATCGAGTCCAATCGTAAAACCGACAAGAAGGGTGCTTTTGGCCTCGGTTTCGTGTCGCTGATCGGACACAGCGTGATCGTCCTGGGGGCGGTCGTTGCGACGCTCACGGCGGGACAAAAAGACGCGGGAGCGACCATCGACACGGCGATGGTGTTCCTGAATCAGGATGAGCAGAAAAAGCCGGAGGAGCAGCCGCCCATCGTGGACGTCCCGCAGCTCAAGGGGTTTCAGACGGTCGTCGCGCCGACGGACATTCCCACGAACATTCCGCCCATCAATCTCCAAGAGCACTTCGACCCCAAGGATTACACGGGAACGGGCGTCGAGGGCGGCATCGGGACCGGTCTCGTGCCGTCCGATCAGGTGTTCATGGAGTCGGTGGTGGAGGAGCGGCCCGAAGTATTGTCGGGGCCGTCGCTGCAATATCCTGATCTGTTGCGCCAGGCAGGCGTGCAGGGGCGTGTGCTGGTGCAGGCGATCATCGACACGGCGGGGCGCGCCGAGCCCCCGTCGGTGAAAGTCATTCAGAGTCCCAATCCCGGCTTCGATCAGCCGGCCAAGAACTACGTGCTGCGGGCGCTGTTCCGCCCGGCGCGCGTGCATGGCCGTGCCGTTCGCGTGCTGGTGAATTTGCCGATCGATTTCAAAATCAAGCGATAGGGAGACACGATGAGTTACGCTGATCTATGGGCGTCGATGGGCTTGTTCGCCAAAGGCATTGTGGTCGTCATGTTCGTCATGTCGGCCTGGTCGTGGGCAGTCAGCATTTCCAAGCAGATCTACCTCAGAAAATCGCAGCAGGAGACGCGCAAGTTTGCGCCCGAGTTCTCGCGCTACCTGCAGGAGGAGCAGCTCGACGGCGCCATCGCGCTGGCCGAGAAAAACAAGAAGAGTCACGTCGCGCGCGTGCTGGGCGAGGCGCTCGCTGAGGTGAAGCCGCTGCTGCGCGACCGCGCGACGATCACAGCCGCCGACATCAACTCGGCCGAGCGGGCGGTCGAGCGGCAGATGCTCATCATCACGGCCGAGCTGAAGCGCGGCCTCGGCATTCTGGCGACGACCGGCGCCACCGCACCGTTCGTCGGATTGCTCGGCACGACGATGGGTATCGTGACGGCGTTCCAAGGCATGTCGGCGTCGGGTGGCTCGGGCTCGCCCGTCGCGATCACAGGCGGCGTCGCGGAAGCGCTGATCACGACGGCGTTCGGTCTGCTCGTCGCGATTCCGGCGGTGTGGCTGTACAACTATTTCGCCACCAAGATCGACTTCCTCACGGTGGAAATGACCTACACATCGAAGGAGCTGATCGACTACCTCATCAAGAGCGTCGGCAGCGAGTTCGGCCGGTCGATCTTCACCAAGGAATTCCAGACCCAGAAGACGTCGCAGACCAGCGGCCCGATCAAGGGATAGCGACCAAATGGCGTTCCAGGCGTCGATTCCGCGCGCCAAGAATCCCGATTCGCGCGAGGAAACGGAAGGTGAAGTCCGCCTGGGGATCGATCGTGACGGCAAGTTCTATCTCGACATCACTGATCCGCGGACGGGCAAGTACACCGGGCCGCGCTTCATCAGCGACGAGGATCTGCCCGGGCAGCTGACGTCGCTGTACGCCACCCGCACGGTGGACAAGATTCTCTATCTCAAGGCGGACGAAGGGATCGAGTACGGGCGCGTGCAGACGGGGCTCGAAATCGCCCGCAAGGCGGGAGTACGCGTGATCGGCGCCATTGCCGAGCAGGAACGCGCGCCCCGCGGAGAGCACTGACCCATGGCCATGGGAAGCGGAGGCTCCGGCAGCGGCCTGAGCGCGGACATCAACGTCACGCCGATGATCGACGTGCTGCTGGTGCTGCTCATCATCTTCATGATCACCCTGCCGCTGTCGCGGCGGGATTTCGATGTGCAGGTCCCGCCGGAGCAGAAGAACCAGCCCAAGCAAAAGCAGCAGCAGAGCGATCAGATCGTGCTGGAGCTGAAGCCCGACGGCTCGTACGCGGTCAACACGCAACCGGTACCGTTCGAGCAGCTCGACGCAAAGTTCCACGAGTTGTACGATCAACGTCCCGCCAAGCTGCTGTTCATCAAGTCGGCGCCGAACCGCAAATACGGCGACATCGTCCGCGCGATGGACGTGGCGAAGGGCGCCGGCGTGCAGGTGATCGGCTTTACGCCGGCGGAACCAGCCGCACATTGATCGACGCGGGTGCGGACGAGTAGGGGCGCAGCATGCTGCGGCCCTACCGCAACGTCATGAAACGGGGCTGAAACGATGCCCCGTTTTTCTTTCCAGTGTATCTATTCATCGTGCCCTCCGATTCTCGTCCCGTATTCGATAGTTACGCGCTGCCGCTGCCGCGGCGGCGTGAAGGGCCGGCGACCGCACTGTCGTTCGTCGCGCACCTCACCATCGCGGTCCTCGTGCTGTGGCGCGGCGCCGCCTTGTTCGAAGGCGGCGGCGGCTCAGGTCCACGCGGGGGCGGGGGAGGGGGCGGGCGCCCGGCGGTCAGCTGGTTCGCGTTGCCTGCAACGTCCGCGGCACAGGCGCACGACATCCCACAGCCACCGGCAGTCACCGTGCCCACGATCGCCGTCCCGGCCACGGAGCCGGTCAAGATCGAGGTGCCTCCGCCGGCCGTCGTCATCGCGCCGCCGCCGTCGGCGGCGGTCGGGACGGGCGCCGGGACGGCTGGTGGGGCAGGGCAAGGTCCGGGTTCGGGAGGCGGGCGAGGCACGGGCACCGGGACTGGTGTCGGGGTCGATTCCGGCGCTGGCTCGGGCGGCAATGCGAGTGATATTTTCCCCGCCTCGCCGCGCTGGACGATTTTTCCGCCGCCGGGCGCACCGCGTGAAGCCCGGGGCCGGCGCCACGAGGTCCGGTTCTGGGTTACCGCCGAAGGCCGCGTCACCCGGGTCGAGGTGACTCCTCCCATCAGGGACTCGGGCTACCGCCGCGAGTTCACGGAACGGATGATGGGATACCTGTTCAACCCGGCGACGACCCGCGATGGACGGCACGTCGATTACGTCGCGAGCGTCACCGTCATTCCGTAGCATCGTCGTCACACATCTCAAGGCAGGTTGATTCCGTGCTCAGAGGACAGTTGTTCGCCCGGAAGACCGTGGACCAGTGCATCGCCGACGGTGAGGTGGGCGGCGGGCTGCGGCGCTCGCTCGGCCCGGTCCAGCTCACCGCTCTCGGCGTCGGGGCCATCATCGGCGCTGGCATCTTTGCAGCGATCGGGACGGCGATCAGCGGCGACTCGGGTCACGTAGGGGCTGGGCCCGCCATCGACATCTCCATCATTCTTGCCGGCGTGACGAGTGCCTTCGCCGCGATCACGTATTCCGAATTCGCCGCGATGATCCCCATCTCCGGTAGCGCGTACACGTATGCGTACGCCACGCTGGGGGAGCTCTTCGCGTGGATCATCGGCTGGGATCTGATTCTGGAGTACGCGGTCGGAAATGTCGCCGTGGCGATCGGCTGGGCGGGCTACTTCGATTCGCTGCTGAGAGGCCTGGGGCTCGAGCTACCGCGCTGGTTGGTGACCGATCTACGCACGGCGCTGCACAATCCCGACCTCGTCGCTGCCGCCCCGCACCTTGGCCCAATCCCGATCGTGTTCAACCTTCCCGCCCTGGTGATCGTAGCCATCATCACCGGCGTGCTGGTGATCGGGACGAAGGAATCGGCGTGGGTGAACACCATGATGGTCGTGATCAAGGTGGCCATCATCGGACTCTTCCTGATCGTCGGGTTGAACTATGTGAAGCCTGGGCAGTGGACGACGCCTGCCTTCGCGCCGAATGGCATCAAGGGGATCAGCGTCGGCGCCGCCATCATCTTCTTCTCGTATATCGGGTTCGATGCCGTCAGTACCGCCTCCGAAGAAGCGCGCAATCCGCAGCGCGACATTCCGCGGGGGATCATCTGGTCGCTCATCATCTGTACCGCGCTGTACATCGCGATTGCCCTGGTGCTCACCGGCATCATTCCCTGGGACCAGCTCAACGTCCCCGATCCGCTCGCTGTCGCGTTGCAATACATTCACGCCGACTGGGCGGTCCAAGATCCACCCCAAGTACAAGACACCCCACGTCACGACCATCATCACGGGGATCTTCGTGGCCGTCTCGGCGGCGTTCGCACCAATCGGCTGGGTGCTCGAACTGACCAACATCGGTACCCTGTTCGCGTTCGTAATCGTGGCAGTTGGCATCATCGTGCTGCGCCGCCGTGACCCAAGTCGCCCGCGCCCGTTCAAGACGCCGTGGGTTCCTGTGCTGCCGATTGTGTCGGCCGCGTTCTGTTTCTACCTGATGTACAATCTGCCGCTGCTCACCTGGCTGCGGTTTGGTCTGTGGATGGGGATCGGCATCGCGATCTATTTCCTGTATAGTGTGCGGCACAGCCGGGTGCGCCGTGAGGGCGAGGTCGGCCCAAGTATCTAGAGTAGTTTTGCCGCGAGCCGCAGCGCGCCCACCGGCGCGTCGACCGCGCTGCCGCCTTCGGATGACAGACGCGTGCGCGGCAAATTGGCCGCGAGATTGGTGCGGAGCGCCGTGAGCAGCGGCGACCCGGGACGCAACAGCCCGCCCGTCGTGGCCAGCTTGATGGTGTCGGTTTCCGGAAAACGGCGCGTCAACACACGCACCAGCTGGGACAGCTCGAGCGCCGCATCGGCGATGATTCGCTGGGCGACGATCTCGCCCTCGCGCGCGGCATTCAGGACATGCGGCGCGAGCGCAGCGACCTGCGCCGGCGTTGCGGTCGCGGTCCAGCGGATCAGATCGTCGAACCTCTGCAATCCCAACGCGACCAGCAACCGCTCCAGCAGGGTGGAGGATTCCTCGAGGCCGTCGTGCGCGCGCGCGGCCGCCGCGAGTGCGCGACGCCCCATCCAATAGCCGCCGCCTTCGTCGCCGAGCTGCCAGCCGTGGCCACCGGCGCGGTGCAGCCGGCCATCCGGCCCGCGGGCATAGGCGATCGAACCGGTGCCGGCATTGATCAGGATGCCGGGTCCGTCGCCGAACGCCGCCGCCAACGCGACCTCGATGTCGCCGCGCACCTCCACGTGCTCCGCGACCCCGGCGGTGGCGATGGCGGCGGCCAGCGCCTCCTGCTCCGGCGCGCGACCGGCACCGGCGGCCCCGACCAGCGCCACGGCCGCGGGGAGGGCGATCTGGGCCTGCGTCGCCGCGCGCCGCGCGACGTCGAGGATGACGGCCGCCGAGCGTTCTGCCCCGCCGGGCCGCATCGCCGAGCCGGGACCTTCGGCGCGCGCGAGAATGCGGCCCTGGAGGTCTCCCACGACAACCGCGGTATGGGAGCCACCGCAGTCAATGCCAAGTAAGACGACGGAAGGACGGGATGACGGAACGGAAGGCGACTCAGCTGACATGAACGTTCCGTCCTTCCGTCCTTCCGTCGCTCCCCACGAATGACGAAACCATCCCCACCGCCACCGTCACCGCCGTTCCCAGTGGCACATACCACGGCCACGCGAGACCGGGGAGCCAATGCACGGGGAAGTGCGGAATCACCGCGCCGAGAACGATCGGGGCCATCACGACGATGCTCACGATCAACGCGATGATGACATCGATCTGCCGGGCGCGCGGCCAGACACCACCGAGGATGTAGGTGCCCAGGAGCGATCCGTAGGTCAGCGAGGCAATGCTGAGCGCGAGCTGCACGACGGGTGTGTTCTGATCACGGAATGCGATCGCGCCGGCGACGAGAATGACGGTCCAGACGAGCGTGAGCCAGCGTCCCACCCGCAACAGCTGCGCAGGGTCCTGACGGCCTGTCAGCGGCGCATAGAAGTCATGCGTCGAGGCGGAAGCGAGCGAGTTCACCGCCGACGCGTGGCTGCTCATGGCCGCCGCCAGAATCCCGCCAACCGCGAGCCCGGCGATGCCGCCGGGGAGGTGTGTGACGATGAAGGTGGGATAGATCGCATCACCGCGCATGCCGGGCTGATCCGCTCCCGCCAGCCAGAGGCTCGTTCCCACCAGCAGGAATAGTGCGAACTGCACGATGATGAACAGACCGGATCCGATGAGGGCACGCTGCGCATCCTTGAGGTTCCGCGCCGCGAGCAGCCGCTGCACGATCAGGTGATCGGTGCCGTGCGACGCCGCCGACAACAGCGCCCCGCCGATCAGTCCGCCCCAGAATGTATAGGTCTTCGTGAGCGAGAACGAAAAATCAACTGCCGTGAGCTTACTCGCGTCCCATGCACGCCCGAAAGCTTCGACACCACCGGCGCTATGCGTGGCGACGATCAGCGTCGCGATCCCGCCGAGCAGATAGACGCCGAGCTGGATGACGTCCACCCAGACGACGGCGCGGAGTCCGCCGACCCACGTGTACACCAGTGTGACGCACCCGATTGCCGCGATCCCGACCGGCAGACTCCAGTGCGTGATAATGGCCAGGGGGATTGCCGTGGCGAAGATGCGGACGCAGTCGGCGAGGGCGCGCGTCAGCAGAAACACGCCGGATGCGGTGCGCCGGGCGACTCGCCCGAAACGGTGCTCGAGCCGCTGATAGGCCGTATCCTGCGTGCCTTCGAAGTAGCCGGGCAGCAGCAGCGCCGCGACGCCGATGCGACCGAGGAGATACCCAAAGGCGATCTGGAGAAAGGTGAGGTCCCCGCGCGCCGCGAGGCCCGGCACGGAAATGACGGTGAGCGCGGACGTCTCGGTCGCGACCACGGAAAACATGAGGGCCCACCAGGGGAGGCCCCGATGCCCGAGAAAATAATCGGATGCGTCGCGTTGCCGTCCGGCCAGGAGCAGGCCGAACACAATGACGGCGGTGAAATACGCGAAGATGACAACAACGTCGAGCGGACGCATGACTAGAAAAGAAAGGGCCCGCGACGTCCGCGGGCCCAGCCTACAGAATC
>QHUQ01000274.1 GCA_003221985.1 Gemmatimonadota bacterium | reverse complement strand
TGGCGGACACCGCGGCGCCGTCCATTCGATCAGGCCTACGCGACGCCGCTCGTCATCAGCGTCGCCGATCGCGACGAGCTGGTCAGCCCCGGCGCCTTCCGGGCGACGGCTTACGATCCCCAGACCGGCCGCGAGATCTGGCGCGTCGGCTACGGCGACGGCTTCTCGAACGTGCCGCGGCCGGTCTATGGCGACGGCCTGGTGTTCATCGCGACAGGATTTCAGCAGCCGCTGCTGATCGCGGTTCGCGCCGACGGCGCCGGCGATGTCACCGCGACGCACGTGGCCTGGACGCTCCGGCGGGCGGCGCCGTTGACGCCGTCGCCGCTGCTCGCCGGCGGCGAGCTCTACGTCGTGAACGATGCCGGCATCGCCACCTGCCTCGATGCGAAGACCGGTGAGACGTTCTGGATCCAGCGGCTGGGCGGCGGCGACCACTCGGCCTCACCGGTCTTTGCCGAAGGCCGCATCTATTTCCTCAGCGAAGGCGGCGTGGCGACGGTCGTCGCCGCCGGCAGAGAATTCCGCAAGCTGGCCACGAACACGCTTGAAGGCGACACGCTGGCGTCGATGGCGGTGTCGGGCGGATCGATCTTCATCCGCACCGATTCGCATCTCTATCGCATCTCGGAGATGGCGCCAGAAAGATCACGTGATCCTTAATCCGGGTGTTACGGGAACGGCACGGGTGAAGCACCCGTCCGCAGAAGGGAATTCGTGGATCTACTCAGTGTCCGGCGAGTCGATCACAAGCTTTCAGCTTTCGGGAATCGGCGATGGCGCAAGGTGGTAGGTGCCGTTCCCAGTCCGGGCGAGAAAATGCTCGCGCTCAAGGGCGGCGAGAATCGCGCCGGCATGCTCGGATCGCAACCCGAACATCCGCGCCACCTGCGGAGCGCTGACCGTCAGGCCGGGCACTTCGAGGAACTCGCTGCGGACGCGCAACGCGTCCTGATCGATCGGATCCCCGGGGACGATCATCGGCACACCTCGGCGACTTCAGGTTTACCGGCAATCTGACTCGATCCGGCTCGCCGGAGCGCGGATCCCGCACCCGATGGAAACCCGACACGATTGTGAACGGAGCCCGTTAAATGTCAAGAGGCATTGACGTTACAAGCGGCTGAGCTGAAAGAAGGCAGGTAGGGCCCGCCCGAACTGCCCTACCCGCCCTTCTTGGGCTTCTGCAGGTACGCCCGGGAGGCGGCTTCGTCGCGGAGCGGCGTCACCTTGTCGGGATCGATGCGCACCATCAGGTAAGTAATGTGATCGTCAATTTTCGTGAACCAGTGGCCGGTACCGGCCGGGATGACAATCACGTCCCCGGCTTTGAGCTCGTGCGTCACCCCGTTTCGGATCGATTCGGAATTGTTCCCCGGCCCGTTGAACAGTCGAACCGTCTCCAGGTCTGCAGGGCGACGCTTCTTCCCCACGAGATCCGGACCGGTCACGAGCGTGGCCGATCCGTCGATCACGTGATAGACCTCGCTGACCAGGTCGTGTTCGGCCACCGACTCCGGCGCCGGCGTCGCCAGCCGGCCGCGGTGCACGACGCCGATGCCGACGTGGCTCTTGCCGATCTCCACGTCGCGGACCTGCTGATCGGTCAGCTTCTCGGCAATCGCCTTCTTGACGTAGGCCTGGATTTCGTCGCTGCCGATAAACGTCGCCGGACACATACGGCAAGTGGGCTGCGGATCGCCTTGCGCCAGCAACGAACCGGCCAGGCACACGGCGAAGACGACGGCCGAGAGAGTTTTCGTCATGATGAACCACGAAGCTCACAAAGACCACAAAGCCAATTCTCGTGTTTCTTTGTGGCTTTGTGTTCTTTGTGGTTCGTTCGCCTCCCATCGCAGTAAATCTTTCCCAAGCCTTGAGTCATTGAATACCTGGTGGCCTCAGGGTTCCACGGTGACCGGCGCTCGCGAGACCGCTTCCGCCTGCGAATCAGCCGCGCGGAAGAAGAGCGCAAACAGCACCAGGACTGCGGCCGCGCCCGCGGCCGGCACCATCCAGATGCGCTCCCACTCGTGCACGCCGTCGCCGCGGGTGAAGCTGTCGACGACGCGGCCGGAGGCCCACGAGCCGATGAACATGCCGACGCCGAGCGTGACGAAGGCGATCAGCCCCTGCGCCGCCGCGCGCAGGTCGCCGGGCGCGCGGCGGTCGACGTAGATCTGCCCGGTCACGAAGAAGAAGTCGTAGCAGATGCCGTGGAGGAGAATGCCGATATACAGCATCCAGACGAGCGAGGCGTTGTTGCCGTAGGCGAACAGCAGGTAGCGCGCCGTCCAGGCCGCCATGCCGATGAGCATCATCTTCTTCACGCCGAGGCGCACGAAGAAGAACGGCATCACGAGCATGAAGAAGATCTCGGACATCTGGCCGAAGGTCATCTTGCCCGCCGCGTTCTGCACGCCGATCTCGTTGAGGAAGAGGTTCGTGAAGGTGTAGTAGAACTGCAGCGGGATGCAACCGACGCTGCGGCGGTGATCCGAAGAGGGAGGGCGCTGGCCTCGACGCCGAGCGCGCCGATGATGAGGCCGGCCACGATCCAGCCGATCGTGCCCAGGACGCGCACCGCGGGAAACTCCTTGCCCGGGTCGTCCATGTGGCGGAACGAGAGCGAGTTGGTCAGCGCCAGCGTCGGCATGAAGCACAGCGTGTAGACGAGGAGCACCGGGTAGAACGCCGAGAAGGTGGTGAGCGTCGAGGCGTAGTACATGGCCGCAGCACCCACGATGTGCAGGACGGCCAGGATCCTCTCGGTGGAGACGAACCGGTCGGCCACCAGGCCCACGAAGAACGGCGAGATGATGGCGGCGATCGCCGTGGTGCTGTAGGCCGAGCCGATCTGCGCGCCCGGGAAGTGCAGCGTGGTACCCAGGTACGTGGCAAGGGTCACGTACCACGATCCCCAGACGAAGTACTCCACGAACATCATCGCGGACAGCTTCAGCCGGACAGGCGTTTTCATCAGCGCAGCTCCTTCACGCGGACGTTGCGGAAAGCGACCTCGTCGTCGTGGTTCTGCAGCCCGATCATCCCTTCGAGGGCCCGGCTGCCGGTGTAGGTGTTGATGACCTTGCCGTTCAAGCGCACGGTGTACTTCTGGCCGGTGGCCGCGATCTCCATGTCGTTCCACTCTCCCGCCGGCTTCTGCGGCACCTCGCTCGGGGGCTGGAAGCTGTAGATCGCGCCCGTCGCGTTCTTCGCCGGCTCGCTGCTGTAGATCTGGATCTCGTAGCCCTCGTCGATCGGGAGGTTGGGGGTGCCGTCCACACGCGGGAAGCGCACGTAGACGCCCGAGTTGGCGCTCGGCTTGGCTTGCCGGTACTCCAGCCTCAGCACGAAGTCCTTGAACCGGGGGCCGTCGAGGTACCACAGGCCCATGCCACCGTTGGCGGTGGCGACGCCGTTGTCGAGCTTGAAGCCGCCCGGGCCCACCTGCTTCCACTCGGCGGGAGGCGCCGCGGCCTGCAGCAGCCACTGGAAGCCTTCTTCGCCGGTGGCCGCCGCCGGGCGGGCCGGCGGCGCGTCGCGCAGCGTCCACGCGATGCCGTTGACGAGGTGGGTGAGGAAGCGCGGGTCGGCCCACACCTCCTCGCGGTGGCCGAGCGCGGTGTAGAAGACACGGCCCTTGCCGTATTCGTTGGTCCAGGCGTTGGCGAAGTCGTGGTCGGCGCGCTTCACGCCCTGCTTCGTCACGTCCACGCTCTCCGGATCGAGGCTGAGCAGGACGTGGAGCTTCTTCCGGTCCCAGTCCTTGAACTGGTAGATCTCGTCCGCGATCT
>QHUQ01000273.1 GCA_003221985.1 Gemmatimonadota bacterium | reverse complement strand
GGCACGAACTGCAGGAGGTCAAGCGCGATCCCGTGTGACGTATGTTCGAAGCGGCTGTAGCCCTGACCATGTCGCGCGGTATACAGCGAAGCCTCTTCGCGGATCGGCAGCACCGTTGGGCCCCACAGATCGCCGCTGTCTTCATCGCGGACATATATCGTCTCGCTCGGCGGATCGCTGACGGGGTCATTCGACCATGGTGTGAGCTGGTTCTCGCGGCTGTTGACCGACCATGTGTAACCCGAGCCTGACTCGGAAACCTGGAAGCCAAACGAGGGATTCGCTATGACGTTGATCCACGGCGCCGGTGTCCATTGCCCCTCGCCTAGTATCGTCACGTATTCCCCGCCATTCGCATCAAAACCACCGAGGCCATTGAAAAACTCGAGGTCGGTTCGCGGCGGCAAGACCTCCGATGGTTTCGGCTCAGGCCGATGTCGAGGTAATCGCAGCGCCGCTGCTTCCGATCGCTGACGGACAACCTGCTCGGCCAAGCTGCCGCGGCGACTCAAGAGGACAGCACGCGCGGCGGTCTGGAGGAGTGTGCGATCGTCAGCCGAAATGAGATCTGTTCATTCAGAATTACAAGATCGACCGCTAGCTGCTTCATGCGCCAGTATTCGTGAGCCCGCAGCAGTTGTCGGACGATTCCTTGATCTTCGGGCTCGTCGATTCGCACCAGCACGATCGGGATGTCGCCGGAAATTCCGTACTGCCAGAGTGCCGTGGGCCCTTGGGTATTGCGGGTAAGCACCGCAGCCGAAGGCCGCACTGCAGGATCCGAGTACAGGATGTGGCTGGCGAGCTGCTGGAAAAGGTAGGCCTCGTCGGGATCTATACCGAGATGACGTAATTGGACTTGAGCCTGAGTCCACGCGAGCGTGGCCGCCCGCTCAAACGTCGCCGGATCGCGGTACTCGTCGGCCAGGGCAAGCGCATCGTCGCGAGATGACGCGATCAGCGTCGAGAAGGTTAGCCGCGCCGTGGCCCCCGGCGCAAGCCTTACCCGGCGTCTGAGGCTGAAGATCGGATCGAGCACTGCGCCGACCGTGTTCGTGAGTGGATGGCCATCTATGATCGACATCGGCGTGCGGATTCCGCGGCCGCGGCCGAGAAACCGAGCGCGATCGGTTTCACATTGGAGGTCGCCGACGCTTTCCCCTTCGGTGACGAGTATGTGCGCCGCCCAGACCCGGGGCTCGTCGGGGGAGCGGGGGCGGCGAGTCGCGAGCAGTCCACCGAGTTCGGGAACAAACTCCGTCTGCACGAAAAGTTTGGAAAACGCCGGATGGGCGTGGTCGGCTGCGGCAGTTGCTAGGACGATTTCAGCATATGAAGTCAGCTCGATCTCTCGGTCTCGCGCCCCTAGATTCGTGATCGACACCCGGCGAACCTCGGCGTCGTTCTCGGGCGAAACGACGACTTCAAGCGTAGTCGCGATCGCGCCATCGCGTCGCCGAATCTCTATGTGATCCTCTGCAAAAGCCGCTTCATAACTGTCCGGTTCGACGCCGCTCGGTTGGTAAGCGGCCGACCAGACCTGGCCAGTGTGTGCATCGCGAAGAAAAACGTACGTTCCCCAGGCGTCGCGCGTGCGGTCTTCTAGCCATCGTGTAACCGCAATATTTCGCCAGTGGCTGTATCCGGAGCCCGCCGCCGTGATCATCACGACGTAGCGCCCGTTGGAGAGAAGGTGGACGCCGGGAGTCGGGTCGTGAGCGGAGGTGAAGCGACGGAGGATAGGTGGAACAATATCGCGGACGTTTGCGACCGCACGGACTTCTTCGGCCCTCGGCCGGGCGACTAGGACGTCTCGCGGAGTACGTTCCTGTAGCAGCAGCTCGGTCGCTTGCACGCGTGGCTCAGCGTGAAAGCGCTCGCGCATGACGCCGTCATGGAGAACATTCGCGAGCGCGACGAGCGACATGCCCTGATGATGAGCCATGTAGGCGCGCACGACGGCCACCCTGCGATCTTCGGGAACTCGCGTAGCCGTAAAATCGAGCGCTTCGTAAAAACCATAACGTCCGCTCGCGCCGGCGTCGCTCAGCCGCGCGAAGTTCTCGGCTGCCGCCTCCGGATCGATCATTGCCGCCAGCGCCGTCGCGTAAGGGGCGACGACCACGTCTTCACTCAAGCCCCGTTTGAGGCCCAAACCCGGGACGCCGAAATTGGAGTATTGATAAGTAAGATTCAGGTCGCGCGCGTTGTAGGCGGATTCTGAGACCCCCCATGGAACGCCACGTTCGGCTCCATATCTTCTCTGGCGGCGGACGATAAGATCGCATGTCTGGCCTAACAGACTCTCCGATGGCGAGCGCATCACGAGCGCGGGCATGAGATACTCGAACATCGACCCCGACCAGGAGACCAGCGCAGATCCACGGTCTACAGGTGTTAAAGCACGGCCGAGGTGAAACCAATGGGTCGAGGGCACATCACCTTTGGCGATGGCGATGAAACTTGTGAGGCGCGCCTCAGAGGCTAGCAGGTCGTAACAACTTGGGTCGAGGCTATTATCGGCGACACGGTAGCCGATCGAAAAGAGCTTCCGCGTTGGATCGAAGAGAAAATCGAATTCCATGGCGTCGAACAGCGTCTGCGACAGCTGGCTGAGAGTCGAAAGCCGCCGGACCAACGCTCGTGAGGCTGCGGCAGAGCCAGCCAGACTGTCGATAAGCGAATCGATTCGGGAACTGGCATCACGCTGTACGGTGCTGTCGTTAGCCAAGCGCGCGCGAAAAGCGGTGAGTTCGTCGATGGCTGTCTCGCAGCGGTCGGGCGTGTCGGCCAACGTCGGTAGCGTGAGAAATAAATGTGCAATCTCGGTCGAACCTGACGCTTGCTCCGCGTCAATAGTCGGATGAGGCACAGCATTCCCAAAAACAAGCCGCGCCCATGGAAGTACCATGTCAAGATCGCGCAGGTGACTCTCGATGTCCTCGAAGACGGCCTCCGCCCAGACAAGTACTTCTGCATCGGCGCTATCGCCACGTTCGGCGGTCAAGGTGCGCGCAATGTCCACCAGGGTGCGCGCGAGGGTCTCGAGCTCAGCGAGGCGTAGGACCCACTCGCCTGTAGTTACAGGGACTGGATTGAGGGCCCCGGCTAGTGCATCGAGAGCGTCATCGAGGTGTTTCCGGGTAACCGTTTGCGTGCGCCGGTCGTCTGAGATCGCGCGTGACGATGCGCGTACGAGAAGGATTGCATCGGTAATTCCGGAGAACACCCATGGTCCAAGCAATGGGCGGTTGATGAGCTCCTGACATGACTGGTGGAGCGCGACGAGATGGCCGGCGAGGTTGCCGCTGTCAACCGAGGAAAGATATTTAGGAGCGAGCGGGCGCAGGTCACGCGTGTTATACCAGTTGTAGAAATGACCATGGAAACGTTCGAGACCGTTCATCGTGCCGAGCGTCGCTTCGAGCCG
>QHUQ01000265.1 GCA_003221985.1 Gemmatimonadota bacterium | reverse complement strand
TTCAACATCGGGCGGGGCAGCGGGGTCCAGCGCCCAAGCGGCTGCGTCGCCTCTTCGTCGGCGCCCGACAAGGCCGCGCGGATCTGCTGCAGGGTGGACATCATCTGGCCGGCCGACTCGTAGCGCTCGTGCGGGACCTTGTTCATCGCCTTCGCGACCACACGCTCGAGCGCCGCCGGGATCGACGGCGCCACGGTCCGCAGCGGCCGCGGCTCGGTCGTCAGCACTTGATAGAGTACGCCGTGCACGGACTCCGCCTCGAACGGCCGCTGGTAGCAGAGCAGCTCGTAGAGCATGCAGCCCATGGAGAAGACGTCGGTGGCGGGTGTGATCGCGCCGTTCGTGATCTGCTCCGGAGCCATGTACGTCGGCGTGCCCACGATCGCGCCCGAGCCGGTGGTGTCGGCCTTTTGCAACCGGGCGATCCCGAAGTCCATGATCTTCACGCGACCGTCGGGCATCACGCGCACGTTGGAAGGTTTCACGTCGCGGTGAATCACGCCGCGCTGATGCGCGAAGTGGAGGCCGGTCAGCACCTCGATCGCGATGTCGAGCTTGCGCTCCAGCGCGAGCGGATCGCGCAACGCGATCATGTCGGAGAGATCGCGCCCTTCCACCAGCTCCATCGCGATGAACAGCTGACCCTCGGACTCGCCGAGGTCGTACACCGTGACGATGTTGGCGTGCTGGATGGCGCCGGCCGCGCGCGCTTCGCGGAGGAACCGCTCCTGCATGTCTTTCGTCTTGCGGAAGCTCGCGCTCAAGAGCTTGAGTGCGACGTAGCGCCGCAGCACCGTGTCGTAGGCCTTCCACACGATGCCCATGGCCCCTTCGCCGAGCAGCTGATGCAGCTCGTACTTGCCGAGCCGGCGGTAGCGCTGAGACGCGTCGCTCACCGGGTCAACCAATCGAAGGCCCGCGCCAGGTACGAGCGCATCGGCTCCGTCACCTCAACGTGTCGCCGCGGGAGCACCCGTTCGACCGTCGCGAGAAACTTCTCCAGCCTCATCCGCTCGGATGCGGAGCCTCCCCAGGAAAATGGCGCTACGTACTTGGGTGCCTTCACATCGTCGAAGACGCTGGCGCCGGCGCCGATCACCGAACCGGCATCCAGCAACGTGCCGATCGCGGTCTTGGCGTGATCGCCGATGAGACTACCCAAAAACTGGTGTCCAGTTTCCAGCTTCGTGCCCGCGACGTCCAGCCGCACGGGACCGTAGGTGCTCTTGAGATTCGATGTCGTCGTCCCGGCGCCGAAATTGACCCACCGGCCCAGCACCGAGTGTCCCAGGAACCCATAATGGCTCTTGTTGGCATAGCCGAGCATCGCGGTCGTGGACACCTCGCCGTGGACGACGCACCAGGGTCCGATCGCCGAATGCCGGATCGCTCCTCCCGTGATTCGCGTATTCGCTCCTACCCAGAGCGGTCCCTCGAGCCGGGTACCGGACCGCACTTCGACTCCGCTCTCTAGGACCACCGGACCGTTGCGAGTGTCAAAGACCACGCCGGGCTCGACCGCCGCTTCCCGCACCGACACCCAGGCCGCGTCGCCGAGCACGATCGAGCCTTTGGGCACCGGGTCCGAATCGCCCAGCAGCTTGATGACGTCCTCGCGCAGCAGCTGCTCCAGCACGCTGACGAGGTCATGGACCCCGCGGAGCAGCACGCCCTCCACATTCATGGCCTGGGCGTTCGAGACCGGGCCCGTCCAGGTACTCCCCGCCGGGACCGCCCACCCGACGGTGATCCCCTCATGAGTGAGTCGCGCGGCAGCATTTGGTAACGGTCCCGCGAGTCCGCGCGGCGCGAACGTGGACGAGCCGATCACCGCGGGTCCGGCGACGGCGCGCCGCGCCTCGACCGGTGGCACGCCGGGCTCGGGGAATCCGGCGAGATGGGGGAGCGCGAAAATCGCTACCGCTTCGGTGCCGACGAACGTCTCCCACCGCTCGCGCACCAAATGCGCCCCGGCGCGCAACTCGGACAGCGGCCGGATCCCGGCGAACGGCGCCCACGCGAGCGTGGGATCGGGATCGAGGAGATAGAGCGCGTGGGTCACAGCTTCTGCACCAGCGCTTTGATGCCGCGCGCGTCGCAGCGACGAATGCGCAGCAGCGCGTCCCACGAGCCGATGTCGTCCCACGAGAACGCGCCCGTCACGACCGCCAGGCGGTTCGTCCGCTCGAGCACCGCCACATCGACGGCGACCGGCGTCACCGCAGCGAAGAAACGCGGCGCGTCGCCCTTCGTGAGCGCCGGCCACCCGGGAGCAAGCTCCTCCGCATACGCGCCGGCCTCGCCGAGGAACCGCGCCGCGCTCCAGGCAAACAGGCCGGTATTCCACAGGGCGCCGCGTCGCCGCAGCAGCGCTGCCCGCGCTGGACTTGGCTTTTCGATGAAGCGCCCCACCTTGCGCGCGCGGCCGAGCGGCTTTCCGGGCACGATGTAGCCGTACCCCGTCTCGTTTCGCGTCGGCTTCACGCCGACGGTCACCAACACATCGTGCTCGGCGGCGACGTCGAGGGCGTGCGTCGCGGCGGCGCGAAACGCGCGGTCGTCGCCAATCGCCCAGTCGGCATGGAGCGACAGCATCTGGCCGCCGGGGTCGTGTTTGGCGATCCAGTGCGCTGCCCAGGCGAGCGCCGGCGCCGTGGAGGCGGCGCGTGGCTCGGCGAAGACGTTCGCTTTGGGGATCTCCGGCACTATCGCGGCGACGCTCTCGACGAGCGACGGTCCTGTCAGGATCAAGGTGCGCTCAGGTGGCACGAGCTCGCGCAGGCGCGCGACCGTCTGCGTCAGCAGCGGCCGGTCGCCGGTCAGCGGCAGCAGCTGCTTGGGTCGCTCGGGTGTCGAGAGCGGCCAGAACCGCGTGCCCGATCCGCCGGCGAGAATAGCGGCCCACGTACTCACGAGGCCTCCGGCTCCACGTCACCGAACATGATGGCGATGCGCTGGCTGAGCTTCGTCGGACTGAACGGTTTCGTCACCAGCCCGGCGCCGAGCCGGCGCGCCTCGCGGAGGATCCGATCTTCGCCCTCGGCCGTGAGGACGAGGACGGGAAGCCGCGCGGTGCCGTGCTGTTTCCGCAGGTCGCGCAGGAAATCGAGGCCGGAGCCGTCGGGCAGATGGAGGTCGAGCAGCAGGCCGTCGGTTCCGGGATTGGCGCGCAGCGCGCTGCGCGCTTCGTCGAGCGTGCGGGCGACGCTCACGCGGTAGCCGAGCTGTTCGAGATAAGGACGCAAGACGATCCCGATATGTGGCTCGTCGTCCACTACGAGAAGGTGCCGTGCGGAGTCTGCCACCGGCGGACCGTCGGGTTACAGCAGACCAGCGATGGCGGTGCGGTGTCGGCGCAGATCGAACAGCAGCGCGCCCACGTTCGTCGCGGGCTGCACCAGCACGATGAGGAGTGCTTCGGCGTTGAGGACCGCAACGATCGCGAGCCCACGGCCGAATTCGAGAACGGCGGTAGTGAAGTCGCCCCGTCCGCCGGCGCCGCCCAACTCGGCCATGTGCTTGATCGCCGACGGCAGGAGCGCGGCCACGCTCTCGGCATCGACGCCGTTGGCCACGCGCGAATCGATGGGCAGCCCATCGCGGCCCACTACCACCACGGCGTCCACGCCGTTGGAACGGCTGAGCGCGTCTACGACGTCGCGGATGGTCGCCATACGCGCGGGCAACCTAGGTTTCCGCCAAGTCGAAGTCAAGCAGCGACTGTGGGTTGACCCACTCGAACGTGCCCCTGTAAGTTGTCCACACTCCATGCGCTCCTTCATTGTAGGTCTGCTCGTTTGTGCCGCGCTCGCCGCGTGCGGAAACCCTCTCGGATTGCCTGCGGCCTTCATCACGAACACGGTCGATTCGTTGGTGTCGCTGTACGCGCTGAGTGGCACCCCGGTCTCGCTGCCTTCAGGGTACTCGATCATCAGCCAGCACACGGTCCGCACCGATCAGGGCTCGCCCTTCGATTTCGCGTTCGACATCGATACCGCGGGGACCGCGCGACTCTATCCGACCGGCGCGCTGAAGCTCGGCAAGCTGTCCGGCCTGCAGCTCAGTGCGCTGCAATTCGACTCGATCAAAATCGCGCCCACGGGCAATTACAATCTGGACAGCGCACAGGTGGTGAACGTCAACACCGTGCTCATCCTGCATTCAAGTCCCTTCACCTGTTCGTATGGGGTGCCCGGGGTGTTGTACGCGAAGCTGCACGTACTGGAGATCGACACGACGTCCACTACTACTAACGGGCGCCGGATCGACTTCGCGATTCTGGTCGACGCCAACTGCGGATATCGCGGCCTCGAACCAGGCGTGCCGCGCCACTAAATCGTGATCGACCTGAAGTTGTTGCGCGCCTCGCCCGGTCAGGTGCGAGCCGCACTCGCACGCCGCGGCGATCCGTCGTTGACGCGATTGCTCGACGAAATCGAAGCGTTGGACATGAAGCGCCGCACGCTGACCGCGCAGCTCGACACGCTGAAAGCGGAGCGCAACGACGCCGCGAAGGCGGACGCGCTGGTCGCGAAGTCTCAAGGCGGATTGCCAGAAGCAACGACAGCGGCACGGCGGAAGCTTGGTGAGCGGATCACCGCTCTCGAGTCGGAGCTGCGCCAGATCGAGACGACCCTCGAAGCGAAGGCGCTGTTCGTCCCGAATCCGCCGCTGCCCGACGTGCCGGAAGAGCAGACGATTCTGCGGAGCTGGGGAACGCCGGCGCCCAAAGGCGGCAAGCCGCATTGGGAGATCGCCGAAAAGCTCGGCATTCTCGACTTGCCGCGTGGAGCCAAACTCGCGGGCTCGGGATTCCCGGTGCTGATGGGCGCCGGCGCGCGACTGGCGCGTGGCCTGATCAACTTCATGCTCGACCTGCACACGCGCGAGCACGGCTACGTCGAAGTCGAGCCGCCGTTCCTGGTGCGGCGCGAAGTCATGGCAGGCACAGGTCA